>CAYWCX010000001.1:0-96112 GCA_964456925.1 uncultured Planctomycetales bacterium
ACTGGTGTTCCTCCCGATATCTACAGATTTCACCCTTACACCGGGAATTCCGCTTTCCTCTCCCAGCCTCAAGCTATGCAGTTTTGAAGGCAGTTCTGCGGTTGAGCCGCAGGATTTCACCCCCAACTTGCATAGCCACCTACCTGTCCTTTACACCCAATGAATCCGAGTAACGCTCGCCACCTCCGTATTACCGCGGCTGCTGGCACGGAGTTAGCCGTGGCTTCTTCTCTGGGTACCGTCAACCCTGTTCAACGCAGGGCTTCTTCCCCATCGAAAGAGGTTTACGATCCGAAGACCTTCATCCCTCACGCGGCGTCGCATAGTCAGACTTTCGTCCATTGCTAAATATTCTCGACTGCAGCCTCCCGTAGGAGTCGGGGCAGTGTCTCAGTCCCCGTGTGGGTGACCACCCTCTCAGGCCACCTACCCGTCAATAGCCTTGGTAGGCCATTACCCTACCAACTAGCTGATAGGGCGTGAGCTCATCTCTAAACAGCAATCCTTGCGGACTACCTTTACCAAGCCTCCCTTGCGGAAGACTGACACATCGGGTATTACCCTTACTTTCGCGAGGCTATCCCCGTTTTAGAGGTAAATTACTCACGCATTGCTCACCAGTTTGCCGCTATATCCCCGGACGAATCGGCATCTGCCTTGCGGCTTCAACCTCTCCACCCGGAGTATCGCGCGACTTGCATGCCTAATCCACGCCGCCAGCGTTCACTCTGAGCCAGGATCAAACCCTCCGAAAAATATCGAGATGAGTTTGAATAAAGGCTCTTGGTTTTTAAAACTCTTCTGACCCTAAAGAATCCTTTTGGGATTCCTTCGGGGCACGCTTGACTACCTAATTATCAAAAGAGCAAATAAAAAGGCGTCCCGACTAACTTACGGGACGCCTTAAAATGGCGCCTTTTAGTCGAGAAACTAGCTACCCAAGTTTGTCAATACCTCTTTTGGTTTTCACAATATTGTTATTGTGGCTCCCTTTCTCAAGGGGATTAAAAATATAACAAAAAATGCCGCAATTGTCAAGTATTTTTTGATTAATTTTACGCTTTGAATAAAGAGCAATTTCTTTATATCACATAGAGTTGGGTAAAACTATAATTTATTGATTATTTTCAGAAATGCCTCCACGACCTGGGGGTCGAATTGGCTGCCGCTGTTCTTTTTAATCTCGGCCACTGCTTCCTCTTTGGTCAGAGGGGTTTTACGGTAGGAACGCGCCGAACGCATCGCTTCATAGGCATCCGCGACACGTATGATGCGGGCCCCCAGCAGTATATCGTTACCCCTAAGGCCGAGCGGATAGCCCGAACCGTCATAATTCTCGTGGTGCTGTTTTACCAGGGCGATAACGTCATCGAGAAAAGTCAGGGGTTCCAGAATCTGGGCGGCGGTAGTGGGATGGCGCTTGACCTGGTCCCACTCTTCCCTGTTCAGCCCGGAATCCTTGGACAAGATATCGTCCCCTACGCCGATTTTGCCTAAGTCGTGCAATTCGCAGGCCTCGTGGATTTTCTCAACCTCATCCGCAGAAAACCCCATCTCTTCGGCAATACCAGTGGCATAGAGGGCGACGTTTTCGGAGTGGCTGTGGGTGTAGTGGTCGCGGGCATCAATGGCCTGCGCCAGAACCTTGATGGTGCGCATGTAGGTGGCGCGCAGGTCGCCGTAAAGGCGCGCGAGGTTCTTGCTGGATTCCTCGATCCTCTTGGCCAAAAGCGTATTCTGTTTCTGTAAAGACGAATTCTGCTCCTGCGCGTTCTGAATGAATTTGCGGTTGGCAAGCAGTAAACTGTGCAGCTGCGCGCCCTTCCTCAGCAGGAAAAAAAGTTTTTCTACGTTTAAGGGATGGCTGATGAAACCATAGACGCCGAGGCTTGCCAGCTCATCCTCTAAGTCCGGATTCGGCTCCGGCAAAAAAAGGATAATGACGCAGTCAGGATCGGATTTTTTTAACTTCTCTACCAGCTCCTGGGTGGCGGCATCCGGCGCCAGATAATGCGCGAGGACGACATCAAAATTATTGTCGGTAAAGGCCTCTAATCCTTCGCGGACGCTGTTCTTAAACGAAACGTCAAAGCCGCCGCTGATAATAAGTTTCTCCCGCAGGTAGCGGGAGAGGGCCTCGTCGTTATTAATAACCAATATGCGGCAGTAGCGTATCATTTTTTTTATTTTACCATAAAAAAATCTTTTGGGCTAATTTTTTAATGCAAGGCGTCCCTAAGCAGGGTTTCTTTATCGATGCCGACATCAAGGTGGTCCCAGGGCAAGATTTCGTTTTTGTCCCTCGGCCGCAGGTAAAAATCCGGCTCGATATTACATTCTTTAAAAACATCCAGCCAGCGCTCAAAAACAAAATAATCGTCCCAGCCGTCAAAACGCGCACCTTTTTGGAATGCCGCCAGCAGAACCGCGCTCAACCTTCTGTCTCCGCGCGAAAATACCCCCTCAAGATAACTCATCTGCGGGTTATGAAAGTGCAATTTTAATTTGGGGCTCCTGACCTTTTTTCTGATATAGGTCTGCTTTCCCCTGATTTTCTCCAGACCGTCCATCGCTACCCACTGAAATGGGGTCTGGGGTTTGGGAATCATGGTATTGATGCTTATATTGACCTGGGCTGCGCCGCCGGCCACTTTCCTTCTTAAACCCGATACCTGCATTGCCAAATCCACGATAGCATCAAGGTCGGGATATTCCTCCTGCGGCAGGCCGGTCATAAAATATAGTTTCACGTGACGGTAGCCGCTCTTAAAGGCCTCTTCCAGGCTGCGCAAAAATTCTGCGTTATCAAAATCTTTGTTCAGCAGCCGCCGCAATTTTTCGCTGGCTGCCTCGGGGGCAAAGGTGAGGCCGGTTTTTTTTACGGTCGCCAGTAAAGAGGAAAGATTCCCCACCATCATACGCGGTTTAATAGAAGGCAGAGAAACGCTCACTCCCTTTTCTTTAAACAGGCATACCATCCTGCCAAGAAGTTCTTCTATGGCCGGATAATCGCTGACCGAGAGGCCGCCGAGGGATATCTCCTCGTAGCCGCTGGAGCGGTAGGCGGAAGACGCAAGGCCAAGGACGTTATCTAATTTTTTGAGGCGCAGCGGAAAATACTGCGCGCGGGCCTGACAGAAATTACAGCGGTTGGGGCAACCGCGCATAATCTCCAAGGTAATGCGGTCGTGGATTACTTCGATGTAAGGCACCAGCCATTCCAGAGGATAATAACTTTTATCGAGGTCCTTTATAAACCGCTTTCTGACCCTGGCAGGAGCCTGCTTTACCTTGACTTTAAAATCCCGTATCCTGCCCTCGCTATCATAAGATGATTCATAAAAGGAAGGTACATACACCCCTTCAATAGCCGAAAGCCGCAGAAGAAGTTCTTCTTTGCTGAGCCGGCCTTGTTTGAACTCTTCGCGAACACCGGCATAAACCTCGATTATCTCAACAACGGCTTCCTCTGCTTCGCCGAGCAGGAAAAGGTCAAAGAAATCGTGCAGCGGTTCGGGATTCAGAACGCAGGGTCCGCCGCCGATTACGAGGGGAAAATTATGGCCGCGCTGCGACGCCTTAAGGGGAACTCCGCCCACCTCCAAGATATTCAAGACATTGGTGTAATTTAATTCATACCCCAGCGAAAAACCGATGAAATCAAAATCACGCAATCTCTGGCCAGATTCCAGCGAGGTCAATTCCAGGCCGCGCGAGCACAGCGCCTCCTCCATATCCGAAGCCGGGGCAAAAAACCTCTCGCAGCAAACATCGGGCATGGCATTGAGCAGGCCGTAGATGATGCGCAGGCCGAGGTTACTCATCCCCACTTCATAAAGGTCGGGGAAGCAAAGCGCGAACCGCACCGCTGCTTTGGAAAAATCCTTCTGCGCTACGTTCCATTCCCTGCCGATGTAGCGGCCGGGCTTGCGCACGCCTAATAATAAATCGTCGGGTAGCATATTATATTCTTAGCGGGCCTGTCTTGGTTTATTAGCAGGATACTAAATTGATTTTATGCTTTTGCTTCGCGCACTGGATTTTTACGCCGTGCGCTACGGTTTACGGCTCGCTCTCGTAAAGGCTATCGCGGGTAAGACATACTCTCTCTCGCCGTAACCCCTTGCGCACTTCTGCCGTAAAAATCCTAATGTGCGCTCCAGCTAAAAGCATAAAATCTCTATTTCAGACCCCGTTGACTAAAACCTCCTCTTACTCGAAATAAGTTTACTGCTACTGAACTTAGTTTTAACTATATGATAAAAACTTTATGGTCTTTGCTGGAGCGTGCATAAGAAATTTTTTGGCAGACGTCTGCAAGGATTTACGAACTGCTGGAGTACGCCTGCCTTACGATAGCCTACTGACGGAAGCAGCGAGTAAACCGTAGCAGACGGCAAAAAATTTAGAGCACAGCGAAGCAAAACCATAAAATTATTCTTGTATCTCTACTTTTAAAGACACTGTCCCGATTGCCGAGGAAAACGTCTCTAGAAGACGGCGCGGGTGCGGTCGATATTCACCAGTATCCCGAGGGCGATAAAGGTAACGATAATCGAGGAACCGCCGTAACTCATCAAAGGCAAAGGCAGTCCTACCACCGGCGCCAGCCCGAGGTTCATCGCAACATTGATAAAGACCTGAATCCCCAGCATCAGCGATATCCCGAGGGCTAAAAGTTTTCCGAAATTATCCGAGGTGCGCTGGGCAATCAGGATGCCTTCGCGGATAAGCAGGTAATATAAAAACAGTACCAGGCAGCTGCCCAAAAACCCCCATTCTTCGGCAAAGGTGGCAAAAATAAAATCGGTGTGCGACTCCGGCAGGAAATGCAGCTGGCTCTGGGTGCCGGATAACCACCCTTTGCCGAATATGCCGCCCGAGCCGATGGCAATCTTCGCCTGGATAACGGTATAGCCTGCGCCCAGCGGGTCGATATTGGGATTTAAAAAAACCAGGAGTCTCTCCTTCTGGTAACCCCGAAGAACCTGCCAGAACACCGGCAGGCTTAATAAAATCAACGCAATAAATATCATAATGTATCTGAATCGTACCCCGGCGATAAAGACCATTGCAATAAAAACAAAAAATATTATCGTAGCGCTGCCGAGGTCCGGCTGCTCTATAATCAGGCCGACGGGAAGCGCCACAAAAATCAGCGGCAAAAGCAGGCCCCTTACGATGCCCATTTTATTTACCTTGAGCGAAACGTCGTCAATGGACTTGGCGCTGAAATACCTCGCCATAAAAATCACCATAATGAGCTTCGTTATCTCCGAGGGCTGGAAATTAAACCAGATGAATTTCAACCAGCGCTGCGCGCCGAGACGCACAATCCCGAGGAGAAAAACCAGCAGCAACAACAGTATTGCCAGGCCGTAAAGAAAATAGGTGGCGTCCCAGAGCCGGCGGTAATTCATATTGGACATCAAAAAGAAAAGCGCCAACCCCAAAATGACCCAAAGAATCTGGCGCTGGTAAAGATACTGCCACTGCGTGCCTTCCTTGCGGTAGATACTGCTGTAAATCGAAAGTATCCCGATTACCGCGATTAAGATTCCGATAACCATTATCAGAACGGCCCTGCGCATCAAATCACGCCCTCCTTGACCATCCCTTCAATGATTTGTTTGGCAGCCGTACTGGCATAATACCCTGCCCCGCCGTGCTCTAGAAAAACGCAGAGCACAAACTTGGGGTTTTTATAAGGCAGGAACCCTACAAACCAGCCGTGCGGCAGGCCGCGTGAGACCTGGGCAGTGCCGGTTTTTCCCGCCAGCTCCACCGCTAACCCCGAGAGGTTACCCGCAGTGCCTCCCTCTTGCGTGACCTTGCGTAAACCCCGCCTGACAGTATTAATGGTGTCCTCCTTGAGGTTAATCCGGACGAACTTCCTCTGGTATAAAGAGACGTCTTTACCGTCTACGGATTTAAGAACGTAAGGAGTAACCAGAAAGCCGCGGTTAGCGAATACCGCCATCATGCGGGTAATCTGTAAGGGGCTGACTAATAAATCACCCTGGCCGATGGCAAAATTTGCGGTATCGCCGTTAAACCAGGTCCTGAAACGATACACCCTTTTCCATAAAGGGGAAGGCACAAATCCGCTCGCTTCATAAGGCAGGTCGATACCGGTGGGCCTGGAGAACCCGAAACGCAGGGCATATTCATAGATGGACTGCGGGCCGACCAATAAACCGGTACGGTAAAAGAAAACGTTACAGGAATGCATAATCGCGCCGATTATATTCTGGGTGCCGTGGCTATCCCAACAGGAAAACTCCTGCTGTCCCACCAAAAGACTCCCGGTGCAGGTGGTGGTAGTGTTAAGGTTTATCCTCCCGGTCTCCAGTGCAGCTGAGGCAACCACTAACTTGAAAACCGACCCTGCAGGATAGGTGCTGCTGATGGCGCGGTTTATTAAAGGCGCGGCGGGGTCGGTAAAAAGCCTTGCTACCGCGGAACCGGAATCCTTTTCGACAAATAGCGCGGGTTTAAACTTGGGGCTATTTGCCATGGCAATAATCTCGCCGGTGTTGGGCTCCATTACCACCACGCTGCCAATCTGCCCAACCAGGGCCTGTTCCGCCAGTTTCTGTACCCGAAGGTCCAGCGTCAGCTGAATGTCCCTGCCGCCCTGCGGCGGACGGTAACCCAACAGGCGAACCATTCTGCCGCGATGGTCTACCTGAGTGGAAAGCCCGCCCTCCTCCTGGCGCAGGTAATAATCGTATTTTTCCTCGATGCCGCCGAAACCCACGATGTCCCTCGTCTTGTAACCGTAATCCGAAAGTTTAGTCAGCCGCCAGTGGTCGATCTCGCTCAGATATCCCAATAAATGGCAGGCAAGACTCGAGTAAGGATAATGCCGCAGGGGGTGCGGCTGGATGACGACGCCGGGTAATTCCATCTTCATCTCTTCCAGGGCAATCGCCTTTTTGACGGGAATCTTTTCGGCAATGGTGACCGGCAGGGATGGCGCGATAAAACCTTTCCTGAATCTCTGTTTTAATTCCTGATGGGTGTCACTCAGCACTCCGGCAAGACCGGTCAAAACTTTGTCGTTATCCTCTTCGTTTTGCGGCATGAGCATGACATCGTAAGAAAGATAGCTGTCCACGATTACTTCGCCCTGACGGTCGAGAATCCTGCCGCGCGTGCCCAACTGCGGCACCAGCCGGATACAATTTTGATTGCTGAGCTCCCGGAACCTGCGCCCCTGAATTACTTCGGTGCCTAAAAGGGCTGCGGCGATAACCGCGAAGGCAGCGATAAGTGCGACATTAAGGAATTTTATACGGCCAGACCTCATAATCTTAAAACCTGAACTGCGGGATTCTGAATACCAAAAGCGCAACCATCAGCGTGTAGAGCGCGCTGAAGAAACTGATGCGCAGGAATATGCCCCAGGAGACGGGATTGCCTATCGCGGTCAAAAGAATCCCGGTGCCGATGCTTTGCAATAAGGCAACCGCAAACATTAATATTGCGCGGCGCAGGTTATCATCAATGGATATTTTCCTGGAAAATTTTGCGATAATAACCGCCCAGCAGCAGAAAAGCAGGGTATTAACCCCGAAGGTATCGGCGCTGAAAGTGTCCTTGAATATGCCAGAAATTAAAGCCAGGACAAGAAGCCAGCGCAACTGAAATAAAAAAAACCCCGTCAAAATAACCAGGGTTATCAAAAGTAGTTCGGGTTTTGCGCCGAACAACTTAAAACGGTCCGCAAGCATCGCCTCTAACAGCGCCGCTGCCAGGACAATCAAAAGGGAAACCCATTTTTTCATGGTATGACGATGAGTACTTCTTCGATATTGGAGGTATTTACCGCAGGCCGGATGACGCAATAACGGCTCAGCCCCGAAAACTCTTCTCCGACTTCAATGACCTTGCCGATAAGTATCCCCTTGGGATAAGCGTCAGTAAGGCCCGAGGTGATGACGACATCGGAAACCTTGACATCGGCGTCGTTGCTCAGATAGCGCATAATCAAAGAACTCCCCAGCGTTCCGGAGACCAGCCCCTCCTGCCGGCTGCGCTGGATTAATGCCGAGACTCCGAGGTTCGGGTCGTTAATCAACATAATTTTGCTGGTAAGAGAAGTGGCCTCGATCACGCGGCCTGCGAGGCCGAGGTAGGTCACCGCCACCATTCCGCGGCGGACGCCGTTAAACGAACCCTTGTCAATAATGATTACCGAAGACCAGTTGTCCGCCGAGCGGCCGATGACGCGGGCTGCTGCCACGATTTTATAAGAGGATTTTTTCTTGAAGGCGAGCAGTTCCTTAAGGCGCTTATTCTCCAGGTAAATCTCGTTAAGGGCAACCGTCTTCTGCCTGAAAAAATCGAGTTCGTTTTTCAACCGGATATTCTGCGCCATATTGCGGTGATAAAAAATAACCCCGCCTATTTCGCGTCCGGCAGCAGAGAATAAAACAAGGGGATATTTTAAGACAGTAAATAAAGGTGTTCTTAAGGCAGGGGTAAAATTTGCGGCGAAGAACAGGAGGATTACCGCAAGCGCAGCATAGATTAGGCTTTTTCTTTTTTTGAAGGCAAACACATCCTGAGGCTTAAAAGCTTAAGCGTAGGTATCGGCCTTGATGGAGACGGTGACTTTCTTAAGGTACTTTATTTCGTCAAGGACCTTGCCCGTGCCCTTGACTACCGCGGAGAGGGAATCATCGGCGATATGCACCGGCAGGCCGGTTTCTTCGGAGATTAATTTATCCAGGCCGCGCAGCAATGCCCCGCCACCCGCCATCACGATGCCCTGCTCGATTAAATCCGCGGCAAGTTCCGGCGGAGTCCTCTCCAGCGACATCTTCGTCACTTCCAGGATAGCGCGCAGCGGCTCTTGCAGCGCCTCCCTTATTTCCTCGGAGGTAATGGTGACGGTCTTGGGTAAACCGGCGACCAGGTCTCTTCCCTTGACTTCAATACTCATCTCTTCTTCTAATGGATAGGCCGAGCCGATTTTAATCTTGATGTCCTCGGCAGTGCGCTCGCCGACCATAAGATTGTAGGTCTTTTTCAAATATTCGATAATCGCTTCGTCCATCTCATCGCCGCCGATGCGGATGGATTTGGAGAATACGATGCCTGCCAGCGATATGACCGCGATTTCGGTAGTGCCGCCGCCGATATCAATAATCATATTGCCGCGGGGCTCCTGGATCGGAAGTCCGACGCCGATAGCCGCTGCCACCGGTTCTTCAATCAGAAAGACCTCGCGCGCCCCGGCACGCTCTGCCGAATCCTTGACCGCGCGTTTCTCCACTTCGGTTATCCCGGAAGGTATGGCAATCACGATGCGTGGCCGCACTAAAACCCGGCGGTTATGCACCTTCTTGATGAAATAACGCAGCATCGCTTCGGTAATCTCAAAGTCCGCAATCACGCCGTCCTTCATCGGACGGATGGCTACGATATTGCCGGGGGTACGGCCCAGCATGCGCTTGGCTTCTTCTCCTACGGCCAGGACATGGGATGTCCCGCGTTCAATAGCCACCACCGAAGGCTCACAAAGCACCACCCCGTCCCCCTTGACATAAACCAGGGTCGTGGCGGTCCCGAGGTCAACCCCCATATCATTGGAAAAAAGGCCGAAAATATAATTAAATAATCTCGTGGCGGTATGCCTGACTTTTCGCATACTAATCTCCCGCTTAAGTAGAAGCATTCTATCAGAGATTAAAACCTATGTCAAATAAAAAGTTAAGTGAATTTTATCCTAAAAGGCCCTTTAAAATGGAGAGGAACTCCGGAAAGGATTTGTTGATGCATCCGGCATCATCAAGAACGCTCCTGCCCTGCGCTGCCAGGCCGGCGACCACCATGCTCATCGCAGTACGGTGGTCCCCGAAGCTCCTGATGCGGCATCCCCTGAGGGGTTTCCTGCCCCGGATGACGATTTTTTCGCTGCCGTTGCCTTTAATAACCCTGATATCAGCCCCCATCTTCTTAAGATTCAAACACATGGAGTTGATGCGGTCGGTTTCTTTTACCCGAAGCTCTCTTATTCCTTCAAAAATGCTCTTACCCTGCGCAAAACAGGCTGCCACCATTAAAACCGGAAGCTCATCGATTAAATAAGGTACTTCCCCTGCGGTAATCCGTACCGCCCTAAGGGCACTGCTTCTTACGGCGATATCCCCCAGCGGTTCAGACCCGGCGGTTTTACGGCGGTAACTCTTAATTTTGATATCCGCCCCCATACGCTTTAAAACATTTATTACGCCGAGCCGCGAAGGATTAAGGCCGACCTTCGCGATAACAATATTGGAGCGCGCCAGGATTACCGCCAGCACGATAAAAAAACCTGCCGATGAGATATCCGCGGGAATATAAATAATACCCGGCGAACGCAACTGTTGTTTTCCTTTTATGGCAATGACCCTGCCTTTAGTTTCTACTTTAACCTTAAAAAGCCGAAGCATGCGCTCGGTATGGTCGCGGGTGGCAAGCGGTTCCTTTATCCTGGTGATTCCCCGCGCCTGCAGTCCGGCAAGCAATATTGCGGATTTTACCTGCGCCGAAGCCACCGGTATCTGATAGTCGATTGGCAAAAGATTGCTGTTACCCTCGATGGTAAGGGGAGGATATTCTTCTTTTCCTGACAAGGCATTCTTACGACCGGTTATCTTGGCGCCCATCATCCGAAGCGGGACGGTAACGCGCAGCATCGGCCTTTTAGCAAGGGATTTTGCCGTAGTTAATCTCGCCTTAAAATCGCAACCCGCCAGAACCCCCAACGTTAGACGCAGGGTAGTCCCGGAATCGCCCGCAAAAAGCGGGCCGCGGGGTTCTTTTAACGCAGCGTATACTTTGCCGAAAACTTTAATGTATTTGTTTTTACCCCGAAGGTGAGAGGTTATGCGCACGCCTAATTTCTGAAAAAGCCGTATAGTAGTAAGGCAATCCTGATTGGCGGGGAAATTTTTTATAACGGTAGAGCCGTCTGCTAAAGAAGCGATGATTACCGCACGGTGGGCAATGGATTTATCTCCGGGAAGGGTCAACCTGCTGCGGATACCCCGACGGGGAGGACAGACGAAAAATGTTTTCATCTGGCACTTGGGGCAACCCTGTCGCCTTCATTGACCTTGTTTTTCATCTGCGCAGAAAGGAATGTTCCTGCGGACATTGAATCGTGGATTCTTTCGATCCTGATTTCGCCAACCTTTTTTTTGTTGGCGCGGTAAACCGTAAAGATGTCTCCGATCCTGACGCCGTCTCTGCTACCGAGGTTTATCACTGCGAAATTATACTCCCTGTTGACTACCAGGACCTTGCCCTCAATGCCGGATACGCTTCTTATCGGGCTGGGTTCGTCTGGAGCCACTGCAGCATCTTCGCCTAAGGCCGCAGCGGGCTCCTCGGTCTCGCCCTCTACCGTCACGGTGCCTAAATCTACGCCTTGCTCCTCCTGGGCTTGAGCCTGCTGCTGTATTTGTTCGGACTTGGCTTCTAATTCTTTAATCCTGTTCTCCAACTCTGCCTTCCTGTTATTTAGTTCGGTCAGTTGAGATTGAATTCTTGCCGTCTCTTCCTGGGCCTGACGGTATTTTTCCTCAAGAGACACACGCAATTCCTTCTGTTTATTTAACTCGGTCTGTAACTGGCTGGCGTTGCTGAGGGCCTGTTTTTTATCCGTGTTCTCCTGTTCTAACTGGCGCCTTAAGGCAGCAATCTCGCTGCGGGCATCGTTTAATTTCTGCTCCAGGTCGGCAGCAGTCTTCTGTGACTCCTCCAGTTTCGCCTCGGTGACCATCTGTTTGCCCCGGACTTCCGCCAGTTCGGCCTGAAGGTTTAAGTTTTTGCCGCGTTCCTTCTGCAAGAGATAGTAAATCCCTCCTGCCAGAGCAAGCGCAAAAAATACCAGCACCACTAGTATCAATACCGGCGATTTGGCGCGTTCGGACATTTTTCCCCCTTCAATCGGAATGCTTCTTTTGGTTTTTAATTATAGCATCGCGTTGATAAAAATCAAGCGCTATTTTTTTTGATGAACTCCTGAAATTCCCGTGGCATCGCCGAAGAAAAATCTACAAACTTGCGGGTACGCGGATGAATAAAACCGAGGAAAGCAGCATGCAGCGCCAGGCGCTTAAAATCATCGTTCTTGCCGTATTTGGTGTCTCCTAAAATCGGATGCAGCGCAAATGCCAAGTGCACACGCAGTTGATGCGTCCTGCCGGTAAAAGGCTCCAACTCCAAGAGGCTGGCGTTTTTCAAGCGCTTGAGGGTGCGGTAATAAGTCTTGGCATAACGCGCCCCCGGATTAAAACTTACCGACATATTCTTTCTTTTGGTGGGGTGCCTGCCGATGGGAAGTTCAATGACATTCTCATCAAACTCCATCGCGCCCTTTACCAGGGCGAGGTATTTACGCTTAATGGAATGTGCGGCAAACTGGCGCGCCAGCTCCAGGTGCGCGGCGTTATTCTTTGCTATTACCAAAAGCCCGGAGGTTTCCTTATCGAGACGGTGCACGATACCGGGCCTGCCGCGATTAACGTCGGATAATTTTTTAAAACGGAAAAGGAGAGCGGCTGCCAGGGTATCCTTTTCCCTGCCCGCTCCGGGATGCACGACCATGCCGCAGGGCTTATTTATTACCGCCAGGTCATCGTCTTCATAGATTACCTCGAGGGCGATATCCTGCGGCTTTAAGGCCTCATCCTTCTTATCGGCTACCCTCACCTTGAATTCGTCCTTGTCTTTTACCTTGTAGTGCGCCTTTTTAGCGATGTTATCACGGGTGACGCAGCCGTCCTGAATGAGCGACTGGATAAAATTGCGGGAAAATCCGGCATTGAGTTTTTTAAAGTAATCCGCCAGGAATACGTCCAGGCGCCTGCCCTGGTCTTCGGGATTAACTTTAACGCTATATTCCTGCATCGCTGTTTATTTTTTTAACTTCGCTGTCAGGATAAGTCCGGTAACGGCAACGATAAAACCCGCGATGCTTAAAATATGAAAGATGGTCAAGCCAAAAATAAGCGGGAGGTTATCGGCCCTAAAAGATTCTATCAGAAATCTTTTGGCGCAATAAAAGAGAAGGTAGAAGAAAAAAATCTGGCCGTCGCGGTGCGGCCGTTCGCGCAGTAATCTTAAAACAATAAAAATAAGGAACAACAGCAACGAAGAATAAAGCTGGGTAGGAATAAGGGTGGCGTCGTGCGCCGGAAAATAAATCCCGAACCGCGAAACCTTACCGAAACAGCAGCCGTTTAAGAAACAACCGAGTCTGCCGATTGCCTGCGCAAGGGCAAGATACGGAGCAATAAGGTCTGCTACCTTGCCGAGGGGGAGTCTTTTCTTTTTTAAATATAGCAAGCCGCTGGCTATCCCCAGGATTAAGCCTCCGAACCAGGAGAGCCCTCCCTGCTGCAGCATGATAATCTCAAGAGGGTTCTTGAGATAATAAAAGAGGTTATAACCGACGTAGAACAGGCGCGCGCCGATAATGCCCGCGATAAATACCAGAAAACAAAGGTTGAAAATAACTTCAGGCCGGACGTTAATCCTGGGGGCCTGGCGGCTGGCTAAAAAAGACCCCAGCATAAAAGCGATTGCCAGCATCAGCCCGTAGGAATAAATATGGAAGATTCCTATTTTACAGATTACGGGATACATAACTTATGTCTTTTTCGGCTTTAAAATAGAGTAACCCAGAAGTACCGCTCCGACGGTAATGGCGCTGTCTGCAATATTGAATACCGGCCAGATGCGTAAATCCAGAAAATCAATTACATAGCCGAACACAATACGGTCAATGAGGTTACCCAGCGCGCCGGCCAGGACGAGGCCAAGCGCAACTGCGGGAAGAGAAATTTTTCTCCACCCTTGTTTTTTTAGATTAAGATAGATTAATATTACGGCCAGTATCGCGGTAAGGATAAAAAATAAAACCCCCCCCTTGAATAAGCCGAAGGCCGCCCCGCGGTTGTGCACGAGGCTCAACTGCAATACGCCCTTGATGACGGGTAAGCTCTGATGAGGGGAAAGGGATTTGCTGACCAGGAGTTTGGTGCCCTGGTCCAATAGGAGAATAGATAATACGATGATGAAGACCATCGTAAAAATAGCCTAGGTTATTTCTTCTCTTTTTTTTCCTGGCATTTTACGCAAAGAGAGGCTTGGGGAAGGGCCTTAAGTCTGGTCTTGGAGATGGACGCCTTACATTGTTCACAGATACCGTAGGTGCCGTCCTCTATTTTTTTCAGGGCGTCGTCTAAAACATAAAGCAACTCCCGTTCGTTGGAAGCCAGACCCAGGGAAAACTCCCGGTCGTAATTGTCGGTGGCGACATCCGCCATATGGTAGGCATAACCCGAAATGTCCCCCGAGGCCTCCTTCTGGGATTTCTTCAGGACATCCTCGGAGAGGCTTTTAATCTCATCAAGGATATCCTCTTTTTTCTTGAGGATAATCTTTTTGAATTCCGCCAGCTCTTTTTTGTTGAATTTCTTTTTCAATTTATTTGCCTCCTATAGCTGTCAGACACTTTTCACAGATAAGAGGGTGCGCATTGTTAACCCCGACGGTGGTGGAATAATTCCAGCAGCGCACGCACTTGGCACCTTCGGCCTTGGCGACCTTAATCCTGATACCCTCTTGCGATACGTCATCTTTGCTCACCTCTACCTGCGAAACCTTAAAGATTTCACAGAGGTCGTCTTTAAGACTGTTTAAGAATGTATAACGTTCTGGGTTGTTTGTCAATAGATTTATTCCGGCATCAAAGGAACTCCCGATTAAACCGGTGGAGCGCTGCTCTTCCAGGGACTTCGCCACTTCGGGGATTAACTCTATGATTGGTTTTAATTCCGTATCGATATCCTCCTGCCGGTAAAGCGGGTTTGCCTTCGGCCAATCCAGGAGATGGACGCTGGTTATGTTACGGCCGTCCTTATCTTTAGGCATACACTGCCAGATTTCTTCAGCGGTAAATACCAGGACAGGAGCCATCATCCTTACTATCGCATTTAATATTTCATAGATGCAGGTCTGGGCAGCGCGCCGCGGCAGGGAACCGGCGGCAGCGGTATATAACCTCCCCTTTACCATATCTAAATAATACATCGATAACTCAATATTGCAAAAATCATATATCGCTTTATACACCTTGTAAAACTCGAAGGTATTGCTGCCGTCGCTGCCATAGGCACTCTCCACCGCCCCCAACACCTCCTGCAGTTTCCAGAGGATCCATTTGTCTATCTTTCTTAAGTCCTTATAACCTGCCTTATTGACTGCGGGGTCAAAATCATAAAGATTGCTCAGGATGAACCTTGCGGTATTGCGGATTTTTCTATATGCCTCGGATAAACGGGCTAACATTTCTTTGGAGATGCGGATGTCCTCATTGTAATCGCTGGAGGCTACCCAGAGCCGCACGATATCCGCGCCGTACTCTTTAATGATTTCCTGCGGTGAGATAACATTACCGAGGGACTTGGACATCTTCCTTCCCTCGGCATCCACTACGTGGCCGTGGGTAAGGACGCTCTTAAAAGGCGGTCTGCCGTCAATACACATTGCCGGGATAAGCGAAGACTGGAACCATCCGCGGTGCTGATCCGAACCTTCGAGATAGAGGTCGGCAGGATAAGACAGTTCCTTCCTCTTCTTCAATACTGCCTGGCTGCTCACCCCGGAATCAAACCAGACATCCAGTATATCCGCGCCCTTGGTAAAACTTTTTCCCTTGCAATGCGGGCAGCTAAATCCCTTGGGCAAGAAATCTGTTACTTCGCGGGTAAACCAACAGTCTGAGCCTTCCTTAGCCGCTAATGCGGCAAAATTATCAATCACCGCCGGCTCCAGAAACTCTTCTTTACATCCGCTGCAGACCAGCGCCGGAATAGGAACGCCCCAGTAGCGCTGCCTTGATAAGCACCAGTCCGGCCTCAATTCCACCATCGCCGAGATTCTATCCCTGCCTACCGCCGGAATCCATTCAATATCGTTCTTGATGACATCAAGCAGCCGCTCGCGCAAGGTAACGCCGCTGTTTTTCTCGCGATAATCAATAGCCAAAAACCACTGGTTGGTAGCCCTGAAGATAATCGGGGTTTTGCAGCGCCAGCAGTGCGGATAGGAATGCCAGCATTTTTCGGCGAAAAGCAGGGCTTTAAGTTTCTGTAGTTTCTCGATGATAACTTCATTGGCGTCATAGACGTTCAGGTCCCTGAACTCTCCTGCCGAGGCATCGAAATTGCCTTTTGAATCCACCGGCATCACGACTTCAAGTTTATATTTTGATCCGGTAAGGTAATCTTCGGCGCCGTGGCCGGGAGCGGTATGGACCAGGCCGCTGCCCTCTTCTGAAGAAATATAATCAGCCAGCACTACCCTGCCCTGGCGCAGGCCAAAAGGGTGGTCATAGATTAACCCCTCGAGTTCTTTTCCCTTGAACTGGCGGATAACCTCATATTTTTCTATCCCACTTTCGGCCAAAACCCCCCTCCTGACATTAGCAATCACAAGGTTGCCATGGGGTGTCTTAATAAAAGAATAGAGGAAATCCGGATGCACTGCTACCGCAACATTGGCAATCAGGGTCCAGGGAGTAGTAGTCCAGATTACCAGGTAACTGTCTTCCGGAAAGTCCCTGTTTTGCCGCAGTTTAAACTTTACCAGGACAGACGGTGAAACATGCTCTTCGTATTCCACCTCCGCCTCGGCAAGCGCGGTCTCGCATTTATAGCACCAGTTTACCGGCTTTAAGCCGCGGTAGACGTAGCCCTTTTTCACCAACTCCGAAAAAGAGCGCACAATTGCCTCCTCGTAGTCGTGGCTCATCGTCAGGTAGGAGTTATCCCAATCCCCGAAGACGCCGAGGCGCTTGAATTCCTCCTTTTGAATCCCGACATATTTTAAGGCGTATTGATAGGCCTTCTTACGGAACTCTACCTGTGTAATCTGGTATTTATCCATCTTTAGTTCTTTAAAAAGCTGGTGTTCCACCGGCAGGCCGTGGCAGTCCCATCCCGGCAGATACGGAGCGTCACAGCCCCGCATCGTCTTATATTTTACGATAATGTCCTTTAAGGTTTTATTCAGGGCGTGCCCGATATGGATGTTGCCGTTGGCATAAGGCGGGCCGTCATGCAGCACGTATTTCCTGCGGCCCCTGCCCTTTTGGCAAATCTTGCCGTATATGCCGGATTCCTCCCAGGACTCTAAGAACGCAACCTCGCGCCGGGGCAGGTCCGCTTTCATCGGAAATGCGGTGCGGGGAAGGTTCAGTGTATTTTTATAGTCGGCGTTACCTGACATATTTACCAATAATGATATCGAGGTCCTTCCTGACGCGCCGGGGGATATATTTTTTCTCGGTGACAATGGCGTGCTCAAGGGCCCGGCCGCAGTTACAGGTCCTCTCCTGCGGCAGGAGTTTAATGACCGTAGAAACTATTTTTTTGGAATTAGCGACGTTTGCCTTAAGGTTCTGGATTACCATATCAATGGTGACGCTGTCGTGGGAAGGATACCAGCAATCATAGTCGGTAACCGCAGCCAGCGTTACATAGCACATCTCGGCCTCGCGCGCTAATTTTGCCTCGGCAAAATTAGTCATCCCGACAACATCCATACCCCAGTTGCGGTATAATTTTGATTCCGCGATAGTGGAAAAGGCCGGGCCTTCCATATTAATATAAGTACCTCCGTTATGCACCCGGCTGGTTACGTTTTTGGCGGCCCGGTATAAAAACCCCCGCAGTTCCTCGCATACCGGATGCGAGAATTCAATGTGCGCGACAATGCCTTCTTCAAAAAAGCTCATGTCCCGGGCATAATTGGTGCGGTCGACAAACTGGTCCACTGCTACAAAATCAAGCGGCTTGATTTCTTCCTTAAGGCTGCCGCAGGCAGTAACGGAAATGATGCGCTCCACCCCTAATTTTTTCATGGCATAGATATTGGCGCGGTAATTGATGTGGCTGGGCGGGATGCGATGCCCCACATCATGGCGCGGCACAAACACTACTTTCTTGCCCTCCAGTTCTCCGATAACGAATTTTCCCGAGGGTCGACCAAAGGGGGTCGCAAGACTCACCATATCCGCAACCTTCATCCCTTCGATTTTGTATAAACCGCTTCCGCCGATAATACCGATACGACCCATCTTTTTAATCCCTCCTCGCCAGTAACTCGGCGCGCTTCAGTGCTGCCCGGGCAGCGTCGCCCCAGGAATCAGACTGTCTTAATATCGCCATCGCCGCTTCAGTGGTGCCGCCCTTAGAGGTAACCTGACCGCGCAATTCCGCAGGTGAACTCTTGGTCTTTTTAAGGAGGCTTAAACTGGTATTGGCGGTATTAACCGCTAAAAACATCGCATCCTCGTGATTAAAGCCGACATTTTCGGCGGCCTGCGCCAGGCGCTTAATCATATCTCGCCGGGCGTGCTCCGGGATATTATTAGGGTCAAGGGAATTCTGCTCGAGGAAATAAAAGATGTACGCCGGCCCGCTTCCCGAAATAGCGGTAGCGGCATTCATCATCTTTTCATCTATCGTGCGGACAACACCCAAATAATAGAATAACTCCCGGGCTAACTCCAGGTCCTCGTCACTTGCAAAGCTACCCTTGCATAAACAGGTTACAGACTCCGCAATCTTAACCCCGATATTCGGCATCGCCCGCACCACCCTTACCTTACCCAGCATCTTCTCCAGATGAGCAGTGCTGATGCCGGCAGCAATAGAAATGACTAATTTATCCTTGACGTAATTGCGGATGACTTTTAAAACCCCGTCAATGTCCTGCGGCTTTACCGCCAATAACAATACCTCGGATTTCTCTGCCAGGCTGATAACATCACCGGCAACATTAATGCCTTTAACAGCGGCAGTGCGGTGTTTATCCTTATCAAAGACGGTAATCTGATAATAAGATGCGAGCTGCCCTGCCATGGCTTGCCCCATATTCCCAAAACCGATAATCCCTAATCTTTCCTGCATCTAAAACCCTCCGAATATTGCCCTGCCTAAACGGATGATGTCCGCGCCTTCTTCGATTGCTACCTCAAAATCATCGGTCATCCCCATCGAAAGCAGGGTTAAGCGGTTATTAACGGAAGGATTAATTTTCTCCTTCAGTTCTCTTAACATCCTGAAATATGGCCGGGGTTGCTCGGCATATTCTCCAACAGGCGCAATAGTCATTAAACCTTTTATATTTATATTTTTTAGTTTGACAGCCTCCTCAACCATTGCCGCCAGCTCTTCCGGATTCAAGCCGGATTTGGTGGGTTCGGGGGAAGTCTTGACCTCAATCAAAATATCCTGAACCTTATTTACCCTGGCAGCCTGTTTGTCAATTTCCGCGGCGAGGCGGATGCTGTCCACGGAATGAACCAAATCAAAAATCCTTACCGCCTCTTTTACTTTATTAGTCTGAAGATGGCCGACCATATGCCAGCGGATTCGCATATCGCCTGGCGCTAATCGCTTATCGTTATACTTTATAAGCGCTTCCTGCACCCTGTTTTCGCCGATATCCGTTATGCCGGCCTGAATTGCTTCGTACACCTCCTGCGCTGTCCTGCCTTTACTTACTGCCACCATGGTAATTGTTGCGGGGTCGCGCTTTATCCTGGCACAGGCTGCGGTAATACGGCCTTTCAAAGAAGATAAATTATCCCTAATCATGGCTATAAACTAATATATTATACCTAATAAAACGCAACGGTCAATACAATACCAATACGGAGACGTTTTCCTCCCCAAAGCGGACAGTGTCTTGAGATAATCAGCGAAGGAAAGCTTTAGTTAAATTTTACGGTTTTTGCTGGAGCGCACATTAAGATTTTTATGGCAGGAGTGCACAAGGGATTACGAGCCGCTGGAATACGCTTGCCTTACGATAGCCTACTGATGGAAGCGGCGAGTAAACCGTAGTGCACGGCGTAAAAATCCAGTGCGCGAAGCAAAACCGCAAAATTTAGCTGGAATCTCTATTCGTTCATTATTTGAGACACTGTCCCGATTGACGAGGAAAACGTCTCTATAAGTACTAGAAGTATTCCTGGTATACTTCCCTGACTTTATGGAATGCCTTAACCAGGACATTACGGGGAGGCTGGGGAGCGTATAAGGTGTGCGCCTGTTCGCGGTGCAGGGACTGGCATATCAAGCCAAGACTGGTCAGGTAAGTGAGATAGCGCTGACCGGAAAGGGAATCGTAACGGTTGGCGAGACCGGCAATCTCGGGATTAAGGAGACGGCCGAGTTTTATCGAAATACCCAGATTGCTCTCCAGGGATTCCAGGAACCCCTCCAGCATCACCGTCCTGCCGACGCAGATAAAATTGGCAACCCTCTGGGTAGGCACCATCTTATCCATTTTTTCCTTGATGGTCTGGCAGATACGTTTTGCTTCGCGGGTAGTAAGCTCTACTACCGCTTTTTCCTTGATCGGCTTGTAAATGTCGCGTTTCTTAACCAGGATTTCCTTATCCTCGGTTAACCGGTTATGCTCGCCCACAAAACCGTGCTGGCGTTTAATCTCCTCTGCCAGTTCAAACGGTATTTTGAGCTCGTCCGACAATCTCGCGGTTATGTCATCCCCGCCGATGGTAAGGATTTCTACGTCGCAGAACCGGCCGTTTCGGAAAACGAGCATTTCGGTAATATCGCTGCCGATGTCACAGACTATCTCGACCTCTTCGGGGGGGGCGCTGCCGAATACCGCCGCGCTGGTAGCCAGGCCCGAGAAGAAAAAATCCCTGATTTCGTAACCGGCTTGATTGACGGCACGGGCAAAACTTTGTATACCCGCCAGTTTCGCAAAGATAAGGTAAAGGTCAACCTCGAGGCGGTGGCTGTAGAGCCCCGCCGGATTTATAATGTTGGTTTTGGAATCAATGGCGTAGCTGTAAGGAACGCAATGGATAATCTCTTCTTCAAGGCTCGAACCGAGAATGCGCGCCTGTTCGTTAACCTTATAGATATCAGAGGGGGTGATGACCTTATTGCCGCGTTCGGCAAGCGGAATTATGGCGCGGCTGTGCCGGCTGGAAATATCCTGACCCGAGATGTTGACCGAAAGGTATTTTATATTTATGCCGCAGGCGGCTTTGAGGCTGGTCAGGACATTGCCGATAGCCCCTACCAGCTCAATCAGGTCAACCACCGTGCCCTTTTTAACCCCCCGGGACTCCGCGCTCTCCAGGAATATATCGCTTATGCGCCCCTTTTTAATCCGGGCAACCGCGGCGGCAATCTTGCTGGAGCCGATGTCCAGCGCACAGAGGTAATTACTGTTTAGCATCTTCCTTGAATTTTATTACGGGGTCCTTAAACCTTAAGTCAAAGTATTTAATCCTGCTCAGTTCGTTCCTGGTCTGCCGCATAAGATTCTCTAAAAGCTCAACCCGCTCCCTGATATTATCCTGGCCGATCCTTACCTCCAGGCCGTTATCGGTAACAAAAAAGGCATTAACGGGGTTGGCGACATTGACGACCTTAATATTAAGGTAAGGGGCGAGCGGCCTTTTCTTAACCTCCCTGACGATGCTGACCGCCAGGCCGAGTTCCTGCACGTTGTATTTTTTACCTATCTTGGGGCCGAAGATTTTAGTCTCCAGGCCCAGGATAACCGGCAGGGCATTTTCTTGAGGCTCCCCCTCGGCATCCAGAAGCACCAATTCTTCATCCACGCAGAAATAACGGTATAGCTTGACGTACGCCTGGGGGGTGCGTTTGACAAAATCCACCAATAAACGGTTGGGCAGAATCCTGATGAGTCTTACCTTCTTATAGGCGGGGTGGAATTGCCAGATGCGCCCGGATTCTTTTTTCAAATCAATATTAAAGATGCCCTGCCCCTTGAAATAGGAAAAGTTCTCCTTCTCCCCGCCGCCCCTTACCGCTATCTCTTTAATCTTAAAATAATCCAGGTTCTTTAAACCCCGAAACAACGCGGCTACCGTCAGGTAAATTACAACCAGAAACACTAACGCCAGGATTAATTTAAAGGGTATTCTAAGCCGCGGTTTTTTCATATGCCAATTCCAGTAGTTTAATGCAAAGTTCGCCGAACCCTATGCCGCTGTTGCGGGCTGCCTTGGGTAAAAGACTGGTGGCGGTAAAGCCCGGGATGGTATTAACCTCCAGAACAAAAGGTATATTATCATTATTCAGGATGATGTCAACCCGGCAACAGCCAAAGCAGCCCAGGAGCCGGTGTGCCGCCAGGCCTGCCTCTTGAATCTTGAGGCCGACCTGCGGTTCCAGTTCGGCAGGGACAACATACTCTGTGATGCCGGACTGGTACTTGGCATCATAGTCAAAGAACCTGTGTTTGGGCACAATCTCGATTACCGGAAGAGCCCTGTCATCCAAAATGCCCACCGTCATCTCTCTGCCCGGAATATACTGTTCAACCAGCGTCCTCTCGTCAAATGTAAAGGCCTTTTCCAGTGCCTGGCCCAACTCCTCGATTTTATCGATAATGGATAGACCTATGCTGGAGCCGTTGGTTGCGGGTTTAACTACGAGGGGCGGGGAAAAACGCTGCCCTAAACTCCACCCGGCAAGATAAGAAGATTTTTCTACTACTTCATAAGGCGGCACTGCCAGACCCTTCTCTTCGAAAATCCGGCGCGAGGCGATTTTATCCATCGCCAGCCTGCTGGCAAGGACGCCTGAGCCGCTATAGGGCAGCCGTAACCGCTCAAGGATTTCCTGGATCTGGCCGTCTTCTCCGAAACGGCCGTGCAGCGCCAGAAACACGCAGTCTAAATGCTGGGATTTCAAAAGCGCGATGTTCTGCTCGACATTGTCGCTCTGGATATCTATGGCTGTGACATTAAGCCCTAAATCCTTAAGCGCCTCATAGACTGCCATCCCGGATTTCAGGGAAATCTCCCTCTCGGTAGACGGCCCTCCCATCAATACGCCGACCCTGCCGAATTTCTTTTTGCTCGCCAGGGCGCGCTTGTGTCCTTTTGCCTTTAATTCTTCCATATCCTGATTTCAGGCTCTAATGCGATTTTAAATTTATTTTTTACCTTTTTTCTTAAGGCCTGCATTAAAACCAGGACATCGCGGCTGCTTGCGTCCCGGCGGTTGACGATAAAATTGGCGTGCCTGCTAGAAACTTCGGCGCCGCCGATTTTTTTGCCTTTGAGCCCCGCCAATTCAATCAACCTTCCCGCAGAATCTCCGGCAGGATTGCGGAAGACGCAGCCGGCTGAAGGCAAGCTTAAGTCCTGGCTCTGCCTGCGGCGGCAGAGGCGCTCCTTGATAACGGCCTTAACCTTATCTTTATTCCTGCGCCTTAAATTAAAACGGGCGCTTAAGATTATATATTTGTCTAACCCCGATTTGCGGTAACTGAAATTTATCTTTCCGGAAACGAGGTTTTTAATATTGCCATTATAGTCCATAACCCGTACCCTGTCTATTAAATCTGCGATGCTCTGTCCCTGGCGGGACTGGCCGGCATTCATAACCAGCGCTCCTCCCACCGTTCCGGGGATACCCGCCAGGAATTCGTATCCTCCGAGATCCCTGCGCACCGCTGCGCTTATAAACCCGGCCAACTTTACCCCTGCGCCTGCTTCAACGGACCTGCCTTGGAAAATCAATTTTTTAAAATAAGGCGCGCTTAATCTGATAACCAGGGCATTTACGCCCTTATCGTCCACCAGAAGATTGCTCCCCGCGCCCAGGATTAAAACCCGCACCTTTTCTCTCTTGGCTAAAGAGAGCAGTAACCGCAGGTCTTCTTCATCGGCAGGCTCGGCAAAATAGCGTGCCCTGCCTCCGATCTTAAAGGTGACACGGTCCTTGAGGGGCTCAAGCAACCTGAACTTGCCTTTTAATCCGCTCTGCCAGTTCATCGCAACTCTTGACGATATCGCCGGCACCCAGAATAATCACGAGGTCACCGGGCTTAATGATATTTAAGATATGGCCGACAATCTCTTCTTTAGCCAAAAAATGCACTGCTTTATCCGGGCTAGATTGTTTTATCTTCGCGCCTAAGCCCTTTGCGTCTATCCCCGCAATAGGCTTTTCGCCTGCCGGATAAATATCGGTGAGGACCAGGTAATCCGCAGAGTCAAAACTCCCGGCGAATTTATCCCAAAGCAGTTTAGTGCGGGTGTAACGGTGCGGCTGGAATACCGCGATTATCCTGTCGGGTTTTAACTCCCGCACCGCGGCAAGCGTCGCCCGGATTTCCGTGGGATGATGCGCATAATCATCGATGAGCAGGTAATCGGGACTGCTGAATTTTACTTCCAGCCTCCTGCGGGAACCCTGGTAACCGCCGAGGGCCTTCTTGATTAGCCCCGGCTCCAGCCCTAATTCCAAACCCAGGCCTATCACTGCTAGGGAGTTGGAAATGTTATGCAGTCCGCCGAGGGCAAGTTCGAACCTTTCTACGAATTTACCCTGCTTAAAACAGTCGAATTGCGAACTCAAGGCACGGAGAGCGATGTTAGCGGGATAAATATCCGCGCCTTCTTCTAAGCCGAAGAAAATATGCCTGCCTTCATAGCCGGCCAGGAGACCTTTCAGCGCCGGGTCGTCGCTGCAAGCAAAGACGCAACCGCCTTTTTTAGTCTGGTAGATGAATTTGCGGAAGGCCTCCGCCTCATTTTTGAAACTGCGGTAATAATCCAGGTGTTCGTAATCGATATTGGTAATAATAGAATAATCGGGATGGTAATAAAGGAATGAGCCGTCGGATTCATCGGCTTCGGCAACAAAGAATTTTCCCTCGCCTAAAGAGGCGTTGCTGTCAATGTTCCTGAATATCCCGCCTACCGCAATGGTGGGTTTTAAACCCGCCTCCAGCAAGAGACAGGAAACCAGTGATGAGGTAGTGGTCTTGCCGTGGCTGCCGGTAACGGTAATCACGGTTTTGTCCCGCATCAGCTCTGCCAGGGCCTCTGCGCGCTTTTTAAGCGGGATATTGCTCTTCTTAGCCTCTCTTATTTCAGGATTATCCTCTTTAATCGCCGAGGAGTAAACGACTACATCGGCGCCTTTAATATTGGCCGGGCTATGGCCGAAGAATATCTTCGCTCCCAAACGCTGGAGTTCTGCAGTAACCCTGCTTTCTTTAAGGTCTGAGCCGCTTACATTAAAACCCCGGCGCAGGAGCAGATTGGCAATCCCGCTCATCCCGATACCGCCGATGCCGATTAAATGATAATGTTTAGCCATTAAAAAATTAGATTAATTCCAGTATTGCCTCGCGAAGCCGCGCTGCAGCGCCGCAAGCGTTCAGTCCCTGATAGTTACGGCGCATCCTCTCCAGCTCGCTGCTATTATTTAAAATCCCCCCTAAAATACTGCTGCCTTCTCCGCGCGCGAATGCCGCATCATCAATAATAAAGGCGCATCCCCTTTCGCTTAATACCCAGGCGTTTGCCGCCTGGTGACTGTAGGCATACGGATAAGGCACGAGGAGCGCCGGGATCTTAAATAACATCAACTCCGCAATGGTAGTCGCTCCTGCCCGGGATATTATGAGATCCGCGGCACTGTAGGCATATTGCATGGCATTAGAAAAAGCATAGACCCTCGCCTCCACTGCGCTCTGCCGGTATTGCTCCCTGACGGCTCCATAATCCTTATTCCCGCTTAGGTGTATCACCTGGATGCGATGCTTCCGCGCCAAGGAAGGGACTATCTTTAAAAATCCGCTGTTAAGACTATGGCTGCCCTGGCTGCCTCCGCTCACCAGAAGCGTAAACTTATCCTGGCTTAATGCGAAATAATCCCGTGCCTTTACCTTATCTACCGGTGCCATTTCCCTGCGCAGGGGGTTACCGGTAATAATTATTTTTTTTTCGTAACATTTAAGGTAATCGGCGGTGGCTCCAAAGGAAAGCGCAATGCGGTTGCTGAACAATGCAAGTAATCTGTTTGCCCTGCCGGGTATGACGTTCTGCTCGTGGATTAAGGTGTTCCTGCCGCCGGCGCGGGCGAGCAATATCAGGGGCACGGATGCCATACCTCCGAAACCCACCACTACAGCAGGCCTGAATTTCAATAACGCCCAGAGTTCCTCGGCAACGCCCTTAAAAAATTTTAATATACTCATAATATTGCCTAAACCAAGACTTAATTTAATGGGTGAAAAGGAAACATACCTTAGCGGGCATTCCAAATCTCCTATACGGTCCCTGATGCTGCCCTGCGGTAAAACCAAAAGGGTCTCAATCTCCGGCGCACCGTCTTTGAGGCTGTCCAGGAGGCTGAGCGCCGGAAAGATGTGTCCGCCGCTGGAACCCGTCACCGCCAGTACCCTGTTTTTTCCCCGGCCGCACGATGGTCTCATGGGTATTCTCCGGTGCGGGCGATATTCATAAGTATCCCGACGCTGATGATATCGAAAATAAAGGATGAGCCGCCGTAACTTATAAAAGGTAAAGGCAATCCTTTGGTAGGCAGTAAGCCGCAGGATACGCCGATATTGATGGTGGCCTTCAGGCAAATCATCAGGATGAGACCGAGGGCCAGGAAATATCCGAATTTATCCTGCGTGTTCTTGAGGATCTTCAGGCACTCCTGGATAAAAATAATAAAGAGCGTTATTACCGCAATCGTCCCAAGCAGCCCCAGTTCTTCCCCGATGATGGAAAAGATAAAATCGGTATGCGCCGCGGGCAGGTAAAAGAGCTTCTGTTTAGAATGCCCCAGCCCGGTGCCGAATATCCCGCCTGAGCCCAGGGAGATCTGGGACTGGATAATCTGAAAACCGCTACCCTTGGGGTCGGACCAGGGGTTTAAGAAAGCCAGGATGCGCATCCGGCGGTAAGGGACACTGAAGATTAAAAAGTAGAGCGCCGGAAGGCTTAAGAGCACCAGCGAAAAAAGATAAACCATCCTCACCCCGGCAATAAAAAGCATTATTAAAACTAC
Organism: uncultured Planctomycetales bacterium; assembly: GCA_964456925.1. Taxonomy (GTDB): domain Bacteria; phylum Omnitrophota; class Gorgyraeia; order Gygaellales; family Profunditerraquicolaceae; genus JBAZKK01. The sequence goes on from CAYWCX010000001.1 coordinate 26,901, forward strand.
GCTGCCGAGGGCGATTATCGTGCCGAGATCCGGCTGCAGCAGTATCAGCAACAATACCGCGCCCAAAACCATTATCGGCGGCAGGAATCCGCGCCAGAAACTTCTGATGGCGCTGCCCCGGCGGGCGATAAAATCCGCGATGTACATAATGAGCGCGATATTTGCCAGTTCCGAAGGCTGGAAGCTCAGGAATTTAAACCTGAACCAGCGCCTCGCGCCCGCCACCTCCCTTCCGATATGGGGAATAAGCACTAATACCAACAACAGCAGGGAAATCAAAAGCAGAGGCCGGCAATACCTGCGGAATCTGCGATAATCTACGCTCATGGAGAGGAATGCCAGCACTATGCCGATGAGGATAAAACTGACGTGCCGCTTCAGAAAGAAAAAACTATCCTTATACCTCTCCCAGGCGTAGATACTTGAGGCGCTGTAGATCATCACAATGCCGATACAGACGAGCACCACGGTAACGGCAAAGAGACGGATGCGGATATTGCGTATCATCTTCTAATTATTTTTGGCAAGCCGGCGCACCGCGGCCTTAAAAAGCCTGCCCCTTTCTTCGTAATTGGCGAACATATCAAAACTTTTGCACATCGGCGAAAAAAGCACGCATTCGCCGGGGCTGGCCCGCAAAAAGGCCAGACGAATCGCTTCTTTTAAGCTTGCGGCGCGCTGTAAGGGGATAATCCCCCTAAATGCCCGGCTGATCCTGGCGCTTGCCTCTCCGATTAGCACTGCCGCTTTTACTTTGCGGCGCACCAAATCCCGCAGCACGGCATAATCATTGCCCTTCTCCCTGCCCCCGGCAATCAGTATTGCGCGCGAGGCGATATTGTTCAAGGCCCAGGCCGTGGCATCGACAGTAGTAGATTTGGAATCATTGATAAACTCAACGCCCCTGATGCGCGCCGCTTTTTCCATACGGTGCTCGATACCCCTGAATTTCTGGAAGACCCTGCGGATTTTATTTTGAGCGATACCCAACAGCGAACCCACTGCCATTACCGCAGCCTCGTTGGCATTGGCTTCCTTCGCGGCTGAAAAATAAACCACCCGCGACTTTGCCCGCCTCGCGGTCCTTCTTAAAGCCGCGTCATCCCGGTTGATAACCAGCGCGTCGCCTTTACCCTGCTTCATAAAGATGCACGCTTTTGCCGCCAGGTACTCTTTCATGTTACGATACCTGTCGAGGTGGTTGCGGCTGAAATTCAAAATCACCGCGACCTGCGGCTTAAAGCCCCGGATGTTTTCCAACTGAAAAGAGCTTACTTCTAAAGATACGTAATCCTGGGGCCTTAGTTTTTCCACTTCGCCGCAGAAAGGATTTCCGATATTGCCGCAGACGACTGCCTTTTTACCTGCTTCCTTTAAAATTAAGCCGATAAGGGTTGTAACGGTAGTTTTGCCGTTAGAGCCGGTGACGGCAATAATCTTAGCCGGGCAAAGCAGCCAGCCAACCTCTATCTCGCTGATAACCGGTATGCCTGACTTCCTCGCCCATAATAAAGGTAAGGCATCAGGTGCAACTCCCGGAGAAACCACTACCAGGTCACCGCCCTTGATAAAGCCCGGGGAATGCCTGCCCAGTTCAACCCGAATGTTTTTGGCTCTTAACTCTTTTGCCTTGACGCGCAAGGCCGGGGTATCCTGATTATCACTGACGCTGACGCAGGCCCCCAACTTGGCAAGCAGCCTGGCGCAACTTATCCCCGAACGTGCCAGGCCTACGATAGTGACTTTTTTATCCCTGAAATAATCCCTGTTTCGCATCGCAAGAATCACGCCTGATTATCTTATCTTGAGCGTAACTAAAGCAAGGAGCGCAAGAAGACTGGCAAGAATCCAGAAACGGGTAATGACCTTGGTCTCCGGCCAGCCCAGGAATTGAAAATGGTGGTGCAGCGGAGCAATCTTAAAGATACGCTTCCCGGTAAAACGGAATGACCCTATCTGTAGTATTACCGAAATCGCCTCCAGGACAAATATGCCTCCTACAATCACCAGAAGCAGTTCCTTCTTGATTAACAAGGCTACCATGCCCAGCGCCCCTCCCAGGGCAAGCGAGCCGGTATCGCCCATAAAAATCGATGCCGGATAACAGTTAAACCAGAGGAACCCCAGTCCCGCGCCAAAGATACTGGCGCAGAACACGGTAAGCTCGCCGGCGCCGCGGATATAAGGTATAAGAAGGTAATCGCTGAACTTGAAGTTTCCCGAGACGTAACTTAACACGGCGTAGGTCAACGCCACCATAATCACGCAACCGATGGCCAAGCCGTCCAGGCCGTCGGTAAGGTTGACGGCGTTCGAAGAACCGGTGATGACGATAATCACGAAAATAATATAGAATATCCCCAAATTCAGGGAGACATCCTTCAGGAAAGGCAGGTCCAGTTTGGTGCTGTTCTGGGGGTCAAAAAGAAGAAATATCCCCAAAATCAAACCCAGCACGATCTGGCTGCTGAATTTGGTGCTTGCAGTCAACCCTTTGGAGCACCTGCCGACGTGCTTCAGGTAATCGTCGGCAAAACCGGTGATGCCCAGCCACAGCGTGGTAAAAACCACCAGCATTATCTGGCGGTTGAAAATATCAGCCCAGAAAAGGGTCGATGAGATTATTGCCACCAGGATTAGAATTCCCCCCATAGTGGGGGTGTCCTGTTTCCTGCCGTGCAGCTCATAGAGCTGCTTGCTGTCCTCCTTCCTGATATTCTCCCCGATTTTTAATTTCTTAAGCGCCCTTATGATGAAGGGGCCGAGGACGAGACAGACCAGGAAACTCGTGAGGGCTGCCATCGCCGCGCGGAAGGTGATATAACGCAGGATATTGAAAAAAGAAATCAGATGATGGAGGGGATAAAATAGATAATACAACATAGCAAGATATTATAGCAGATAAAATACCAAAAATCCACAGACGCTTTAGAGAATCTCTTCCATCTTCATTGCGCGGGAACCTTTTATCAGCACGATATCGCGGCTTTGCGGGACGACCCTTTCAAAAAGAACCTTAGCCGCTTCTTTAGTGTCTGCGCAAAGAAAGATATCCTTTGTCCGGCCGCTGCTCTGACGGGCTGCCTCTGCTGCCAGCCGGGAAAGGCGACCGACCGTAATGAAGACATCGCAAACAGCTGCGGCATCCCTGCCGGCCTGACGGTGGAAATCCTTACGGGATTTGCCGAGTTCAAGCATATCGCCCATAATAAAAATCTTTCTTCCGGCGGCGGGAAAATCCGCCAGGGTGCGCAAGGCCTCTTTCAAGGAAAAGGGATTGGAATTATAACTGTCGTCAAAAAAACGCGCGGCGCCGCGCCTAACCAGCTTAAGCCTTCCCGGCGGGAAATCAAAACGCGCCAGCCTCGCGGCGATATCGCGATAGGTCATACCCAAAATGCGCGCTACCGCAACGGTAATCAGACCATTATAGATGTTATGGCGTCCGAAAGTCGCTAAAAATAATTTTTCTTGGCGGTTCACCCTGAACTCCAAGCCCCCTGTGGCATACTTAATATTCGAGGCCTTGAAGTCACTATTAGCCCTACAAGCAAACCCTACCGTAAACGGACTTTTGCCCTTTGCAATGACTGAAGACCTCAGGAAATCGTCGTCTCTGTTAAGGATTGCCAGATACGGAGCAGAAAGCCTCTTGATAAGACTGTATTTCTCCCTGAATACGCCGCTTAAACTCTTGAAATGTTCCAGATGTGAAAGCCCGATATTGGTAATAATCCCGATGTTGGGGCGATAGATATCGGCGAGATATTGGACTTCGCCGAAATGATTAGAGCCGATTTCCAGCACCGCGGCTTCGTGGCTGCGGTTTAAACCTAAAAGCGCCATCGGCAAGCCGATCTGGTTATTCCTGGTGCCTTCGTTCTTGAGCACGCGGTATTTGGCGGATAAAACCCAGGCGATCATATCCTTGGCAGTGGTCTTGCCGTTGCTGCCGGTAACCGCGATAAAAGGAAGGTCGAATCTCCTGCGGTGGTAAGCGGCAATATCGCCGAGCGCCTTTCGGGTATCGTTTACCTTGATTAAAACTGTTTTTTGGGATTTCGCCAGGCGGGGGAATCTGCGGGCGACAACACAACCTGCTCCCCTGCGGATTGCCGGAAGGATAAAATCGTGGCCGTCAAAATTGTCGCCTTTCAGGGCGATAAAAATCTCATTCTTTTTGACGCTACGGCTGTCAAGGGAGACGCCCTTAAGCGAAACGCCGCTATCCGCGCTAATTAATTTACCGCGGGTAGCCGCTAATATTTCCTTTACCTTAAACATTCCCTCGTAACCTCGCGGTCGTCAAAATAGACGACGGAATTCTTAAATATCTGGTAGCTTTCATGGCCTTTGCCGGCGATGAGAACCGCATCTTTGGCTCGAGCCAAGGAAAGTGCTTTGGCAATAGCGCTCCTGCGGTCTAAAACCACCTCGTAATTATCCTTGCTTATCCCTCTCTTAATATCTTCGACTATCGCCCCGGGGTCTTCAGAGCGCGGATTATCGCTGGTAATAACGGCGTAATCTGCCAGCGCGGTAACCGTCTCCCCCATTTTAGGCCTTTTGGTCTTATCCCTTTCCCCGCCGCAGCCAAAAACCACGATAATCCTTGCCGGGGTAATCTGACGCAAAGAGGTAATGACATTGCGCAGGGCGTCCTCGGTGTGGGCATAGTCCACAAAAATATTCAAATCTTTATTATTCTCGATTTTTTCAAGCCTTCCCGGCACCAGGCTGAATTTTGCCAACGCTTTTTCCATACCAGAGAGGTCTAAGCCTGCTGCTATACCCCAACTCAGCGCAGCCAGGGCATTATACACATTATGCCTGCCGATAAGAGGGATGCTGATATTAAGTTTGCGGCCTGCTGCATTCAGGGTAAATTCGCTGTGCGAAAGATAGAGTTTTATATCGGTAGCGGTAATGTCTGCGGCGTTATCTATGGCGTAGGTAACTACCCTGGCAGCGGTCAATCCCTTTAATCTCGCGGCGTAGCGGTCGTCATTATTTATCACTGCGAAGGCGTGAGGCTTAAGCTCCTGGAAGAGCCGGGATTTGGCCTGAAAATAATTCTCGAGATTCTGGTGATAATCCAAGTGGTCCTGGGTTAAATTCGTGAAAATAGCGGAATGAAAATCAACCCCTTCCACCCTCTCCTGGTCCAGGGCATGCGAAGAAACTTCGATTAACGCAAAACTAATCCCTTCTTTTTGCATCATCGCCAGGATAGACTGTAATTCCAGGGGGCCGGGAGTGGTATTCCTGGATTCAATCACCTTTCCCCTGAAGCGGTAGTTGACGGTGCCGATGATGCCGGCGCTAAAACCGCACCCCTCCAAAAGCGACTCCAGTAAATAGGAGACGGTGGTCTTGCCGTTGGTGCCGGTAATGCCGACGGTCTTAACCTGCCGGGAGGGATGGCCGTAGAATTCATTCGCCAGCCTTGCCAATGCCAGGCGGTCATCCGCCACGGTGATAAAGACAATGCCTGGCGCAGGTTTAATCTTCTCAGCGATATCGCGGCTGACGATTACCCTGGCGCCACGACGAATGGCCTCCTCGATAAAAATCCGGCCGTCCTGACGTACGCCCTTGACCGCCACAAAAATGAAACCCTCCTGCACGGTCTTGGAATCGGAGCTGATGCCGCAGACGTCGAAATCTTCAACCCTGCCCTCGATGCGGCAATCTCCCAGTACCTTAATTAAATGCTTCAGCTTCATTGAATACCGCCACCTCGGAGAGCGGCTCTTTGACTTTAAGATATCTTAAGACGTCGCCGGCGACGTTCTTGAACACCGGCGCCGCTACCACCCCGCCGTAATAATAGGGCCGGGGTTCGTCCAGCACCACCGCAATCGCCAGAACCGGGTCCTCGGCAGGGGCAAACCCGATGAAAGAAGCGACAAATTTATTATGCGAATAGGTCCCGTTGGGCTCCACCTTCTGGGCGGTGCCGGTCTTGCCTGCCGCGCTGAAATCCTTCAGTCTGGCAAGCCTGCCGGTACCGTTCTCTACTGCCCCGATGAGTATCTTTTTCATCCTGGCAGAGTTCTCCAGAGAGATAACTTTGTTAATCATCCGGGGGGAGAACTTCTTCAGGACATTCCCCCCTTTATCGCGGATTTCCTTAACGATATAAGGCTGCATAAGCTGGCCGCCGTTGGCAATCACCGCGATGGCATTTACTAATTGTAAAGCAGTCACCCCTACTTCCTGGCCCATAGGTATGGCGGCGATGGAAATCTTGGACCAGAGGCGCGGCTCCCTTATTGTCCCCTTAATCTCTCCCGGCAGGTCTACTCCGCTCTTCTGGCCGAAACCGAATAAGCGCACATAATGATAGAGGAGATTCGCTCCCAGGCGCTGGGTAATCTTAGCCACGCCGATATTGCTGGATTGCTCGATAACTTCGCGGAAGGTGAGCAGGCCGTGGGGCCGGTGGTCGTGCAGGATATGCGTGGCGACCTTATAAGAACCGTTCTCGCAAAAAAACTCATCCTCTTCGCTTGCCTTTTTCTCCTCCAGCGCTGCCGAAGCCGCTACAATCTTGAATACCGAACCCGGCTCAAAAAGGTCAGAGATACAACGGTTGCGCATCGCATCTTTCGCAGCTTCGGCGGAATAATTAAGGTCAAAGGTGGGGCGGTTGGCCATCGCCAGTATCGCTCCGGTATGCGGGTCAATCACCACGATGCTGGCGCCTTTAGCGCGGCAGGAGCGAAAGGCCCGGTCTAATTCCCTTTCCGCAATATACTGGATTACTTCATCAATGGTAAGTACGAGGTCATAGCCGTCGCGGGGCAGGAGCATTTTGTCGGGGATGTCTAATTTTTTTTGCCGCGCGTCACGCAACACCAGCGCCCAGCCGCCTTTTCCCTTAAGATACCGGTCGTAGTAAAGCTCTAACCCGTCCAGCCCCTTATTGTCCAGGCCGGCGAACCCCAGGATGTGGCTGGCAAGATAACTATTGGGGTAGGAACGCTTGCTCTCTTTGATAAAATCAATGCCTTTAATGTTTAATTTTTTGACTGCCTCGCTCTGCTGCACAGTTACCTTCCTTGCCAGCCAGATAAAGGCCTTCTTACGGTAAAGACGTTCCTTTAGATAATTATAATCCAGGTTTAAGGCCGGCGCAAGTTGCCGGATAACCGCCTCTTTATCCTTATCCCTGATTTCATTGGGACAGGCGTATAACGAATCCGCGGCAATATTCAACGCTTGCGGCTTGAGGTTTGAGTCATAGATGGTTCCGCGGCGGGGCTCCAGTTCTATCAGGAGGCTGTGCTGCTTATGAGCTATCTCGGCAAGGTAAGCGGAACGGAAGAACTGGATATAAAGAAGGCGGGCGAGGGCTAAAACAAAAAAGAACAGGAAAAATAAAAAAACCGCTTCGGATTTGCGGCGATAATTACCGATATACACAAGTATAAAATTTTAGGGGTTAGTGGTTTTTGCCTGAGCCTCTCGCTTAATGCCAAAGATACGGGACAGCAGGTCTTCCTCCGAAGGCAAAACGCCGTTTCTGGCTGCCTGCTGGTTATTCTCCACTTTTACCAGGCGGTAACCGTCGGGCATCTGAAAACCCATGCCGGCAGAGATTTTCTCGCCAAGCCGGCTTAAAGAAGCATTTTTTTCGATGCTGTATTTTAGGATGGCGTTTTTATCCTCTAAATCCTGGAATTCGTTCAATCTCTTCTGGCCGAGGTAACCGAAACGGAAAATCTCGCTCTGCTGATAGACATAGATGACGCAGAGGAACGTAACAATAACCGTGACGAATAAGAATTTGGAAAGCCTCATAATTATAACCCCTCTCCTACCCTCAGTTTGGCGCTGCGGCTGGGAGGATTATTTTCTATCTCCGTCTCTGACGGTACCAGCGGCTTGGGCGTAATTATCCTTAAGATATGCTCGCTCTCGGCCTTGCGAAAAGCGAATTTTATGATGCGGTCTTCCAGCGAATGGAAGGAAATCACACATATCCTGGCATTCTTGTCCAGAAACGCAATTGCCTTCTCGATTGCGGAACTCAGGGCTTCCAGTTCGCGGTTTACCGCAATGCGCACCGCCTGGAAGGTGCGGGTAGCGGGATGGATGCGATAGGAGCGGTATCGCGGCGGTATTGCCCGTACCACGATATCGGATAATTCCGCGGTGGTGCTGATAGGATGGCTCTGTCTCTCTTTTACCAAGAGATGCGCGATGCGGTTATGCCACCTCTCCTGGCCGAAGTTCCAGAGCAGCGCGGAAATTTCCTCTTCGTTAAGGTTATTAACGAGGTCGTAGGCAGAAATGTAACTGTCGGTATCCAGGCGCATATCCAGCGGCCCCTGGCTCTGAAAACTGAAACCGCGCTGGGCATCCTCCAATTGGAAAGAGGAAACCCCCAAATCAAATATGATGCCGTCAACTTTCTTAATATTGAGGCCGGACAATACCGTATCGAGGTTCATAAAGTTGGCGTGTACCAGTTCGTAGCTACCCTTAAAATCCGCCAGCCTTTCCCTGGCGATAGAAAGCGATTGGCGGTCGCGGTCAATGCCGATCAGCCTGCCGGTAGGGCGGATGCGCTTGATAATCTCCAGGCCGTGCCCGGCGGTGCCCAGCGTCGCGTCAACAATGGTTTTACCGGGGGCAAGGTTAAGGTACTCCAGGACCTCGTTAAGCATTACCGGAACGTGATATTTCTTAGTCATGATGTCTAGACAGAGGCATTGCACCATCTTTATACGTCCATCAGTTTTTCGGCGATTTCCTCGAAAGATTGCCGGCAGTTGCCGTAAAATTTTTCCCAGTTCTCTTTGGCCCAGATCTCGATGCGGTTGGAAACGCCCACCAGCACTACGTCCCGTTTGATTCCGGCAAAATCCTTAAGGTACTGCGGCAGGAGAATCCTCCCCTGTTTGTCAGAGACAACCTCCACCGCGCCGGAAAAATAAAGCCGGTTAAAGGTGCGCGCCTGCTGTTTGGTAAAAGGCATACCCTTGAATTTATTCTCCTGGGAGCGCCACTCTTCTTCCGCAAACATAAAAAGGCAGTTATCCAATCCCCGGGTTACAAAGAATTTTTCAATAAAATTTGCCTTGCTGACTTCCCTGAATTTGGCGGGCAAGATAAGGCGGCCTTTACGGTCTATGTAGTGAACATATTCGCCGTAAAACATAAATCTTTCCTTTCCACTTTACTCCACTTTAATCCACTTTGTAACCCAGTATAGATAAGATTTAAGATTTTGTCAAGACAAAAATTTTCTTAACTTGATGAAACACAAAGGGTAGTGTATAAAGGGGAGGGGTTTTCTAGATGTTGTGGTGGGTATGGGGGAGGAAAAATTTATCCCTCGCCTGCTGCAGGTCAATTTTCACCTGGCGGGCCAAATCCTCTTCGCTGGCGAATCTTTTTTCATTCCTGATCTTGCCCAGAAACCGTATCTCTACATCCCTGCCGTAGATATCCTTTTTAAAATTAAAGATGTGCACCTCGATATTCCTGGGCCTGCGACTTTTGATTCTTTTAGTGACGGTCGGGCGGCTGCCGATATAGCAGACGCCGTTAAATTTCCTTTTTCCGACGATGACGCTTGCGGCGTAGCTGCCTGCGGGCGGAAAGACTTCGTGGTGGGGATTGATATTGGCGGTAGGAAAGCCGAGCCTTCCGGCAAGGGAATCGCCTCTTACCACCGTTCCCAGCACGCTTACCTTCCTAGAGAGCAACCTTTCGGCGGCGTGCAGTTTACCCTTAGTGATGAGGCTGCGGATACGGCTGCTGCTGACAGCCCGATGATTGACGCGGATAATATCAAATACCTTTAAGCAAAAGCGATAAAGCCGCGCCAGTCTTTTTAATAAGCGGTAATCGCCGCTTGCGCCCCTGCCGAACCTAAAATTTTTCCCTACATAAATATAGCGTGCCCGGATTTTCTCTGCCAGCACCTTCTTAACGAAATCCGGCGCTGTTATACGGGAAAAGGCCGGATTAAAACGGAGCACGACAGCGACATCAACCCCGAGGTCAGCGATTAATTTTAAACGGTGGTTTAAGGAATGGAGGCTTTCTTCTTTCTGGGGGTGCGGCCAGAAGGTCAACACCACGCTCCTGCCTTTTATCGCACGTGCCTTCCTAACCGCTGCCTGAAGGATACGGCGGTGGCCGCAATGCATGCCGTCAAAAACGCCCAGCGCCACCACCGCTTTAGGATAATTCCTGATATTGCTGATGCCGTAAACAACCTTCATTTTGCCAGCGACTGCCTTACCTTCGCTAAAACCTTTTTTCTTACTCCAGCGATGCTGCCCTTTAAGGTGCAGCCGCTGGCAGTCTTATGGCCGCCGCCTCCGAAAAACGCGGCAATCTTATTTACGTCGACATTGCCCTGGGAACGGAAGTTTACCCGCACCTCATTTCTGGTGCCGAGGTTCTCTTTAAAAAGAAGCGCCACCTCAATACCTTTAACGATACGGGCAAAACTTAAAACCTGCTCGTTGATATCCAGCGAGGCGTTCCTCTTTACTAATTGCCGCGGTATCTCGCACCAGACAATCTTTCCCGAAGAATCGCGCTTCATGGAAGAAACTATCCGGCTTAAGAGTTTCATATCCCTGAAGGTTATGTCTTCATAAACACGGCGGTAAATATCCACTATATCCAGGCCGTAAGCCACCATCTCTGCCGCCGCCTTATGGGTAGAGGCAGTGGTGTTGGAATAACGGAATGAGCCGGTATCGCTGAGTATCCCGACGTATAAAAGGGTGGCGATATCCTTGTTAAAGGGAACCTTAAGGCTCTTGTAAAGCAGGTATACCATCTCCGAGGTTGAAGAAAGGTGCGGCAATACCCAATTTACATCACCGAAGTACTGGTTACTGATATGGTGGTCAATGTTAAGTACGGTTTTACCTTCGAGGTTAAGTTCTGCGATTTGCCCCGCGCGCCCTAAATCCGAACAGTCCAGAAGCACCAGGCAGTCAAAGGGAACGAACCGCCCCTTATGGAACCTTTTAATATTTTCCAACAGCGGCAGAAAACGGTAACTTGCCGGCACGCGGTCGCTATTCATAAGGATGGCGTTCTTGCCGAGGTATTTAAGCAGCATGAAAAACGCCACCTCGGCGCCGATGGCATCGCCTTCCAGGCTGGTATGGGCAGTAACCAAGAAGTTATCTTGCTTTTTTAATACTGCGCTTAGTTTTTTTAGGCTCATCTAATTTCTTTATCTGGCCCAGCATCTCTTCGATCCTGATGCTGTATTCGCTGGAATGGTCCTCTTTAAAAATAATCTCGGGCGTGAACCTAAGCCTGATGCGCTGACCGATCAGCCTGCGGATAAAACCCAGGGCAGAATCCAGGGCCTCCCCAGTGCGGGAGTACTCCTGCCCCTCGCCCAGGACGCTGTAAAAAACCCGGGCATAGCGCAGGTCCGGGGTCAGTTCGACCCGGGTAATAGTTACAAACCCCAGGCGCGGGTCGTTTAATTCGTCATGTACGATGTTGCTGATTTCTTTCTTGAGGGTCTGGGCTACCTTGTCGATCCTCGACATCCTTAAATCATCTCCATTTCGTAATTAAGCAGTTCCGCAGAGCGAAAGCCCTCTACAAAATTCACTACTGCCGAGAGCGTGCTGTTGACGCCGGCGGAAGTTTTCTCCGCGCCCACTACTGCCAGGGTTGCGCGCTGCCATTTATCCTCCCCGTCTATCTGGGTGACGGCGACATTAAAGGAATTGCGCAGTCTGGCGCTAAGGCTTCGCAGCACCATTCTCCTGTCCTTAAGGGAATTGCTTGCAGGTATAAACAGGAATAATTTTAAAATCCCGATTGTCACCGCGATTAAAGCCCGGCTAATCTGCGCACCAGGGCAATCTCCTCTTCTCTGCTTTTGACTGAACCGTTAAGCCGGGCGTCTAAAATCTTGCGGAAAATCTTCTGGTAACGCGGCCCCGGCTTCAGGCCTAAGCTTTTAAGGTCATCTCCCGAAATCCGGATGCGCATCCCGTTGTAGGTAGTAAAGAACACCTCGATATACCGCAGCAGCTTTTTATTACGGTATTTTACCCGCAGCATTATAATGACCTCATAACTTAAAGGCTCCAGCAAATGATAAACCCGGCTGGGCCTGATATTAAGCATGCTTAATTGGCGCGCTACCGGCTTAATGTTTTTAGCAGTAAGGAGCCTCTTGGTTTCTCCCCGCGAAAGGGCAAATTTCTTAGCAATTTTTTTAACCGCCGGCGCATCCAGGGATTCCAGCATCGCCATAAAATAAATCAGCCAGCTGTCCAGGCGCCTGCGCCGCGGGTAGGTCCTCTTAAACCAGTAAACCTCTCTCTTAACCGCCCTCAAAAGGAGCTGGCTTTTCCGGGAAAGCCTTAAGCCCGTTGCGATAAACTCTAACCCGATTAGTTTCTGAATTGCCATCAGCGCCTTAAGCGGTTCGGCTTCTTTCAAAATCAGGATTAATTCATCGCGCACCCGATGCGGATGCACTTTATCCAACGCCTTCAGCCGCGAGGCCTCTTTAAGCAAGCGCAGGGTATGGGGTTCGTTCTTAAAGTTGTAGCGTTTCTGAAAACGGATAGCCCGAAGCATCCGGGTAGGGTCATCGATAAAACTCAAGTCGTGCAGGATGCGGATATTTTTCTTGCGGATATCTCTTCTGCCGCCAAAGGGATCCAGGAGTTTGCCGAAATTATCCTTATTGATGCCGATTGCCATGGCATTAATGGTAAAGTCGCGGCGTGCCAAATCATCCATCATGTTGCCCGGCTCCACTACCGGCAAAGACGCCGGCGCAGGATAGGATTCCCGGCGCGCGGTGGAGATATCTATTTTTAGATATGGACTAATCACTACCGTGGCAGTGCCGAAGCGGCGGTGCCTTACCAGCCTGGCGCCTAATTTTACCGCCAGGACCTCGGCAAATTCAATGCCGTTACCCTCCACTACAATATCCGAATCCAGGTTACTCGCGCCCATGATGAGGTCGCGCACAAAACCTCCTACGAGATAGGCGGGCATCCGATAAGCATCGGCAATGCCGCCGGCCATACTTATCAAACCCTTGAGTTCCGGCGGTATCTTCCTGAAATATTCTTTCATTTCCCTCTCCCTACATACTAAATACTAACTACTACCTACTGCAACTATGGACGCGGGTGAAACATCTTGTGTATGGTCTTAAGCCTGTCCTTATTAATATGCGTATAAATCTGCGTCGTAGAGATATTGCTGTGGCCGAGCATCTCCTGCACCGAACGCAGGTCTGCCCCCCGTTCTAACAAATGCGTGGCAAAAGAATGCCTCAGGATGTGCGGCCGGATGGGCTTTTTAATTCCCGCCTGGCGGGCATACCTCTTGATGATCTTCCAGAGGGACTGCCGGGAGATTCTTTTACCGAAACGGCTTAAAAAAAGGTATTCGCTGGTCTTGCCTTTTAATAATTTAGGCCGTGATACCTCCAGATACCTCTGCACGCTCCTGATTGCCTTTTTACCCAAAGGTATAACCCGCTCCTTATTCCCTTTTCCTATGCAACGCAAAAAACCCACATCGACATTCACGTTGTCGGTTTTTAAATTCACTGCCTCGGATACGCGCATGCCGGTAGCATAGAGTGCCTCGAGTACCGCCTTATCCCTTACGCCCAGCTGCTGCCGTATGTCCGGCTGCTCCAAGAGTTTGGTTACCTCATTTATTGATAAGGCATCCGGAATCTTCTTCCAGAGTTTCGGGGAATCAATCAGGCTGCTGGGGTCGGTTTTAAGTATCTTCTCCCTTACGAGGAACCGGTAAAAGGCCTTGATTGCCGCCAGCCTCCGCGCCACGGAATTGGCAGCCAGGCCCTTATCCTTCTGGGAAAGCATAAAATTAGTAATATCGTTTCGGGTGGTGCGTGATAAGGTATCAATGCCTTTTGACTCCAGGTAATTCATATAATAATTCAAGTCTTCCTGATAGGAAGTAATGGTATTGCGGGATAACCCCCGCTCCACCGACAAATAATTTAAGAAGGCCTCGATTAGTTCGCGCATATCAGTTTAAAAAAGGATTACTTTCCCGTTCCTCCCCGATGGTAGAAGAAGGCCCGTGTCCGGGATAAACCACGGTATCATCGGGCAGTTTGAATAATTTCTCCTTGATGGACTTGATAATGGCATTTTCGCTTGCGCCGGGAAAATCCACCCTGCCTACCCCCTGATAAAATAAGGTATCCCCGCTAAAAAGAATTTTATTTTCCGGCTGCCTCAAAAGCAGGCATATCCCGCCGGCGGTGTGACCCGGGGTAGCGATTACCTCTAAGCGTATGCCTCCTAATGCGATGATGTCGCCGTCCCTGACGGTTTTAATCATAACCTTTCCCACGGCATAGGACTGAAAGAGCAACTCCGAAAGATTAAGGCGGGTATCTTTCAACAGCGCCTCATCATCGGGATGAATGTAAACAGGGACGCCGAACTTGTCGTCGCAGCCGATATGGTCAAAGTGGCCGTGGGTATTAATAACGATGCCGGGGGTGAGTTTATGTCTAGCCAGGACCTGACGGATTTTCTTCTCGTCTGCTCCGGGGTCGATGATAACGGCCGGGCTTGCGGCAGCCTCTGCCAGGACATAACAATTCACCGCAAAAGGGCCTACGGTGAGCGTCTCCAGTATCATGCCAGGCAATCCTTAATCTTGAAGTAACTGAAATCCCTGAGCATATTCCTGCGGATGCGTTCGGCGCGCTGGCGGTTAACGGCAAGGTCATAGCCGTAGGTATCCCGGCTAATCGCGTTTTTCAGCTCCTCGCTCTGGCGGATGTAATCATCTAACCTCAACTGGGTGTCGGGATTCAACATTAACCGCATTTGATAAAGATTTTTCAGGGCTTCATTGGCGCAATCTATCCGCTTTTTATTGTTGCTGCCGTCGGTCAGGGATTGGATTAACTCATCCTGCCAGGATTTCCAGAAAAGAAGATACTGCCGATACAATTCTTCCCTGGTCATCTCGGGCCCGCGGTATTCCTCCGGCACCAGCACCATCGGCTCGGGAGCCTCTTCCTTCTTGGGTTTTCTGGTAAACTTGCGCACAAAGGCCTCGCAGCCTAACAAAGTAGCCAGCAATAGGTAGGTAGTAACCAGCATAAGTATTCTGAATTTTACTCCTCTGCCTGGCTGGTGCGGGTTTTGACTCTTAGATTTCATTTCAGCATCTCCTTGAATTCTTCTTCATCAATAATTTTTACTCCCAGTTTCCTGGCTTTGTCATATTTTGAGCCGGGGTTTTCGCCGGCTACCACGAAATCCGTATTTTTACTTACCGCGGAGGAGAGATTACCGCCAGCCCTGCGCACCAGGTCTTCGGCCTGGCTGCGGCTAAAACCCGCCAACTCTCCGGTAAAAACAACTGTCTTCCCAGTTAGGGCTGATTTCTTGATAACCGCGCTTTTCTCCCCTAAATTCAAACCCGCATTTTTAAATTTGCCGATAATCCTCCTGGTGACAGGTTGTCTGAAAAATTCCACGATAGACCCTGCCATCACCGCGCCTACCTCATAGATGCTGTCGAAATCAACGCTATCAGCCCCTATTAAATAATCCAAGGTCTTGAATCTCTGCGCTAAAACATAAGCTGCTTTTTCGCCGATATGCCTGATGCCTAATCCATAGATAAGCCGCGAAAGAGGCTGCTGCTTGCTCTTTTCAATCGCAGCCAGGAGGTTATCCGCTTTTTTATCTTTGAATAATTCCAGTTTCAGTAAATCTGCTTTTTTCAAGAAATATATATCCGCGAAGTCCTTTACCAGCCCTTTCTTTACCAGCTGCTCCACCAATGACTCACCCAGGCCTTCGATATCCATTGCCTGGCGCGAGGCAAAATGTAACAACCCTCTTTCCAATTGCGTCGGGCATGAAGGGTTAATGCAGCGGTAGGCAACATCCTCCTCTTTTTCCTTGACGATTTTACCGGAACAGGCCGGGCACTTCTTGGGTATCTTAAAGGCCGGGCCGCCGCCGTCTTTCACCACCTTGACTACCTTGGGTATAACCTCCCCCGCCCTTTCGATTAATACGCGGTCGCCTACTTTAATCTTAAGACGCCGGATCTCGTCAAAGTTATGCAAGGTGGCATGCCTGATAATGACCCCGCCGCACTCCACCGCTTCCAGGTCTGCCGTCGGAGTGATAACGCCGGTCCTGCCGACATTAATCTTAATGCCCAGGACCTTGGTAGTTGCCTGGCGCGCGGGAAACTTATAGGCCTCTGCCCAGCGCGGGCTCTTCAGGGTGTATCCCAAAGCATTATGCTGCCTGATACTGTTGACCTTTACTACTATCCCGTCGATTTCATAATCTAAAACATCGCGCTTCTCCTGCCAGGATTCGCAATAAGCGATGACCTCATCCAGACTCTTACAGAGTTTAGAGTGCGGGTTCACCGGTATGCCCCACTCTTTTAAGTCCTCGAGGAACTCCCAATGCGTGTCAATGGCAGCTCCGCGGTATTCACCCAAAGAATGCGCAAAGAACCTTAATCTCCTTTGAGCCACTATCGCGGTATCCAACAACTTTAAAGAACCGCTGGCAGCATTGCGGGGATTGGCAAACAATACCTCCCCCGCGGCTTCTCTTTCTTTATTAAGGATAGCAAGGTCCTTGCGGTTCAGGTAAACCTCGCCGCGGACCTCGATAAAATCCGGAATATCTTTACCTATTAATAACAACGGGATGGCACGGATAGTTTTAATATTCCGGGTGACATCTTCCCCGGTTTCTCCGTCTCCGCGCGTGGCGCCGATAACAAGCCTGCCCTTCTGGTAAGTGAGGTTGGCGCTAAGCCCGTCAATCTTTAATTCGGTAACGTATTCCACTCTTTCCCCGGATTTCAAACCCTTATGCACCCGCCCCTCCCAATCCCTTAACTCTTCAAAGGAATAGGTATTATCCAGGGAGAGCATCTTTTCTTTATGCCTCACCGTGGCAAAGCCTTCCAATATCCCGCCGCTTAAGCGCACGGTCGGAGAATCCTTGCTTTTAAATTCCGGGTGCTTCTCTTCTAATTCTTGAAGCCGGGACATCATATTGTCGTATTCCTTATCGGATATTTCCGGCTGCGATAAAACATAATAAAGATAATCGTGATGTCTGATATCCTGCCTTAGCTTCTCGATCTTTTTCTGGATTTCGCTCTTCATAACCCTCTTAAAAGCCTCTCGCCCAAAAAACGCGGCAGCCCTGATTCGATAATCTTTCTCCTTGCCGCCCCTATGTCATAACCTACCCTTTTAATCATAACTTTTTTCTTGGCGGTATCGTAGATGCAGTAACAAGCGCGAGGGTCATTATCGCGGGGCTGGCCTACGCTGCCGGCATTAACGATATATTTGTTGTCCTCTTCGAGAGATATACTATCGGCGTTGATGCACAGGATGCGCTTGTTTTGGTCCTGGGCGAATATGGCGGGAACGTGGGTATGGCCGATAAAACAAATCTTGTGGTCTAATAATTCAAAACTATTGCGGCTGGAGTGCGTGTCTAACATATAGTTAAAATCCTGCGGGGCATCAAGGGTGCCGTGGACCAGGGTTAAATCGTCATTGCGGTAAACTAGTTCAAGGGCCGCTAAAAAATCCTGCTCTCCGGAATCAAGCTTCTCTTTGGTCCAGGATATTGCCTGCCGGGCTTCATAATTGAAGTAATCTACCCCCAATAAACCCGCTGTTGCCCGGTCATGATTTCCGGCAACCGCAACTGCCGCAAGTTCCTTTATCGTTGTGATACAATCCGCGGGATTAGCGGCGTACCCTACGATATCTCCGGCGCATAGATAACGGTCAACAGATTCGTCTTTACAGGCATCCAGCACCGCAGTCAAGGCTTCCAGATTAGCATGGATATCGCCCAATATCCCGTAGCGCATCAGAAGGCAATCGTGAAATCTTTAAATTCTCCGCTGGCCGGCTGCCACTCAATCTCGGTATCCTGAATATAGCGGGAAAAATACTGTGTGATTTTGTCTAAGAATTTTTTCAGGGTCTCTTCGGGCGCTTCGGCGAGAATCTCTACCCTGGAGTCGCCAAGGTTCTTTATCCACCCCGAAACGCCGAATTCCTCGGCAATACTTCTGGCGGTGAAACGAAACCCCACCCCCTGTACTCTGCCGCTATAATATGCATGCACCTGCTTTTTCATAGAACGCTTTAACGGGCCCTCACTTGGTCTAATTTTAGGTTTTGCTTCCGGCACGGAAAATTTTTGCCGTCTGCTTCGGTTTACGGCTCGCTCCCGTAAAGACTATCGCCGACACGACATACTCCCGCTCGCCGTAATCCCTCGCAGACCCAAGCAAAAATAAGATGTCAAAAATTTTCTAATGTGCCTCCAGCAAAATCCTAAAATTTACCACGCTAAGTTACCCGTTAATCCTATAGCTGATTACGCTCTATAATTTATGCGTTTCGCTGGAGCGCACATTAGGATTTTTACGGTAGGAGTGCGCAAGGGATTACGCCGAACGAAAGGTGGCGAGCCCGCGTTAGCATACTGCCCGAAAGAGAGGCGTAAACCGTAGCGCACGGCGTAAAAATCCAGTGCACGGAAGCGAAAGCATAAATTAAAATGGTCGGGGCGGACAGACTTGAACTGTCGACCTCTTGGTCCCGAACCAAGCGCTCTAGCCAAACTGAGCCACGCCCCGTTACAAAAATAATTGTTTAAATTAGTATAACAAAAATAAGGCGGGTGCGCAATCTTTAAGTTATGTTAACTTAAGAAACCGCGGCGGCTTTTTTGGCGAGGATATCGAATTCGACATTAACCAAGGCAGAAGGCTCCTTGAAACCCAATGTCGTGTTTTTTAAGGTGTGCGGTATAATATAAACGCTAAAAGTTGCGGACTTCTTTTCGGTAATAGTCAAGCTGATGCCGTCTAGCGCAATCGAGCCCTTTGGCAGAACAGAAGCGATAAACTTCGGCGGCACCGCAATCTCAAAACAGAGATTACTGTTCTCGTAACCCTTACGGCGTATCACTCCGAGACAATCCACATGCCCTAATACAAAATGCCCCGAGATTCTATCGCCGACCTTAAGCGGCCGTTCCAAATTTACCATCTCGCCTATTTTTAGCTTTCCGAGGTTGGTAAGTTTCAGGGTTTCGGGCATGACCTCAAAGCTCAAGGTATCCGCGGTTTTCTTTATTACCGTAAGGCAGGCGCCGTTAACTGCAATGCTGTCGCCTGTCCGGCTATCTTCCAAGACCTTGTCAGCCTTAATCTCCAGCAGCGTCACCCTTGCGGCAGGAGATATTCTTTCTACTTTGCCTAACTCTTCGATAATGCCGCTAAACATATCCCTCTACTAAAAAATCCTCTCCGATGCGTTTTAATTTAACGTCGCGAAGCCTGAATGCCTTATCGATACGGCCGATCCCGCGGCCCATTACGGCTCCGATGGCATCCCTGCCTCCGATAATCTTGGGGCTGATAAAAAATAAAACCTTATCCACCAGGCCTTCGTCAAATAGAGAGCCGATTAACGTCCCTCCGCCCTCTACTAGCATATTGGTTATCTCCAGCCGGGCGAGTTTTTTCATCATATCCTTGAGGTTTATCTGGCCCTCTTTTTCTTTCACCTCGAGTATCCTGGCCTTGCGGCCCAGAATCTCCCTGTTCTCGGTTTCCTGGCCGGATTTTACCGCTAAGGTTACTATTATAACCGAACTGCTGCGGGAAAAAATTTCGGCGTCTTGCGGGGTACTTAACTGACTGTCTACGACGATTTTTACCGGCTGCATTTTGGAAAACCAGGCGTTTAGTTTGGGGTTATCGCGTAAAACGGTATTTACGCCTACGGCTACCGCATCGTAATCTGAACGGATGCGGTGGGCATAGCTCCTGGCCTTATCCGAGGTTATCCATTTGGAATCGCCGCTGCGGGCGGCAATCCTGCCGTCAAGGGACTCTGCGACCTTGACCGTGACAAAGGGCATCTTCCTGGTAATATATTTTATAAAAACTTCGTTGACCTTTCTAATCTCATCTTCCAGCAGCCCCAGATGAACTTTAATATTATGCTGCCGCAGGATCTCAACCCCCTTGCCGTTATTCAGCGGATTGGGGTCAATCATCCCCACAAAAACCTCTTTGATGCCGCTTTTAAGAATCCTGTCCACGCAGGGCGGGGTCTTGCCAAAATGCGTGCAGGGCTCCAGGGTAACGTAAAGGGTTGCGCCGCGGGCCCTCTCCCCCGCTTCATCCAAAGCCGCGATTTCGGCATGGGGCAGGCCGGCTTTTTCGTGGTAACCCTTGGCAATAACGCGGGAGTTTTTTACTATTACTGCGCCGACGAGGGGGTTGGGGCTGGTCCTGCCTTTTGCCTTAAGGGCAAGCCTCAAGGCCATCTTCATATGTTTTTCGTGAATATCCATAACCCTATTTGGCATTGTTTAACCTCTTGGTCTCTTTCAACTTCTCTACCAATACATAAGGTATCTTTATCGAACCTATCTGCGCTTCCGGCTTGGCGCTGCCGTGGCAGTCCGAACCTCCGGTAACCAATAGATTGTGCTCCCGGGCAAACCTCAGGTAAAAATTAAGCAGGGATTGGTTATGCTCGGGGTAATACGCCTCCAGCCCCTGCAGTCCCCAGTCTATACATTGCAGTATCAATTCATCGCGGGTGACGGTGTAAGGATGCGCCAGCACCGCAATACCGCCGTACTCCCTGATCAGGGCGATTGCCTGTTGAGGCGAATAGCGGAAACCGCAAACATAGGCGGGAGATTTATCGCCGATGTACCTCTGGAATGCCTCCTGGGTCGAGCCGACAATCCCCTTGCTTACCATTGCCCGCGCAATATGCAGCCTTCCGACCGTCCCCTGCCCGGCAAGCGCGAATACGTCCTCGGCATCCAATTGGACATCGGCGTCGCGCAACTTGCCGAGAATCTTATGTACTCTTTCAATGCGGTTAACCTTTAAGGAAGTAAGTTTTTCCCGCAGGGCTTTATTCTGGTATTCGAGGAGATAACCCAGGATATGGATTTCGCTGCCTTCGTATTCCGCGGTCAATTCAATCCCGGGGATGACTTCGAGGTCCGTACCTTTTGCCGCCTCTAAGACAGGCCCGATACCTTCGACGGTATCGTGGTCCGCCACCGCAATCGCGGCGAGCTCAGTTTTAAGGGCTTCCCTTACGAGTTCTTCGGGGGTATAGGTACCGTCGGAAAAATAGGTGTGCAGGTGCAAATCAGCGGTCTTCATACCTTCTTATCTGTCTTGACCTTGTCCAAGATGCCATTAACGAACTTGGCGGCTTCGATACCGGAGTATTTCTTCGCCAGCTCAATGGCTTCATTAATGGAAACCTTGGGCGGGATATCGCTACGGAAGAGAAGTTCGTAACTGGCCAAACGCAGGATATTCCTGTCCACCACCGCCATACGGTTAACCTGCCAGTTGCTGGCATATTGTGCGATTTTCTCGTCGATATCCTTAATATTGGCGACAGCGCCCTTAACGAGGTCGGCGGTAAAAGCCTTGACGTCATCAGCTACCGCTTTCTCCTGGGTCTGCCAGAGGTTGCTTAAGACGGCCTCGCAATCCTTACCCTCGGTGATATCCATCTGGTAAAGAAGTTGCAGCGCGAATTCGCGCGCCTGGGTACGTTTACGCATTTATTTGACCTTCTCGATAAGGTTAGCCATCTCAATGGCATTCAGGGCGGCATCGCGGCCCTTATTGCCGTCTTTGGTTCCGGCGCGCTCAATAGCCTGTTCAATGGTATCGGCGGTAATCACCCCGAAGATGACCGGTAATCCGCTCTCCTGCGAAACCCGCGCTACTCCTTTTGATACCTCGGAGGCGATATATTCGAAATGCGGGGTTGCTCCGCGTATCACCGTGCCCAGACATATCAGGGCGTCATAGGATTTGGACTTTGCAAGTTTTGCCACTACGGTCGGAATCTCAAATGCGCCGGGGACCCAGGTAACCGAAAGCCCGCCCTCCTCTGCGCCGTGGCGGATGAGGGTATCAATGCAGCCGTCGACCAGTTCCTTGGTAATAAAATCGTTAAAGCGGGATGCCACAATCGCAAACCTCTTACCCTTGGCAATCAGATTGCCTTCAATTACTTTTACCATACCTTCCTCCTTTTTATCTGGGGATAACCGTCCCTAAATATTTAAATCGTGGCCGAGTTTTTCCTTTTTGGTCTTGAGATACTGATAGTTGGCCTTATTCGGCTCCACCTCCAAAGGAACGCGCTCCACGACCTTTAGATTATAACCTTCCAACCCTACAATCTTGCGCGGATTATTGGTAAGAAGACGGATATTTTTTAATCCCAGGTCTGCCAGGATCTGGGCACCGATGCCGTAATCCCGCAGGTCCGGCTGATATCCCAGGGCTTCGTTCGCCTGCACCGTATCCAGTCCGTTATCCTGCAGGTTATAGGCGCGGATTTTATCAATCAATCCGATTCCGCGGCCCTCCTGGCTCATATAGAGGATTACCCCTTTTTTCTCTTTCCCGATAATCTGCATTGCCTTCTTTAATTGCCTGCCGCAGTCGCAACGCAAAGAACCAAAAACGTCTCCGGTAAGGCACTCCGAATGCACCCGCACCAGGACCGCCTCTTCACCCCAGTTCCCCATCGTAAGCGCCGCGTGTATCTCATTCTTGATGAGGTCGCGGTAGAGGATAAACCGGTAGTTACCGAACTCCGTAGGCAGGGTAGTTTCTGAAATTCTTTCAACAAGCCTTTCAGAGCGCCGGCGGTATTCGATGAGGTCGGCGATAGAACAAATCTTAAGCTGATGCCTTTGGGAAAATTCCAGAAGCTGGGGTAAGCGCGACATCGTACCGTCATCGTTCATAATCTCGCAGATTACCCCTGCCGGATACAGCCCGACCAGTTTCATCAGGTCTATGGTGGCTTCGGTATGCCCGGCGCGCACCAGTACCCCGCCCTTGCGGGCCTTGAGCGGAAAAATATGGCCCGGCCGCACCAAATCTTCGGGCTTGGTATCGGGGTTAATCAGGACCTCGATGGTGCGGGCGCGGTCCTGGGCAGAAATACCGGTGGTAATCCCACGTGCGGCATCCACTGAAATCATCCAGGCAGTAGAAAAAGGGTCTTTTTTATGCGAGGGTTCGCTGCCGTTTAACATCGGCTGCAGCGCCAGTAACCTCAACCTCCCTTCCTCCATAGGCATACAGATAAGCCCGCGGCCAAACTTCGCCATGAAGTTAATATCCTGCGGCCGTATGAATGAAGAAGCCATTACCAGGTCGCCTTCATTTTCGCGGTCCTCGTCATCAACCACAATGACCATTTTGCCTTTTTTTAAATCTTCCAAAATTTGCGGAATCGTATTGAACATAAGAATTACCCTCTCAACAAAAAACCCGAAGAGACAATCTTCGGGTAAATAAACACTGCGCCTTTAATCTCCTCCCCTCTGGACTTTACCATCGGCTCTGGAATTTCGCCAGATCTACCCCTGCTGTTTTCAAGCAGCGGGGGCTCGCGGGCTTAACCGCCGGTCAGGAATTCCACCTTGCCCCGAAGATTAACGTAAAGTTATTTTAACAGAAAATCCCTTCTTGTCAATAACTTTAAAATCTCTTATAATAAACCTATGCAAAACCCCACCCGGCAAATCCACAGGTTGTTATCGGAAAAAAGAAAAACCCTGGCTATTGCCGAATCCTGTACCGGCGGCCTCGTCTCTCACCTTATCACCCGGAACCCCGGCAGTTCAAGATATTTCCTCTGCGGCGTGGTTGCCTACAGCAATCGCGCAAAGGAGCTCTTTCTGAAGATGCCGCACCGCCTCATTGCTAAGAAAGGTGCGGTCTCGGGGGAGGTAGCGCTTGGGATGGCGGTGAATATCCGTAAACTCATTAAAGCTGACTTCGGCATCGCTATTACCGGTATTGCCGGGCCCACCGGCGCCACCCCCCATAAACCAACAGGCACGGTATTTATTGCCCTCTCAAGCAAAAAACAAAACCTCTGCCGTAAATTTATCTTCCGGGGCAGCCGCAGCGAGGTCAAAAAAAGAGCTGCCTTGAAATCCTTAGAACTCCTTAAGGGCATCGTTTGAGCATGCGCGCCTTCATTGCCATAGAACTTCCGAAAGAAATCAGTGATTATTTAAGCCGCCTGCAGGACAAACTCAAAACCACGGGAGCGGACGTAAAATGGGTCGAGCCCGACAACATCCATCTCACCCTGAAATTCCTCGGTGAAATTACCGAGGCGCAATCAAAAGAAATTATTAAAATTATGGAAGATACCTGCGGTATTAATCCTGCTTTTGATATCGCCTTGGGGGGCTTGGGGGCATTCCCCAGGATAACCTCTCCCCGCGTAATCTGGGTGGGGATCGATGCGGGGCGTGATGAGGCCGGCAAAATAGCGCAGGAACTGGAAGATAAAATCTCGGGCCTAGGGATAGCGAAAGAAAAAAAAGAATTCTCGGCGCACCTGACTATCGCAAGGACGCGGTCGGCGTTCAATATAACCGCCCTTATTCAGGATTTGAAAAATCTGGCAGGGATAATGCCGGAGCAAAATTTGCGGTTTAAGGCCTCGCGAATCTCGCTGATTAAAAGTACCCTCACCCCCAAAGGCCCGCTCTACGAGACCTTAAGGGAAATCAGCCTTAAAACTGCCTGAAGTATAATATTGGCGTATAATCCGGCGACAATATCGTCGAGCATGATGCCGGCGCTCCCCGATAAATGCTGCAGCCTGTTGCAAGGGTAGGGCTTGGCGATGTCAAAAATCCTGAATAACACCAGGCCCGAAAGCGCTATCCTTATATTATAAGGTAAGAACAACAACGCCGTAAGCATCCCGGCCACTTCGTCTATCACGATGCGGCGGGAATCTTTCCGGTCAAAGGCCCGCTCCGCCCTCCCCGAAACCGCAAATCCCGCAAACAGCATGAAAGCGGTAATCAGAACATACCAGGCGCTGCGATTACCCACGAGAAGAAATATCAAAAGCCCCGCAATGCTGGCAGCGGTGCCCGGCATCAACGGAAGGTAACCTAACCCGAAAAAGGTAGCGATAATTTTAATCAGGGGGGCGGGCCTCTCCATATCAGGACTAGAATTTAGCAATGACCCTGCGGTTTTCCCAGAGATACGAAAGCCCGGAATAAAGGGTGAGTATTACGGTAAGGAGCATCAGGATATAAATACTTTCGCTGAATAACCTCTCCCAGGAGGGGTTCCAGGTGAAGAATGCCAGCATCACTTCTTTGAGCACGATAAACAAAAGGATAAAGAAAATCACCGCCATCTGGGAAAATGTTTTATGTTTACCGGCCTTGCCGGCGGACAACACCTTGCCTTTATTGAGCGCAAAGAGCCGAAGCGAGGTAATCAGGATCTCCCGCGCGATAATAATCACGAACATCCAGGCATCGATGAGCTGCATCTGCACGAATGCCGCAAATGCCGCCAGGACCAGGATCTTGTCCGCAATGGGGTCCATGAACCTGCCGAAATCCGTAACCATGTTCCTCCTTTGCGCAATCCTGCCGTCAAAAAAATCCGAAAGCGCGGCAAAGATAAAAATCAACAGGCTCAGCGCCTTTGCCCAGGGTCCGCGGCAAAAAAGAAAAAACATAAAGACAAAGGTCAGGACAATCCTCAATAACGTAAGCCGGTTAGCGATATTCATCTTAAGCAACCTCCCCCGCCAGATCGTATTCCAAGGTATCGTTAATCTCGACCCGCACAAAATCCCCGGGCCGCAATTCTCTTTCGGAGCGCACATAAACCAACCCGTCAACTTCCGGCGCGTCATACCGGCTGCGCCCCAGGTAAATATTGCCCGCGTCTTTTTCATCGATTAAAACTTCGATACTCCTGCCTAAAAATTTCTTATTTAATTCGGCGGAAATCTCCTGCTGCGCAGTCATGACGGCATTGAAACGCTCTTCCTTGACCCGCGGCGGAAGCTGTTTTTCAAAATTATAGGCGGCTGTCCCCTCCTCGCGCGAATAGATAAAAGCGCCCAGCTTTTCAAACCTTGCCTCTTTGATAAAATCCAGCAGTTCCCGGAATTCCTTTTCTGTTTCTGAAGGGAAGCCCACGATAAGCGAGGTACGCAAGGCGGCCTGCGGTATGGTTTTGCGGATTTTAGCCAACAGCCGCAGGATATCTTTACTGGCCGTGCCGCGCCGCATGAGTTTGAGGATGCGGTCGCTGATATGCTGGACGGGTACATCCAGATATTTACACACCTTCTCCTCGTTTTTCATTATTACCAGCAGGTCGTCGCTTATCCGGCTGGGATAAAGGTAAAGCAGCCTTATCCAGCCGATATTGCTGCTCTTGCGGATAATCTTTTTAAGGATGGCACTTAATTGCGGCCTGCCGCAGAGGTCGCTGCCGTAACCGCTTAAGTCCTGGCCGATAATATTAAGCTCCGCAATGCCTTCGCGGTTCAACAACTCTACTTTATTAAGTATGTCCCGGGGTTTGAGGCTATTGAATCTCCCTTTTATCCTCGGGACAACGCAATAGCTGCAATTATTGATGCACCCTTCGCATATTTTTAAATAAGCGTAATGGCCCGGCGTTATCGGGAAACGCTCCAGGGTATGGTTGAGGGACGGGGCGCCGATAAAGGCATCTACCTCGGGAAACTCACCGACTAATTTTTCTTTATAACGCTGCGGCAGGCACCCCGCAACAATAATCTTTTTTAAGCGGCCCCGCTTTTTTAAATCAACCAGCCCAAGGATTGCATCGATGGATTCCTTCTTGGCGTCATCGATAAAGGCACAGGTATTCACGATGCCGATATCCGCCTTATCGATATCCGCAATACGATGTCCCTTGCGCAAGAGCCTGCCCAACATCCCTTCCGCGTCTACCAGATTACGCGGACAGCCGAGGCTGATAATCCCGACTTTATCCCTGGGGGTTAATCTCATCGCGGCACAACCAGGCTATCCTTGGTAATAACGATATTCTTGAGGGACTGCCCTTTTGCGCCGAGGCTGGAGATGTGCCTGCTGTTAATCTGCAGGTCCACTACGCCGGCATTGCTCAGGGAAAGTTCAATCTTCTCTTTTGCCGGCCAACTCTCGGACCTTCCCTTCTTCAATCTACCCTTGAACATCACCCTGCCGTCGGCCTTCACTTCGATAAAGCAATTATCCCGGGCATAGACGGTTAACCTTACGCCGCTGGCGGTAGTTGCGGGAAGGGCGATCTGGCGCTGTTTGGGGTTTACCGCAGGCAGGTCAGCCTTCTTCTTTGCGGTCGTGGCGGCGGGTTGGCCTTTATTTTGCGAAACTGCGACAGCGGTTACCGTGGGCCGGGGCCGGTGTAAAAACATACTAATCTTGACTGCCACGGCCTTACCTATATTAAATAGGATGATGAGCGCCGCAATCGTAATGATAGTCCCTGCGAATACCTTAACCTTTAAATGCGGCTTCAACGACAGCATGTTCAGCGAGACATCCTTAAGCAGGGACTGGTCCTTATCTCTTTGTTTTACGTTAACCGCGACCGGCACCCGCGGGTCTTTATAATCGGTAATATATTTAGCAGGGTCTTCCCCTAAAAATTTGCAGTAGTTTTTTAAAAAACCCCGGATATATATCGGGCTGATATTGATAAGGGTATCTTCCTCGATGGCCTTGAGAATACTGAGGTGGATATGGGTCTGTTTTTGCACGTCTTGCAGGGTTAACCCTTTTCCCAGGCGTACTTTTTTAAGCCTCGCGCCAATAGATTCCATATTTTTAACCTGCCCTCTATTCTTCCGGGATAACCTCTTTTTCCAGCCAGGCCTCGCGGTCAACCAGAATCTTGCGCGGCTTGCTGCCTTCGAACGGGCCGATCATCCCTTCCTGCTCCATTGTATCGATGATGCGCGCGGCACGGGTATAACCCAACCTTAAACGCCGCTGTAAGATGGAAACCGAGGCCTGGTTGCTTTCCATGACAACCCGCACCGCCTCATCGTAGAGTTCGTCTTTTTCCTGGGCGCCTGCGCCGAGGCCAATCTTATGCTGCCCTTCAAGAATATCTTCATCGTAGAACGGCTCGGCCTGGGCCTTGATAAAATCTACCAGCCGTTCAATCTCCTTGTCGGTGATAAGGCACCCCTGGGCGCGGATTAACTTGGATTCTCCCGGCCGCAAAAACAGCATATCCCCCTTACCCAGTAATTTATCCGCGCCGTTCATATCCAGGACGGTGCGCGAATCGACCTTGGAAGCGACCTTAAACGAGATGCGCGCCGGGAAATTCGCCTTAATCACTCCGGTAACCACGTCCACCGAAGGCCGCTGGGTAGCCAGAATCAGATGGATGCCGACGGCGCGTGAAAGCTGCGCGAGCCTGGTAATGGCACTCTCGATCTGATCCCGCGATACCATCATCAAATCCGCCAACTCATCGATAATGATGACGATGTAGGGAATCTTTTCCTGTTTCTCGTTGTAGGAATCGATGTTGCGGGCGCTGACCTTGGCGAAGAGGCGGTAACGTTCTTCCATTTCGTTCAGGACCCAGTTGAGGGCCACCGCTGCCTTCTTGGCATCGGTGATTACCGGACATAACAAATGCGCAAGGCCGTTAAAGGGCGCCAGTTCCACCATCTTGGGGTCAATCATTAAAAATTTCAGTTCCTGCGGGGTATTCTTAAAGAGCATGGAAAAAATCAGGGAGTTAACACAAACGGTCTTACCCGAACCGGTGGTGCCGGCAATCAGAAGATGCGGCATATCCGAAAGGTCCGCGACTACCGGAGAACCGGAGATATCCTTCCCTAAGGAAAGGGCAAGCTTGGACTTACACTCCTGAAACTCAGGTGAAGATAGGACCTCCCTCAAATATACAAAACTGCTCTGGGTATTGGGGACCTCGACGCCGACCCTCCCCTTTCCGGGGATAGGCGCGACAATGCGCACCGACTGCGCCTTCATCGCCAGGGCAATATCGTCGCTCAACGCCACGATGCGGTTTAACTTTACTCCCGGCGCAGGTTCCAGTTCATAGCGGGTAATAATCGGCCCGCGTTCGATAGCGGTAACCTTGGCAGAGATGCCGAAATCCTCCAGTGTTTCCTCCAGGATTCTGGCATTCCCCTCCAGATCCTCTTTAATCTGCCTGGCTTCCAATGGCGGAGGAGAATCCAGAAGATCCAGGGAAGGAAGATGATAATCTCCGACCTTAACCTCACGCGGCTTAGCCTGAGGCACAATAGACTCCTGCTGTTTCAACTTAATCTGAATTTTGGGTTTGAGAGTCGTCGGTGGGGTACTAACGGCACTAATAACCCTGGGTTCGGAAACCAGGGATTCCCGGGAGGGTTCGGTCTTCTCGGATAATACGGATTTAAAGGCCGGAAATTTTCCCTTCTTTTTGAATCTGAAGACCGGACGGGTAAAGATTCTGGTCCTCTCCATTACCCGCGAGATAAGCATCGAGATTAAAGTCTCGGTAAGCAAGGCAAAGGATAATATCGCCAGGGTAATAAAAACAATATAACCGCCCAGGCGTCCGAGGTAAGCCGTAGCCAGCCGGGAAAGGCTAAAGCCCAGAAACCCCGCAAGGTAAAAAGCGCTGGTTTCGTTACGTACGAAGACCATCCCCGCCAATGACCCCAGAGAGATAAGTAAGACCAGTCCTCCTAAAATACGCGGTAAGCGCAGGTCCGCTTCCTGCTGCCGGAATAAGTTTATCCCCGGCAGTAAAATCAATATAGGTAAAATAAAGCTGCTGATGCGGCCGATGAGAAAAACCAGCACTCCCGAGAGGTATGCGCCGAAAATACCGAGAGGATTTAAGGGCGGGGTATTGGGATGCGACGCGTAGAAAGGAAGGTCAAGGCGTTCCGGCCGCAGAAGCGCGGCAAGGACCATCAAACCCGCGGCAACAAGTATAACGCCTTTGATTTCGTTTAATCTCTTTTCTCTCACTTCTCACTATTTTTTTCTTCTGCCTGCTTCTTGCTGAGGTTAATCCTGCCCAGCTCATCTATGCCGATAACCTTAACCTTAATCTCGTCTCCGATCTTGACTTCGTCTTCCGCTTTCTTGACAAAATGGTTGGCCAGTTCCGAAACGTGCACCAAGCCTTCCTTGCGCGGCGCGATTTCGCAGAATACCCCGAAGGCCATGATGCGTTTTACCTTGGCCAGATAAATACGGCCCACCTCAACGTCTTCAACGATAGTCTTGATCATCTTAATCGCCTGCGCCGAAGCGCTGGGTTCGGTAGAGCCCACCAGGACCGTGCCGTCATCCTTGATATCAACGCTAGCTCCGGTAGCGGCAATGATGGCTTTAATGGTCTTGCCGCCCGGGCCGATGAGTTCCCCGATTTTTTCGGGATTAATCTTGAGCACCTCGATGCGCGGGGCATAAGACGATAATTCCTCGCGCGGCTTCGCAAGCGCGGCGTTAATCTTGTCCAGGATAAATTGCCTGCCTTCCCTGCCCTGGCTAAAGCATTTTTCTAAAAGGTCGGTACCGATACCGTCAATCTTCAAATCCAGCTGCACTGCGGTAAGGCCGGCCTTGGTCCCGGCAACCTTAAAATCCATATCCCCGAAATGGTCTTCCACGCCGGTAATGTCGCTTAAGATTATCGCCTTATCGCCCTCTTTTATCAAACCGAGGGCAATACCGGCTACCGCATCCTTGATGGGAACGCCGGCGTCCATAAGGGCAAGGGTGGCGGAGCAGACCGTGGCCATGCTCGAAGAACCGTTGGATTCCAGTATCTCGGAAACTACCCGGATGGTGTAAGGGAATTTTTCCTTGGAAGGCATTACTGCCATAAGCGCTTTTTCCGCAAGCGCGCCGTGCCCGATTTCACGGCGCCCCGGACCGCGCACCGGAGCAGTCTCTCCGACGCTAAAAGGCGGAAAACTGTAATGGAGCATAAAGGTCTTGTATTTTTCTCCCTCCAGGGCTTCGATGAGCTGTTCGTCTTCGCCCGTACCGAGGGTAGTAACCGCCAGGCTCTGGGTCTGGCCGCGGGTAAAAAGACTGGAGCCGTGGGTGCGCGGCAGCACCGCGACCTCGCAGGTAATCGGACGGATATCCTTAAAGCCCCTCTTGTCAACGCGGGTATTTTCCGTCAATACCTTCCTGCGCAACTCCTCCTTCTCTATCTCTACCAAGGCCGCCCTGACATCAAGCGCCTCAAAACCCTCCTCGGTAAGCTGGGCTTCAAGCTCTTTAGCCAGGGCATCCACTGCCTCTTCGCGCTCTTCTTTTTGACTCAAATCGTAAATCGCCTTTAACTTTCCCTGCGATAACTGGGCAACCTTCTTTTTCAATGCGGGGTCGATAAGTTTATAATCAACCGCGGCCTTGGGTTTGCCGTATTGGCGGATAAAATCTTCCTGTATGCTGATGAGGGCTTTAAGTTTTTCGCAACCGAATTTCACCGCCTCGATAAATATATCCTCGGTTACCTCTTTGAGTTTGGATTCCAGCATCACCACACCGTTTTTATTGGCTACCACCACGATATCGAGGTCGGAATTCTCAAGCTGGGCATAGGTGGGATTAATGATAAACTCAAGCCCTGCCCTGCCGATGCGGCAGCTGGCTAACGGCCCGTTAAAGGGTATGTCCGAAATACCCAGCGCCACGGAGGCGCCGTTTACCGCCAGGACATCCGGGTCGTTTTCTCCGTCGCTGGAAACAACAATCGCCATCACCTGGACCTCGTTGAATAAGCCTTCCGGAAATAGCGGCCGGATAGGCCGGTCGATAAGGCGGGCGGTGAGAATCTCGCTTTCCGAAGGCCGGCCTTCGCGCTTAAAAAATCCGCCGGGGATCCTTCCGGCGGCATAGGTCTTTTCCTGATATTCCACGGTTAACGGGAAAAAATCCTGGCCCTCGCGCGGCTCCTTGGACATGCAGGCGGTAACCAGCACTACCGTGCCGCCGTAACTGACCACCACCGAACCGTTTGCCTGACGGGCAACCTTGCCGGTTTCCAAAATTAATTCCCTTTCACCAAACTTAATCTGCATTATACCCCCTTATTATTGTTATGATTTTATAAGGATAAAAGCGGAAAGCCCTTACTTCCTCAGACTCAGCTTCTCCAAGACCTCTTCATACTTCTTGATGTCTTTATTCTTGAGATAATCTAAAAGCCTGCGCCTTCTTCCTACCAGTATCAAGAGACCGCGGCGGGAATGGAAATCCTTCTTGTGGGTTTTGAAATGCTCGCCAAGGTTATTGATTCTGCTCGTGAGCAACGCCACCTGCACCTCCGGCGAACCGGTGTCCCGGGTATGGAGTTTAAAATCATCGATAAGGTGTTTCTTTTCTTCCTTAACCAACGTCAACTTTATTCACCTCCTTCATTTTTTTAATTATTATACGCTACTTTATATCGCAAGTCAATAATTTCATTATAAATTATTTAGGCAGCTTACCTTATGATTGCCGAAGGGCAGATCTGGTTGTAGGCACAGTACCTGCAGGCGAGATACTCGGGTTTAGCCTCAAAAATACGGCTGCGGATACCCGCGGAAACCTGGCGTATCTTATCTTTGACCTTCTCAAGGTCGCTCTCGTCTTTCGTGTCGCTTCCGATAAGCCCGGATTCCAGGAAATAAAGCTGCACCAATTTGGGAAGCTCTCCGAAAATACTCTTATACGCCAAGGCGTAAACGCCCAGCTGCAGGCTATCCCGGGTGCGCTTATCCGCCTCCTGCTGTTTATTGAGTTCGGAGGTCTTAAAATCCATAATGACGACGCCGTCTTCCTCTTTATCGATACGGTCAAAACGGCCGCGGATTTTATTGTTATCGAGCATGAAGGAAAATTCTTTTTCGATATATAGCGGCCGGGAATCGCGTTTTTCTTCGGCGCTGTAAAAACGTACCAGCGCATCCTGGCCGATGCGAAAACGCTCCTCTTGGTGCTGCTCGCTGATGAAGCCCCGGGGGTCAAAATTTTTCCGGAACAACTCCAGAAGCTGAGCAAGCTCCATCTTTTCACCCGCCATCTTAAATTGAAAATACTCGGTTACTGCCTCATGCATTGCGCGTCCGTAGATAACGGTGTGGTGTTCCATAATCGGCACGCGCAGAATATGCACGTATTTATATTTCAGGGGACAGGTAAGATAATCGTCTAACTGATAAAAACTCAAAAACAAAAGCTCCTCCTGCGGTATGGCACGCTGCTTCGGTTTAAGAGAATCCTTGCGCGGCGCAAAACGCTTGATTGCCTCAAGGGCGCTGCTTTTAGGATGTCCTTTGTCTGCGACGCCTTCTCCGATCGCCTCTGCCACAAACTGGCTGACCCGGCGCAGGCGCGTCCCGCCGTAATCCGAGGCCGAAGTCAGGTAGAGTTCTTCTTTGGCGCGCGTCATTCCTACGTAAAAAAGACGGCGCTCCTCCTGAATATGATAATCCCCCTGCGGCAGGATCTCTTTGATAAGGGGGTCGGGTATCTCGATGGGTTGCCGGCGGTGCGAAACCGGGAATTTGCCGTTCACGAGGCTGACCATAAACACCGCTTTAAACTCCAGCCCTTTGGCCTTGTGGATGGTAAGGACATTTACGACGTCCGCTTCCGGGTCGCTCTCCGCGGTCTCGGG
The DNA here is from genome assembly GCA_964456925.1 of uncultured Planctomycetales bacterium. GTDB lineage: Bacteria > Omnitrophota > Gorgyraeia > Gygaellales > Profunditerraquicolaceae > JBAZKK01. The sequence continues at coordinate 60,504 of CAYWCX010000001.1, forward strand.
GTCATCCCCCGCTTCAATAAGGAGGTCGAGGTAACCCACAAAATTAATTACGCGGTCTTCCTTCGCCACCAATTCAAAATCCCGCACGATATTAAAGAACTTGGCGAGGTTCTGGATCTTGCTTTCTTTCTCAAGATTAATATCGCGGGTGAGTTTTTTAAGGTAACCGCTGTCGGTCAGGAAACCGTACAATAACCTCCCGGTTGTTTCCTCCCGCGAGATCTTCAGGAATTTATCGAGGTCGACTAAGATACCCAGAATCTTCTTGCGCGAAGACTCCTTTACCCTGGTTAATTCCGGGGTATCCGCCAATTCCTCAAAAACCTCATAGAGGGATTTATTGCTGCGTTTGGCATAATGCATGCACAGACCGAGATCCGCGAGGTCGAGGGAATATATTTCGCTGGTGGCAAGATAATATAAGCTCAATGAATCCGAATGGTTCGCCACCGCGCGCAGAAAATTAATGCATAATTTTACCTCTTCGCGCGAATACAAACCCTGATTGCCGCTGAACTGCCACGGGATATTCTCCATATTCAGGGCCTGCAGGTATGCCCTGGCATCGGAGTTGGAACGCACCAGGATTGCAAAATCCTTATAATTGAATTTCCTGCTTTTTACTTTATCGCGGATGCTTTGGGCTACCCAGTCCGCTTCCGCGGAATTCGTCTCAAAATGCAGGTGGCGGGGAGGAACGGGTTTGGCCTTATTAACGGCAACGAGCTTCTTATCGATACCGGCCTTTACCTCAAAGCGCTCGGGGTTATTGTTCTGGATTAAACGGTAGGCGCTGTCTAAGATGACCTGGGTGGAGCGGTAATTCTTAATCAGGCTTATCTTTTTACTGCGCGGAAAACTCTCGGTAAAATTCAGCACGTTGCTGTAAGCAGCACCGCGCCAGCGGTAAATACACTGGTCGTCGTCCGCCACGACCGCAATGTTGCCCGCCCCGCCTGCCAGTAACTTTACCAGTTGAAACTGCGAAAAATTGGTATCCTGGAATTCGTCTACCAGGATATACTTAAACTGCTGCTGGTATCTTTTTAAAATCAGGGGGTGTTCCCTCAAGAGCCCAAGCGCCAGGTAAAACTGGTTCCCGAAATCTACTACCCCGTATTTGGCAAGCAGCTCCTGATATTTGGCATAGGCCGAAGCCACCTCCATCTGCTGGTGCGCCTCTTCCTGAAGCGCAAAATCCTGCGGGCTCTGGCTGGCCCGGCAGACAAGTTCCCGGCTGTAATTAAGATATTCTCCCGGGGCAATATCTTCGTCTTTGGCGCGGCTGAAAGCCGAAATCAGGGCTTCGATAAAACGGGTAGGTTCGGATAGCGGCCGGTAATAAGAAAGGTTAAATTCAAAAAGGTGCTCACGGCAGAATACCGCGGCTTCGGGACGGGTAAGGACCTTGAAGTCCGGGCTCAACCCCGCCACAATGGCATTTTCGCGCAGGAGCCTGTCCCCGAAGGCGTGGAAGGTGGAGATCCAGATATCGGTGTAACCGTAAGGCACCAGGATATCCACGCGCTCCAGCATATCCAGCGCCGCCTTATCGGTAAAGGTAAGCGCCAGTATCTCGTTGGTGCGGGCTAACCCTTCGGATAAGAGCCAGGCAATCCTCTTGGTAATAACCGTGGTCTTTCCGGTGCCTGCGCCGGCAATGATAAGCAAAGGCCCCTCGCGGTGGCAAACCGCCTCCCGTTGCTCCTGATTCAAATCCTTAATTATATCTTCAGCCATAATCAACTTTAGGGAAGGTTCTCAACTCAAAACTAAGGTGTCCCCCGAGGGGGCACTTTATAGCGGAGTTCAGAACCGTCCCTATTTTATCTTGACAATAGGGTATTTTCAAGTATACTCTAATCCCTGTAGCTTTTACTTAAATCGAGGTGAATAAAGATGCTTAAAATTTGTGCGATCTGCGGCAAAAATCCCCTCTTAGGCAAGAACGTGGTCCGTAAAGGCCTTGCTAAAAGCAAAGGCGGCACCGGACAAAAGATTGTGCGCGCCACAAAGCGTCTCTTCCTGCCTAACCTGCAAAAGATGCGGTTATTGCTCGACAATAAACCCCGCCGGGTATATGTCTGCGCTAAATGCATCAAAAAGGGCGGGCTGGTCAAGGCCTGATTTCTTAAAATACCTTCTATTTAAAAAAGATGTCCTCGACCTCTAAGATAAAAGAACTTTCTCCCTGCCAATTATCCATCCGCGGGCTGTAAACCAAATCGAAACTTGCGGCATTTAAAAGGTTGGGGCAAAGGCTTGCCATGCCGAACCCTATTGCCTGATAGGTAATACTGCCGTCGGTTACCCAGAACTTCAGGGTATCCTTACCCAGCGCCTGCGGCGTGTTCTTAAGGGTGAGGTGGGGGGTATAAAATAACGGCTCGGCATTGCCGGTGCCGAACGGCTCCAGTATCGCCAGTTCCTCGGTCAGTTTTTCGCTAAGGTCCGAAAAACCCAGCTCCATATCAATCTCAATGCTGGGCAGCAGGTCTTCCAATAACAATTTTTCTTTGGCCAGGCGGTTAATGCTGTGCTTGAACTGCGCGATATTGTCTTTGGCAATCAACAACCCCACCGCGTGGCTGTGGCCTCCGAAGGAATCCAGGAATTCCCGGCAACCCAGCAGGGCATCAAAGAGGTGAAAGTTTTTGATGGAGCGGCCCGAGCCTTTACAGAGGTCTTCGTCTAATGATATCAGGATAGTCGGGCGGTAAAACCTGTCTGCCAGCTTGGAAGCGACTATGCCCAATACGCCCTGATGCCAATCCTCCTTGGCAATCACGATAACCTTGTGCTCCTTAAAATTAATCTCTTTATCGATAATCGCCTCGGCCTCCTCTAGTATACTGTTCTCTACCTTCTGCCGCTGGCGATTATGGTTTTCTATCAACGCCGCAAGTTCATCCGCCCTATCCTTGTTGCCGCTCAAAAGCAGTTCCAGCGCGATATCTGCGGTAGCCATCCTGCCGCTGGCATTCAACCGCGGCGCGAGGATATAACTGACAAAGGTAGGAGTGATATTTTTGCCCTTGATGCCGCTGGATTCCATAAGCGCCTCGAGGCCCATGTTTCTGGTGTGGGTAAGATTTTTAAGCCCCTCCCTTACGATAATGCGGTTCTCTCCTGTCAGAGGCACCACGTCCGCAATTGTTCCCAGCGCAACCAGGTCAAGATAGTCTTCTAAATCGTCCGCGGCAAGGGCCTGGCAGAACTTATAGGCTACTCCCACGCCGGCCAGGTCCCGGTATTTATAGTTGGAGTTTTTTACTTTGGGATTAAGGATCGCCGAGGCAGAGGGCAGTTGCTCTAAAGTTATCTGTTCATGATGGTCGGTAAGGATAACCTCGATATTATGTTTCCTTAAATCTTCTATCTCCCTGCGGCTGTTAATACCGCAGTCTACCGTAATCAGGAGTTTAACCTGCCGTTCTTTTGCCAAACGCAGGATATTCTTGGTTAAGCCGTAACCTTCCTTGATGCGGTGAGGTATATAATGCAGGGCATCTATGCCCAAGCGCTTGAGTGTATTTTTCAGTATTGCCACGGCAGTAATGCCGTCAACATCATAATCCCCGAAGACCATCACCTTTTCTTTAGCGGCAGCCGCTTTCTTGACGAGCTCCACTGCCCGGCGCATATCCGTGAATGAATAAGGGTCTAAAAAGCCGCTTGCGTCGGCATCAAGGAACTTCCGGGCCTCTTCGGGATTCGTAATCCCGCGGTTAATCAAAAGCTGGGCAAATATCCGGGAGATGCCTAATCTGCTGCTTAATAAATTCTGAAGGGGCGCATCAGGCGTGGCGATCTTGAGTATTTTATGCGCGGGCATGTTACATCTTCCTGGGGCTTGAGATGCCCAGTAAATCCAGGCCGCAGGAGATTACGATACGGCAAGCCTCGATAAGTGCGAGTCTTGCCTGGGTAAGCTGCTGGTCTTGTCCCAAGACACGGTGACGGTCATAGAACTTATGGAAGGTTTCCGCCAGCTCCTGCAGATAGACGGTGAGCATATAAGGGTCGGTGGTCTTCAGGCATACCTCCAGGATATAGAATAACTCCCAGAGTTTCTTGATTAAGGCAATTTCCTCGGGTTCTTCCAATAAAACCGGATTTAATTCTCGGGTTTTAAGTCTAAGCGGGCTGTTGCCGAGGATACTCGAGATGCGGGCATGGGCATACTGGACGTAATAAACCGGGTTCTCGCTGGTCTTCTTCTTGGCAACCTCGAGGTCGAAATCCAGGTGACTGTCGGTACGGCGCATCATAAAGAAAAAACGCGCGGCATCGCAACCCACATCGTCAAGAACTTCCCGCAGCGTAATATACTGGCCGCGGCGGGTGGACATCTGAATCTGCTGTCCTGCCCGAAAGATAGTAGCCAGTTGCACGATAATAAGAGACAGCGAATCCGCGTCCTTGCCGAGCGCCTGCACGGCGGCCTTAATCCTGCTGATGTAACCGTGGTGGTCAGGACCCCAGAGGTTAATCAACCAGGTAAATCCGCGGCGGTACTTCTCGCGGTGATATGCGATATCCGGAGCAAGGTAGGTATAAGAGCCGTCGCTTTTAACCACCACCCTGTCCTTATCGTCGCCGAAGCGGGTGGATTTAAACCAGACCGCGCCGTCCTGGCGATAGAGTAAATCCTTCTGTTCTAAAAAACGCAGCGCCTTTTCGATCTTTCCGCTCTTACGCAATGCCTTCTGGCTGTACCAGCAATCAAACTCTACCCTGAAATCGCGCAACTCCCTTTTGATAATCTTAAGGATGTAATCTGCGGCGTAGGTGCCAAAATCGCCTACCCTGCATTTTTTAGCTTTAACGTTCCTGGCAATGTCTGAAATGTAATCGCCATGATAGTGGTCTTCGGGAAATTCAATTCTCTTTCCCTCTAATTCTTTAAGTCTTAATTCAACGGAATGCCCGAGAATGTTAATCTGGTTGCCTTCGTCATTAAGGTAATATTCCTTTTTAACCTTAAAACCCGCAAAATCCAGAACCTTTGCCAGGGCATCGCCTACTGCCGCCTGGCGCGCATGAGCAACGGATAACGGCCCGGTGGGATTGGCGCTCACGAACTCCAACAACACCTTCCTGCCTCTTCCGGCATTGAACCTCAGGGTTTTTTTTCCTTTTCTGACGATATCGGCGAGGTAATCATAGAAATATTTCTCCTGCAGGTAAAAATTAATAAAACCGCCTGCTGCCTTTACTTCTTTAACGTAAGGCTCAAGGCCGCATTTTTTGAGGCGGGCTTTAATGTTATCCGCGAGTTCCCCTGCTATTTGCGCCGGCGGGCTTTTAAGCTGGGCCGCAAGCCGAAGGGCGATGTTGCTGGCGAGGTCGCCGAAACGGTTGTCTTTCGGAAGCTCCAGATATAACCCTTCTTTTAACTTGTCGAAGACGCCCCGCTGCGGAGAGAGTTCTTCCAGCGCGTCTTTGATTACGGCTATTAATAAAGCGTTGATGTCAGTTTTCATGTCTAGCGGTTGGAGTGATGTGCGGAATTTACGGAGTCAACGTCAAATCAGAGCGCGCTTCTGGGGATCCTTACCCTTTTGGCATCGGACCAGAGGCGCTCCAGGCAATAAAATTCCCTTAGGGGCTTATAGAATATATGCGCGATGACGCTGGAATAATCCAGCACCACCCATCCGGATTCGTCGTTAGGTGAGACTTTGGAAAACGGTTTGATGCGCTCCTTCAACATCTCTTCCTCGATTGAACGTGCTACTGCATTTACCTGCCGAAGCGAGGTGGCGCTGGCGATCACAAAATAATCGCAGAAACCCGCAATGCTGCGCATGTCCAGCACCGTTACCTTCTGAGCCTTCATTCCCCTCGCCACTGTTGCGATACGTAAGGCTATTTTTTTAGTATCTATCGCTCTCTCCCCCTTAAACTGCTTTTGGTACCCCGTTATTTAATAATGCCGGAGGCTGAACTTGGTATCAGTCCCTCCTCCGGCATACCTTTAAACTTTATTATATTAACAATCCGTCTTTAGACAAACGGCTGGTTATTTCGTTCCCAGAATCTTATACATTCCCGTGCCGCAATCAGGACATTTGCCCTTCACCGCAAGGCGGCCGTTCTTCATCGTAACCTTCTGTTCGTCTTTCATCTCCTTTTTGCCTTTGCACTTGACGCAATATCCTTTTTCTGCCATTGCTTCCTCCTTTTTGCAATTTTTTCTATCTTATCACAGCTTCTATGCCGTGTCAATGTCGCTTAAGTTATTATAGAGTGATATTATACAATAAAAAAACAGCGGGTCAATGCTTATTTGTCAGGTTATTGGTTTGCTCCTCATCAATCTCGCCGACAATCTCTTCAAGAAGGTCCTCGAGGGTAACCAGCCCCAGGGTTTTATTGTTGGCGTCTACCACGATAGCAATCTGGATTTTACTGGCCTGGAATTTACGCAAAAGTTCGTTTACGCGCGTGGAAGTCGCTACGCTATACGCCGGATGCAATAAATCCTGCAGAAGGAACAGCCCTTTGTCGCGCAATACGTAAAGGAGGTCGCGGGCATAGATGATCCCGATAATATTATCCACGGATTCGGAGTACACCGGCAGCCTCGCATGGCCTTCTTCCACGAAGGTATTCAGGAGTGTCTCCGGGGTACTATTGATGTTAACGGCGACGATTTTTTCTTTCGGCACCATTGCTTCGCTCACCCTGGTATCGCCAAACTCAAAAATGCGGTGGAGCATCTTTCTTTCCTCGTCGCTTAAAACCCCTTCTTCCTTGCCGACCTCGATCATCGTACGCAATTCCTCCTCGGTAATAAGCGGAGACCTCTTGGAGGGGCCGAGGCCGAAGATCTTTAATATTAAATTGCTGGTAAGGGTAAATATGAGGATTATCGGATGAAAAATCCTGATAAATAATTCCATTAACGGCGCGGTAAAGAGTGCTACCTTCTCGGTATGCTTGGCGGCTAAAATCTTGGGGGTTATTTCGCACATAATCAGCACAAAAAAACTGGAGGCGAACGTCGCTATTATTACCCCGAGGCGATAACCGAATATCTGCACCATAATACCGGTAACGATGGCAGAAATCGCGATATTCACGAAATCGTTCCCGATTAAAATAGCGGCGATAAATTTATCCAACCGGGTAAGAAGCCGCTGGATAACCTTGGCGCGCTTTACCCCCTTCGCAATCATATGCCGTAATTTTATCTTGCTTAAACCTATGACCGCGGTCTCGGAAGCGGAAAAGAAAAAGGAAAACACCGCTAAAATAAGTATAAAGAATACCATTAATGGAGAAAATGCCGTCATAAACACAACTCCTTGATTATCCTGTTTTCTGCACGGCGAAGCGGGCCGATTAAGGCGATGTTTAAATTGGCTTCGCGGAATATCCGGCGGCCGGCCTCGCGCACATCCTCCCGCCTGACCCTGGCCACCTCCCTGACAACCTCCTCAAGAGAATAAGTCCTGTTCAGGGCAGCGGTGGATTCTCCGATCCAGAGCATATGTTCCAGGGTATCTTCGAGGCTAAGCATAAGCTGCCCTAAATAAAATTCCTTGGCGCGCCTGAACTCGTCGGCGCCCACGAGGTTCTGTTTGACGCGCACCAATTCCTTTAATATTACCGCTACGGCATCGCCCGTCCTGCGGTTATCGATTCCGGCGTGCACCAGGAAGGTGCCGGTATCCTGAAAACGTTTTACATGCGTCCCGATTTCGTAGGCCAGCCCTCTTTTTTCCCGCACCTCATTAAAAAGCCGGCTGGACATATTCGCGCCTAAAATTATATGCAGGATACCCAGGGCGTGCCGCAAGGGGTGGTCGCGCTTGAAACCGTGAAACCCTATAGCCAGGTGCGTCTGCTCGGTATCCCTGGCAACTATCTTAAGCTGCGGTTCAACCTGTTCCTCTCTGGCCGCTACAAACACATTCCTGGTTTTACCGTCCAGCCCGCCAAAAATCCTCTCTGCTTTTTTTCTAAAATCGCGGTAAATGAATTTACCGCAGACGCTGATTACCATGTTTAAAGGGGTATAACAGTACTGGCGGTAGAGGAGGAGGTCTTTACGGTTTATCCTTCCCACCGACGCCGGTGTCCCGGTGATGCTCATACCGAGCGGCTGGCCGGGCCAGAGCAGCTCATCTAGCAGTTCATAGACATAACTCTGCGGCTGGTCGCGGTACATCTTAATCTCTTCAAGGATGACGGTGCGCTCCTTATCAATCTCTTCCTGCAAGAGCAGGGGATGCATTACCATATCGGATAATATATCCAGGGCGAGGTTGAGGTAGCGTGCCGGTATCTTTACCAGATAACAGGTCAGCTCCTCGCTGGTAAAGCCGTTTAAGGAGCCGCCCGCGCCTTCGAGGGATTCCTTGATTTTACGGCAGGAGTATTTATTGCTGCCTTTAAAAAGGAGGTGTTCCAGGTAGTGGCTGATACCCTTGAATTTATGGGATTCATACCTGCCGCCGACATTAATCCAGATCCCCAGGGCAGCAGACTGCATATCCTGCATCGGGTATGCTACGATACGCACCCCATTCTTCAATGTTGACTTTTGGTACATCTTTAACCTTTTAGGGCTGAAATAAAACTTAGCGTTCTTTTTACGAGGTCGGGCCTGCCGATATCCTGCCTAATCTTTTTTACAATGGCGCTGCCTACGATTACGCCGTCGGCAACCCGGGAAAGCTCTTTTACCTGCTGGTGCGTCGAAACCCCGAACCCTACGCAGACAGGCTTGGAGGTATATTTTTTTATCTCGCGGATATGCTCCGCTAACCCTACGGGGAGCCTCTTGCGCGCCCCGGTGACTCCGGTCAAGGAAACATAATAGATAAAACCGCGGGAGGTGCGCGCGATGTATTTTATGCGGCGGGCGCTGGTGGTGGGAGAAATAAAACATATTACGTCTAAGCGGTATTTACGGGCTAACCTTAGCAAGGATTTCCCCTCCTCGGGAGGAAGATCCGGAATAATCACTCCGTCCACCCCGGCGAGAGAAGCGTTTTTCATAAATCTTTCTTCTCCGAAACAGAAGATGGGGTTATAGTAAGTCATCAGGCATATCGGTATGCCGGTATAGCGGCGGATATCTTTGACGGATTTCAGAATCCGACTAAGATTTACGCTCTTTTTCAGCGCAAACTGCGATGACTCCTGTATCACCGGCCCGTCTGCCATGGGGTCGGAAAAGGGCACGCCTAATTCGACGAGGTCAACCCCTGCGACAGCAAACCCCTTTGCCAGCTTTTCGGTAATGGCCAGACTCGGATAACCGGCAGTAATAAAAGCGATAAAAGCCTTTTGTTTTTTCTTTTTCAAATCCCTGAATTTGGCTTCAATCCTGTTCATAGTTTTAACCTCTTGGCAACGACATAGGTATCCTTGTCCCCCCGTCCGGAAAGACAGACAATAATAATAGAGTTCTTCTTTATCCTGCGCCGCAGGCTGGTAAGATAAAACACGGCGTGCGCCGGCTCCAGGGCAGGAATGATGCCCTCGGTTTGCGATAATATCTTAAATCCTTCCAGGGCGCATTTATCGTCAACCGCAACATACTGCGCGCGGCCGATTTTTTTATAGTAGGCGTGCTCCGGCCCTACCCCGGGATAATCCAGGCCTGCGGCAATGGAGTGTGCGGTCTTAACCTGGCCGTCGCGGTCTTCCAGAAGGTCGGATTTGGAGCCGTGTAATACTCCCGGCTTGCCGGCTACCAGCGTAGCGGAATGTTTGCCCGAAGAAAGGCCCAATCCCGCTGCCTCCACGCCGATGAATTTGACGCTCGGCTCCGCAAAAAACGGATGGAATAATCCCATGGCATTGCTGCCTCCGCCCACGCAAGCCACCAGATAATCAGGCAATCTTTTTTCCTTGCTTAAAATTTGCCTCTTTGCTTCGCGGCCGATTACCGCCTGAAAATCCCGCACCATCATCGGATAGGGATGCGGGCCGGCAACGCTGCCGATAATATAATGGGTGTTACGCACGTTAGTAACCCAGTCCCGCAGCGCCTCGGTCATCGCATCCTTTAAGGTGCGCGAGCCGCTTTTAACCGGAACCACGCGGGCACCCAGCAGTTTCATACGGAAGACATTCAATTCCTGCCTGCGGATATCCTCTTCGCCCATATAGACTGCGCATTCCAGGCCGAAGAGCGCTGCTACCGTGGCTGTAGCAACTCCGTGCTGGCCAGCACCGGTCTCGGCGATAATACGCTTCTTGCCCATGCGCCGCGCGAGAATTATCTGGCCCAGGGTATTGTTAATCTTGTGCGCGCCGGTATGTAAAAGGTCCTCCCTTTTAAGGTAAACCTTTGAAATGCCTAAATAGCGGCTTAAGTTGCGCGCGAGGTATAAAGGGGTAGGCCGGCCCGCATACTCCTTTAAATAATAAGCGAGCTCCTGGGCGAACTTTTTGTCTCTTTTAGCCCTTGAGTATTCATGCTCCAATTCGTCCAGGGCATAAATGAGGGTTTCGGGGACGAACCTGCCGCCGAAACTGTTAAAATGACCTTTTTTATCCGGTAACATCACAAGCTCCTTTTAGATTTCACTCTTCTTACGAACCTGACAATCTTATAATAATCTTTTTTACCCGGCTTAGACTCCAGGGAACCGGAGACATCCACCCAATCGGGATGCACCATTCTGATTGCCCTCAGGACATTATTATAATTCAAGCCCCCGGATAAAAATAGCGGTTTTCTTATCGCGCCTAACCCCCGCAGCAGCTTCCAGTTAAAACGCCTGCCTGTCCCTCCGGGCCGGGATTTCACATAAGTGTCAAAAAGGTAAGCGAAGGTGTGGTATTTTAAAACCTCCGCTAAATCTATCCTGTCCTTGATGCGAAAAGATTTAATAATGCGGTAGCGCTTGAATTTTTCGCAAAATGCGGGGGTTTCCCGCCCATGAAATTGCAGTATAGCAAGCCTGCAGGATTTGGCAATATCTTTTATTTTTTCGGCAGGCATATCCACAAAAACTCCGACCTTGGCTACTCTTTTAGGCAGGAGTTTTATGATCTGCCTCGCTTTTTGGGGCGCGATATAACGCGGGCTCTTTTTATAAAAAACAAAGCCCAGCGCATCGCAGCCGGCAATCACCGCGGCCAGGGCATCTTCAAGATTAGTGATACCGCAAACCTTGACTTTTACCATCCCATGATTTCTTCAACCTTGCGCCGGATATCCTGGCTGCTCATGAAGGCCTCGCCTATCAGCACCGCGCTCACCCCCAGGATTTTTAAAAACAGGATATCCTGATAGCTCTTTAACCCGCTCTCCACTACCACTATCTTATCCTTGGGGGTTAAGGTAAAAAGGCGTTGGGTAGTATTAAAATCCACCTCTAAAGTATGCAGGTTGCGGTTATTGATGCCGATAAGGTCGATATTTTTAAGTTTGAGTATCTTTTTTAATTCCTTTTCTTCGTGCACCTCGACTAAAACCGCCAGGCCAAGGCCCTTGGCAATCTCGGCCATTTCGGAAATGCTGTCCTGAGTAAGGAGCGCGGCGATTAAAAGCACGGCGTCAGCGCCGAAAAAACGCGACTCATACACCTGATAAGGCTCAAGGATGAAATCCTTCCTTAAAACAGGCAGGCTGGTGATACCCTTGGCGTCATTAAGGTAAGAGATCTTCCCCTGAAAATAATCCTCTTCGGTTAATACCGAGAGCGCCTGTGCTCCGGCCTCCTGGTAGGTGCGGGCAATATCCTGCACGTTAAAATTCTCGCGGATTACCCCTGCGGAAGGCGATGCCTTTTTAATTTCCGCGATGAGAGAAATCTGGCGCGGCTTATGAATCGCCTCAATAAAAGGCCGCGCAGGCCCCAGCGCCTGCATCCGGGATTTCAATTCCTCCTCAGGCAACTGCTGTTTGGCGAAAACCAACCTCTCATTCTTCTTAGCCGCTATCTCTTTAAGAAAATCCTCTTTTTTCATTGCTGCGAATACTCCTTTAATAATTTCAATTTTTCCAGCGCCTTTACGGAATCAAGAGACTCTTGCGCCAGTTTTATGCCTTCTTTAATGGAAGGGGCTTTATCGGCAGCATAGATGGCGCAGCCTGAGTTCAATAATACGATGTCGCGCGCCGGCCCCTTCTTGCCGTTCAGGACATCCATTACTATAGCGGCGCTATGCCTGGCATCGGCTGCCAGAAGGTCGCGGATATCCGCTCTCTTAAAACCAAATTCTTCCGGCGTAATTTCAAAATCGCGAAACTCCGCGGACTTAGCTTCCGAAACAAAGGTCTTATCCGTTGTAGTAACCTCATCCAGCCCGTCATTACCGTGCACTACCAGGACGTGCCGCGTCCCTAAATTAGAGAGCACCCGGGCCAGCACCTTGGTCCACTCTGCGCTGTAAACGCCGATGAGCTGGTTGGTGGCGCGGGCAGGGTTAATAAGCGGCCCCAGGATATTAAACATCGTCTTGCGGGCAATCTGTTTTCTCGCCGGCATCACGTGCTTCATCGCCGGATGTAAATTAGGCGCGAACAAAAACGCAATCCCGATCTCCTCAAGGCATTTCTTAATCCGGGCCTTGTCCATATTGATATTTACCCCGAGCGCCTCCAGGATATCGGCGCTTCCGGATTTGCTGGAGACCGAACGGTTGCCGTGCTTGGCTACGGTGACACCCGCGCCGCTGGCTACCAGGGCAGTGACGGTAGAAATGTTGAACGTCCCCTTGCGGTCGCCCCCCGTACCGCAGGTGTCCAGGATATTCGGCTTATCCACGATAATCGGGTCAACGTATTTAAGCATTGCATTAACTGCCGCGGTAAGCTCCTCGACTGTCTCTCCCTTATCGTTAAGCGAGGAGAGGAATGCAATGATATCGGCGGTATCCGTCACGCCGGTCAATATCTCCTCCATCACCCGCTGCATCTGCAGAGGGCTCAAGTCTTTTTTCTCTGCTAAAAGTTTTATTGCGTCGCGTATCATAACTTTAAAAAATTGCTTAGTATATCCATACCGGCGTGCGTTAAGATGGACTCCGGATGAAACTGCACTCCCCAAATCGGGTAGCGCCGGTGTTTTACCGCCATAATCTCGCGTTCGCCCTTCGTCCAGGCAATAACCTCAAGGCATTCGGGGAGGGTCTTCTCTTCTATTACCAGGGAATGATAGCGCGTGGCCAGGAACGGATTCTCGATATTACGGAAGATTGTTTTTGCGTTGTGATAAATACGCGAGGTCTTACCGTGCATCAGGCGTTTTGCCGAAATGATGCGGCCGCCGAAGACATAACCGATACACTGGTGCCCCAGGCATACGCCCAGGATCGGAATCTTCCCCTGGAATTCCTGAATCAGCGCGCAAGAAATACCCGCATCCTCAGGCCTGCCCGGTCCGGGAGAAATGACGATTTTCTGCGGCGCCAGGCTCCTGATCTTACTCAGGGTAATTTTATCGTTACGAAAAACCTCCACCTTCGCCCCTAACACCATAAGATACTGCACCAGGTTATAGGTAAAGGAATCGTAATTATCAATCATGAGTATCATCTTTTCCTATCCTTTAGTTAGTAATTTTCGTAATTGGTAATTCGTAATTAGTAACTCGTAATTTTTTATTTTTAAAATTACTATTTACGGATTACGATTTACAGATTACGGCTTTTGATTATCAATTACTAGTTTACCGCCTTTACTCCTTTTCCCGGCGCACCCGCGCTCCGAGGGCGCTCATCTTCTTTTCGATATCTTCGTAACCGCGGTCGAGGTGATAGATTCTGGAGATGGTGGTTTTACCTTTCGCTACCAGCCCCGCCAATAAAAGCGATGCCGAAGCCCGGAGGTCCGAAGCCATGACCGGCGCGCCCGAGAGGCGCTTTACCCCCTCCACAATGGCGTGCGGACCTTCGCGCTGAATCCGCGCGCCCATACGGTTAAGTTCCGCCACATGCATGAACCTGTCCGGATAAATCTTTTCGGTAATCACGCTGATGCCGGGGGTAACGCTCATCAGGCTCATAATCTGCGCCTGCATATCGGTAGGAAAACCCGGGTAAGGCAGGGTAGTGACATTAATTGCCTTTAATCTTCTCTTCGCACGCACCCGCAGTGCACCGTCGGTCCGGGTAATGACCGCGCCGCTCTCTTCTAATTTATCGATAATCGCGCCTAAGTGCTGGAGTGAGGCGTTCTTAATCCTGATGTCGCCGCCGGTGATAAGCGACGCCGCCATAAAGGTTGCGGCTTCAATCCTGTCCGGGATAATGGTGTGTTCCGCGCCCCTTAAATGTTTTACACCTTCAATCCTGATAACCGGCGTGCCCTGGCCAATAACCCTGGCTCCCATCTTGTTAAGGAAATCGGCGAGGTCCGCTACCTCCGGCTCGCAGGCCGCGTTTTCAATAACGGTCTTCCCCCGGGCAAGGGTCGCGGCCATCATCACATTATCCGTGCCTAAAACCGAGGAGCCGTACACCCCGCCCAGATACATGCTGTTTCCCCTGAGGTGCTGCGCCTTCGCTACAACGTAGCCTGATTCAATATTGATATCAGCGCCGAGGGCCTTCAGGCCCTTAAGGTGCAGGTCTACTGGACGCACTCCGATAATGCAACCGCCGGGCAGGGAAACCCTGGCCTTCTTAAGTTTAGCCAGTAAGGGGCCCAGGACGCAGAATGAGGCACGCATCGTAGAGACCAGCTTGTAATCCGCCGTGAAATTTACATACCTGCCCTGCGTTACCGTTACCGTGCCGGCGTGAAACTCGGTATTTTTGCCGAGGGACCTTAAGATTTTAAACATGGTATTGACATCGCAAAGGTCCGGGACCCCGCGGATAACACAGGGTTCGTCAGTCAGTAGTGTAGCCGCCAGTATCGGCAAAACCGCATTCTTCGCCCCGGAAATCCTGACCTCGCCTTTTAACTTTACCCCGCCTTCAACTACAAGCCTGTCCATACTTACGCCTTCCTTTGCATAACGATTACCCGGTCTATACCCTGATAATCGGCAGTAACTTTTATTATACGTAAATCATGCCGTTGTGTAAAAATATTACTTACTCCCCCGGCCTGGCCAAAACCCACCTCCAATATCAGATAACCGTTTTCCTTGAGGTAAACCGCTGCCTCGCCGGCAATGCGGCGGTAAAAATCCAGGCCGTCGTTTCCTCCGTCTAATGCCAGGCGCGGCTCCTGCTGCACTTCCGGGGCAAGTCCGGCAATTTCGGCTCCAGAGACGTAAGGAGGATTAGCGAGGATTAAATCATAACCGGACGGCCTGCAAATATTATTATCAAATAAATTGCCTTTTATAAAGTTAATTCTTACGTTGTGTCTTGCGGCGTTACAACGCGCTACTTCCAGGGCTTCCTGCGAAATATCAACGGCGTCTATCCCGGCCTGCGGCAGAAATTTAGCCAGCGTTATCGCAATACATCCTGAGCCGGTACCGAGGTCAAGAATTCTTAAGTTGCTGCCGTCAATGCCCTGCGCTATCCTTAAGGCCTCCTCAACGAGAATCTCGGTCTCCTGGCGCGGTATCAGCACATCCGGCGTAACTTTAAAATCCAGGCCCATGAATCCGGCCTTTCCTAAAATATACGGCAGGGGCTCTCCCTTTATCCTTCTTTTTAAAACCGCGGCAATCTCTCGGGATTTGTTTTTCTCAAGCGCCAAAGCCCGGTTTAAATACAGCCCCGCACGGCTTAATCCCAGGACTTCGCTGAATAGTAACTCTGCTTCGTTCATTCGCGGCTGGCCTTTTCTTTTTCGCCGGCGGCCTTTATCAGGGCATCGGAAAGTTCATCCAGGTCGCCGTTTAAGACTTCCTCTAATCTATAGGTGGTGAAATTGATGCGGTGGTCGGTAATACGCCTGTCGGGAAAATTATAAGTACGGATTTTTTCGCTCCTGTCGCCGGAGCCGATCTGCGACCTCCGGTCCGAAGAAATCTTTTTTAACTCCTCCTGCTGTTTCATATCGAGAATACGGGCGCGCAGGATTCTCATTGCCTTGTTTTTGTTTTTGAGCTGCGAGCGTTCATCCTGGCAAGCCACCGCCATGCCGCTGGGGATATGGGTAATCCTGACTGCGGAATCGGTCTTCTGCATATGCTGGCCGCCGGGTCCTGAAGAACGGTAGGTATCAATCCTTAAATCCTTGGGTTCGATTGCTATCTCTACCTCCTCGGGCTCGGCCAGAACCGCAACGGTAATGGTAGAGGTATGAATCCTGCCCTGGGCTTCGGTTTCCGGCACGCGCTGCACCCGGTGCACCCCGCTTTCAAATTTCAGGCGTTTATAGGCGTCTTTACCTCTGACGCTAAAAATAATTTCCTTAAAACCCCCCAATTCCGTGGGGTGCGCGGACATCTCCTCCGCCGTCCAATTGCGGCGGACGGCATATTTGCTATACATCCGGTAAAGGTCAGCCACGAATAATCCTGCCTCCATGCCTCCGGTGCCCTGGCGGATCTCCACAATCACATCCTTGCCGAGGTCTTTATCCTCGCCGGCGAGTGCCTCTTTAATTTTTTCCTCAAGACCTGCCTTCTTACTGCTTAAATCCGTTAATTCGCTCCTCGCCAGCTCCAGTAGTTCTTTATCTGCCTTTTCTTTTATCACCTGCTCCAGGTCTGTTATTTCACGGCAGACCCGCTGGTATTCCCGGAAGAGATAAACCGCATCCCGGATATCGGAAAGCTCCTTGGCGTAACGGTTATACTGCTCCTTATTGGAGATGACCTCCGGCGAAGCCAGGAGATGCTCCAGTTGCTGATAGCGGTTATCCAGTTTTTCCAGCTGTTTTAACATCGTTATTTATTTCTTGCCGTACTTCTTCATGAACTTATCGACCCTGCCGGCGGAATCCACGAATTTCTGTTTGCCGGTAAAAAAGGGATGGCACTTCGAACATACGTCCACCCTGATATTAGGTTTGGTGGAACGGGTATGGATGGTATTTCCGCAGGCGCATACGATGACGCAGTCCTGATACTTCGGGTGAATGTTGTCTTTCATTACTTTAGCCTCCTTTAATTTCGTAATTCGTAAATCGTAATGCGTAAATGGTAATTTTAAAAAATAAAGATTACGAGTTACCAATTACGGATTACAAATTACGGTTTACGGCACTTTACTGGTTCATGCTGTTTAAGAACTCGGTGTTATTCTTGGTCTTGGCGAGCTTTTCGATGAGAAGCTCCATTGCCTCGACGTTATTCAATTCGTTTAAGACCTTGCGCAATATCCAGACCTTCTGCAGGATTTCGGGCTTAAGCAGCAGTTCTTCGTGCCTGGTGTTGGAGCGTTTGATGTCAATGGCAGGGTAAATCCGGCGCTGGAAGAGGTTGCGGTCAAGCTGGATTTCCATATTGCCGGTGCCCTTGAACTCCTCAAAGATAACCTCGTCCATCCTACTGCCGGTATCCACCAGGGCAGTGGCAATAATGGTGAGGCTGCCGCCCTCTTCTACGGCGCGGGCTGCGCCGAAAAAGCGCTTGGGTTTCTGCAGGGCGTTGGAATCAATACCTCCGGAGAGCACCTTGCCGCTGTGCGGGACAACCGAGTTGTAGGCGCGGGCGAGCCGGGTGATACTGTCCAGCAGTATTACGACATCCTTTTTATGCTCCACCAGCCTCCTGGCTTTTTCCAGGACAATCTCGGCAACCTGCACGTGCCTTTCCGGCGGCTCATCAAAGGTCGAGGAAATCACTTCGCCTTTAACGTGCCTTTGCATATCGGTGACCTCCTCCGGCCTCTCGTCAATCAAAAGCACAATCAGGATTACCTCCGGCTGGTTGGAGGTGATGGCATTGGCGATCTTCTGCAGCAGGACGGTCTTGCCGCTGTAGGGCTGCGCTACGATAAGCCCGCGCTGGCCCTTGCCGATGGGCGCCAGGAGGTCCATAATGCGCATGGAGATTTCCCCCGGGGCCGTCTCCATGATAAAGTGCTCCTGCGGGTACACCGGCGTGAGGTTATCAAAAAGCACTTTTTCCTTAGCCTCGTCGGGATGCTCAAAGTTTACCGCCTCTACCTTCAGGAGCGCGAAATATTTCTCGCCTTCCTTGGGCGGGCGTATCTCCCCGCTGATGGTATCGCCGGTCTTCAGGTCAAACTTGCGTATCTGCGAAGGAGAGACATAGATGTCGTCCGGGCAGGG
Source organism: uncultured Planctomycetales bacterium (assembly GCA_964456925.1). Lineage (GTDB taxonomy): Bacteria > Omnitrophota > Gorgyraeia > Gygaellales > Profunditerraquicolaceae > JBAZKK01. The sequence goes on from CAYWCX010000001.1 coordinate 78,625, forward strand.
CAGGTAATTATAATTGGGAGAACGCAAAAAGCCGAAACCCTCCGGCAGAATCTCCAGCACCCCCTCCCCGAACATCAGGCCTTCTTTTTCCGCCTGCGCCTGCAGGATCTTAAAGATGAGGTCCTGTTTTTTAAGGCCGCTGAAGCCGTTGACATTAAGAGTCTTGGATAACTTGTTAAGTTCGGCAATCTTCATTTCCTTCAGTTTTCCGATATCTAATTTTTCCACAACAACCTCCATATTTTTACTGCCTGTTTCCTGGTTTCTTGGATACTGCCGTTGTTATCTATTACAAAGTCCGCCAGGCGGATCTTTTTCCCCAGGGGCATCTGGGAATTTATTCTTTTTAAAATACCCTTTCTTTCAAGGCCCCTGTCCCTGCTTAATCTCTTAATCTGTTTATCGCGCCCCGTCTTCACCACAACCAATTTATCCACTCCTTTATGCAACCCTGCCTCAATCAAAAGCGGTGCATCCAGGATTATTATTTTTGCGGGGTTATCCTTTATTTCTTTGCGGATGGTGCGGATTACGCCGGGATGCACGATGCGCATAAGTTTATTTAATAAATGCCTATCCGCAAATACCTTCTTTGCCAGGGCCGCCCGGTCAATGGTAACGTTATTTTTGAGAATGCCTCTGCCAAAGGCAGCTATTACCTTACGGTAAGTCCTGGTCCCCGGCACCAACTCCCGGTGAGCAAGGGCATCGGCGTCAATCACCGTGGCCCTGGCGCCTGCCAGAGATTTGAATATCCGGGCAACGGTAGTTTTACCGCTGCCGAAACTGCCGGTTATGCCTAAAATCACGGCTTAAGGTTTCCTTTCGTAGAGTTTCAGGTATTGCTTAGCCGAAACCTCCCAGGAGAAATTATAGTGCATCGCCTTTTGCATCAAGGCGCCCCATTTATTTGTGTTTTGGAATGCCTTCGCCGCCTTCTCGATAGTTTCCACGAGCGCCTCTTTGTTATATTTGTCAAAAACAAAACCGTTATCTTCCGTAACGGTATCGGCAAGTCCGCCGGTCTTAAAGACCAGAGGGATGGTGCCGTAACTAAAACTAATCATCTGGCCCAGGCCGCAGGGTTCGTATTTGGAGGGCATCAGAAATATATCCGAACCGGCATAAATCTTATGCGCCAGGGCATCGTCAAACTTCAGGTGCAGCGAGATAACCCGGGGGTATTTCTTAACGATATCTTCCAGGATAAGGTGGTATTTTAAATCGCCGGTGCCCAGGATTACCAGCCCCAAGCGCATCTTTGCAATCTTATCGATGGCATCGCAAATGATATCAAACCCCTTCTGTTCTGCCAGCCGCGATACGATGCCGAAGAGCGGAACCTCCTTATTAACCGGCAGTTTACAGATTCTCTGCAGGTCCTCTTTATTCTTATATTTATCCGCAATGGTCTCGGCAGAATAATTACGCAGGATAAACTTGTCGGTGCGCGGGTTCCAGATGGAGTAGTCCAGGCCGTTTAACACCCCAAAAAGAGAATCGCGGCGCTTGTCCAATATCCCGTCCAGGCCGAAACCGAATTCCTTAGTCTGAATCTCCTTGCTGTAAGTGGGGCTTACGGTATTAAGGGTATCCGAAAACACCATCCCGCCTTTTAAAAGGTTGACCTTGCCGTAGAATTCCAGCATATCCATATTGAAAAGGCCCCAGTCCAGGCCGAGCTTGGGATACTGCTCTTTGGGAAACAGCCCCTGATAACCGATATTATGCACGGTTAATACCGTGCGGGTATTCTTATAGAAAGAATTCTTGCGGTATAGGTTTTTCAAATACACCGCGATGAGGCAGGCCTGCCAGTCGTGGATATGGATGACATCGGGCCTGAAGTTTATCTCCTTGAAAAGCTCCAGTGTTTTTTTACAATAATAGGAGAACCTTTCAAGATTATCGGGATAATCGCCGTTTTTATCCCCGTAGAGGCCGTCGCGGTCAAAATAACGGCTGTTCTCGATGAAATAGACCTTGATTTTCTTCCCGACGGTGGCAAAGGAGATGCCCTCCTTGACTTTGGTGATATTAAACCCGGCGTCCTGAATCATTTTATACTTCGGCATTACGATAATAACTTCCTGTTTCAGGTTTTCCAGCGCCAGCGGTAAAGCGCCTGCCACATCCGCCAATCCTCCGGTCTTGGCAAAGGGAACGACCTCTGGAGCACAAACAGCAATCCTCATCGCAGACTCCCTCCTTAGTTGACAGATACCATATCCAGCCAGTTATTGCCTTTTTTGATGCTGACCCTTACCGGCACCTTCAAGGTCAAAACATTCTCCATCCTGTCACGGATTAAATCCACGCTAACCTTTAATTCTGCCAGCGGTACGTTAAAGACCAGCTCGTCGTGCACCTGTAAAATCATGCGGGTCTTGAGATTCTTTTCCTGAATCCGGCGCTGGACCTGAATCATCGCCATTTTTATCAAATCGCTCGCTGACCCCTGGATAGGGGTATTAATGGCCTTGCGCTGGGCAAACTGCCGCACCGCCTGGTTCTTATCCTTAATCTCGGTGAGGTATCTGCGGCGCCCGGAAATAGTGGTAACAAAACCTTCTTCTTCGGCTTTATTAATCTGCTGCTGCATATATTCTCTGACGCGGGGATATTTTGTCAGGTAGGCCTCGATAAAACTCTCTGCCTCTTCCAGCGGAATCCCGAGGTCGCGGGAGAGCCCGTACGGCGTCAGGCCGTAGATAATCCCGAAATTTACCCGCTTGGCGGTATTGCGCATCTCTTCATTAACCTCGCCCTCTTCTACGCCGTAGATTAGCGCGGCAGTAGCGCGGTGTATATCTTTATCCTGCAGGAATTCGGAAATTAAATTCTCGTCACCCGAAATATGCGCCAGGACCCTTAATTCAATCTGCGAATAGTCGCCGGAGAGAAGGCAGCTTCCCGAATCAAAGGCGACGATAGCCTGACGAATCCTGCTGCCGATATCGGTCTTTACCGGTATATTCTGCAGGTTGGGATTGCTGGAGCTGAGCCTGCCGGTTTCGGTGGCAGTCTGGTTAAAAGAAGTGTGCAGCATACCGGTTTTAGAATCGACTAACCCCGGTAGGGTATCGATATAGGTGTTCTTTAGTTTTGTCAGTTGGCGGTATTCCAGCAGCAAAGCCGGCAGTTCATGCGATGCCGCCAATACCCTAAGCACCTCCTCGTCGGTAGAAGGCCCGGTCTTCGTTCTTTTGACTACCGGAAGCTGCAGCTTCTCAAAAAGGATAGTCCTCAACTGCTTGGGCGAATTAATGTTGAATTCCGCCCCGCTTATGCGGTAGATATCCCCGATTAAGGAAATCAATCTTTTTTCAAGCTCTTTGGAAAGGCCGCTTAAAATCCCGAGGTCTAATTTTATACCGGTCAACTCCATCTTTGCCAGCACTTCTGCCAGCGGCATCTCGATGTCATAAAAAAGCTCCAGGAGGGACTTTTCCCTTAATTCCTCTTCCAAACGTGTTTTTAATTTTGAAACCAACTCGAGGGTTTTGACACCACTGCTGATTGCGCGCAAAGGTGTCTGGTCCAAATAATCCCAGGCCAATTCTTCGAGCGCGTAAGAGGCCTTGCCGGGATTCAAAAGATACGCTGCAATCATGGTATCAAAATATAAGCCCTCCAGCAAAATCCCCTTCCTTTCCAGCCTCACTTTCAACCCCTTAAGGTCATGGCCGATTTTTTTGATATTTGGCTGCGAGAGGATGTCCTTTAGGCGGTTGCTAATCCTGCTTACGAGGAAATTTTTACCCGCAATACGCAGGGCAATATCGTCCTCTCCTGCCCTGCTTAAGGTAATCTCGTTTATACCAGCGGTTAAAGAATCCAGGTCGCTATCTTTTAACTCCGGGGCATCATCGCCGGAAGGTTCTTCTTTTTCTACGGGCAGGCCCTTCAGGAATTTTTTGAACTCCAGTTGTTTAAACAGCCGCAGGAGCCCTTCAGTGTCGGGCTGGGTAAGGCGCAACCTTTCCAGGTCAAAATCTATCCCTACTTCTTTATCCAGAACCGCCAGCTCCTTATTCAAATTAATGGTAGCGAGGTTATTTTGAATGGCTAAACGCACCTTCGCTAAGCCGACCTTATCGCGGCGCGACAACAGCGCATCAAGCGAGCCGAAATCCCGGATTAAATCTACCGCAGTCTTCTCTCCGATACCGGCAATCCCGGGAATGTTATCCGCAACATCGCCCATCAAAGCGATAATATCGGGTATCTGGCGGGGGCTCACCCCGAAACGCCCCCTGACCTTCGCTTCATCATAGGTGACGCCGTCATCCTTATAAGGATTGAACACTTCGGTATCCTTATCCACTAACTGCAGGATATCCTTGTCAGAACTGATGATGGTTACCTTAAGGCCGCGGGCCTTAGCCTTAGCGGCAAGAGTGGCGATAACGTCATCGGCTTCATAACCTTCTTTTTCAAAGACAGCAATCCGGTATGCGTCGAGCAGCTTGCGGATAAAAGGCAACTGACCGGCGAGCCCTTCGGGCATCGGCGGGCGCTGCATCTTGTATTCGGCAAATTTTTTCTGGCGCAGGGTTTCCCGCGAGACGTCAAAACAGGCGGCGATAAACTCAGGGCGCTTTTCCTTAATAATCTTGTTGAGCATGTTGACAAAACCGTAGACGGCATTGGTGGGCTGGCCCGAAGAAGTAGAAAGCCCTTTGATGGCATAGAAGGCGCGGTAACAAAAAGCCGTGGCGTCGATTAAAAACAATCTCCCCTGAGCCATTTTAGGAAAGCGGACAATCCTCTTTTTAGATTAATTAAACACGGGAAAAATAAGGCGTGATACGGCGAAGCCTGACTACTCTAAAAGTTTTTTGCGAACCTGCTCCACAAAAGAACTGATTTCAGGATTGCCGGGGTCGAGATATTCTGCGACCGTGGCTTCTTTTAAGGCCGCCACATACTGTCTTCTGGCAAAATTCTCCTTGGCGTCTCTGAGGTAATTCATGGCGCGGGACTTGTTGTCCGTGACACGCTCCCGGACTATTTCGGCCTCCTTGGCGACTGCTTCGTAGGATTCCTGAGGAACCGAAACTTGCGTTTCGGGATATTTTAGTGCTGCGGCTTGTCGGCCTTGCGGCTCTGCCGGCGCTATCTCTACTGATGTGCCGGCTTGCGCGGGGCCCTGCTGGTATTGCTGCCTGCCGATACCGTAAGCCTCGGGGTACACCCGGGCAATATCGCCTATCCTGCGCCGCGCTGCCTCGGCCCAGGGGTCATCGGGCGCGCCGAGCGTCGCCCGCTTCATCCAGCAGGTTGCGGCATCGCCGTAATTACCCTCCTCTTCATAAACAATTGCCAGGTTGGAATAACTGTTGGGGTAATCCGGAGTAATCTCGATTGCCTTAAGGTACATCGCCTTAGCCGCATCTAATTCCCCCAGTGTCTCCAGGATAATACCCGCGTCATTATAGGTTATAACGTATTGGGGGTCCAGCACAATGGCCTTACGGTAATAGCCCAGGGCTTCCTCGAGCTTGCCTTCCTTTTGCGCCTCCAGACCCAATTCGCGGTAAAGCTTGGCCTGGTCTGATACCAGAGACGGTTCCTCGGCAAGGCAGAAATCCGCTCTCAAACACAAAAACAACGCTCCTATTATAATAATATAAAAGGGGAAAAATTTTGCGGGATGTTCTGGCATTCTCGTCTTTAATATATAGGAAAAGCCAAAAAAGGTCAAGTGAAATTTACAATAACGGCGGCATCTTGAGGACCGGATGCCCTACCTTGTTAAGGAAGTTGATTAATTCCTCGGCGTTGGTAGCGGTGTGCTCATCGGCAATCTTATCCGGAAGGTCCGGCTCCCCAATCTCTCCGGCGCGTTTCTTTAATTTATCCGCCAGAAGTTCCTTCAGTTCAACCGGCATCCACACCAGGCGCTTCAATCCGCCTTCGGCAGCAATGAATTTATTGCTCACGATATAGAGTTTACCTATGCCCAGGAACCCCGGGGTCTGGACCCCGCCGCCCACCGAACCCGCCATGGTAGTAAAGGACATCCCCGAAGGGGTCAGCCCGGAATAATCGCGGTGCACCACCATTACCCCGTTTACCTCCGGCACGATGGCGGCGATGCATTCAAAACACCCGCAGGAAGACTGCGGGGAATCCATCAGGGAATACATATTGACCCGCTCGATGGTCTTATTAGACTTGTTATAAACGAAGTCATTGATGTTTTTCCACTGCCCCAAATTGCTGTCCAGCGCCTCTCCTTTTTTAACCGGCTGGTTCGGGCCGGTCGGAGTAATCTCAAAGGAGGCCTTGGCGTCGAGCCAGGAATAAGCGCCGCAAAGACCGAGGCGCTCGGGGGTAACAATACAGACATGGTTGGGCGCGAAAGACTGGCACAAGAGACAGGAATAAAAGGTATCCACGCTTTCATCACTCATCCCGCTGATGCGCTCGTCGCGTTCGTCGTAGCTTTTTTTGGCCCGGGGCAATAACCTTTCAACATCCGCCTGGACGGTGTAAAGCGTAACCTGCACCTTGTCTACGATAGCGCTGTATTCCTGATGCAACATAGCGTGCAGGATAATGCCGATATCTTTCAGGCGGAACCCCTTCTCAAAGGCCTCCTTGGAGATACGTATCCAGTTCATATCCCTCTGGCCGACGTGCATCAGCCCCATGGCATAATTTATGAAACGGTGGATCTGGCGTTCCAGGATGGGCTCAAAATCTTTCTGCATCTTACGGCCGGCCACCTCCACAATAATTGCCAGCGGTAAGGACTTACTGCCCTTCGGCAGCCGGTCAATATCCGGGCCGTGCAATTCCACCTTGCCGTCCTGGACTCCATCCATCTTCTTTAAGGTAAGGTACTCAAAGGAAAGGGTGCTCTTGCCGCCGAACTCCACGTGCAGTTGCTCTTTTCTTACCCGCTCACCTTCGAACGCCGCGGCATAGGGAACGGGAATGGGAACTTCGGTAACCTTGACCTTCAGCCCCCTGGTCTCGATACATTTTGCGGGAAGTTTACGGTAATCCTTCTCGGTAACCAGGGCCTCGTATAAGGTAGTGTCAATCTTGCCCAACTGCGGCACCTCCAAGTCGGTAATAATAGGAAAGCCCATTGCCAGCACTCCCAGCCCGGTTGCTACCAGGATTTCATCCACATGGCTCAAAAGCATCACAAATGCCGGAATTTTCTGCTGGCTGTATTTTAAAATCTCTTCCCACTGCCCGCTCTTTAAGCCGCCGTACATAAGCGGGGCGCGCACCGCCCAGTTTACCGCGTAGATGGCGGATAAATAATCCTCTCCCAAAGGCACGATATAATTTTCCAGCCCCAATTCTACCCTTTTATTCTCGAGTTGTTTCTTAAAACTATTTCCGTTGACGCTGCCGACCAGGATACTGACGATGCTCTTGCTTTGGAAATCCCGCACCACCGTAACCGCCGCCTCCTCGTCTTTAGCCGGGCCAAGGATTACCGCAATCCCGGCAATCCTGCCGTCAACCAGCTGGATTCCCAGCGACCTTAAAAGCGTATCCGAAAGAAATCCCGCATAGCCCTGCTTGGGGTGCTCTTTGTCAAGATAATTTATCGCGGCTAAAACTTCCTCGCAAAGCAGGGTGGCAATGCCTTTATTCAAAATCCCGCCTAATGCCGCGATATGCAAACCGCTGGATGCCGGCTGATTATTGCTAAGGGCCTCGGCTTCTTTAAGAATCTTTAAACAATCGTCCAGATTCCTGGCTTCGATTTTTAATAGTGAGTATGCCAGGGGCAGATAATAATTGGTATCCCTGAAGCCGATTGCGCTGTCGGCGCCTTTTTCCTTGATTGCCTTATTAACGGCGCCCCTCGCGGCGCTGATGACAGTATCCGTCCCCTTGGTGCCTAATTCGATTAAGACGTTTGCTGACATAGGTTATTTTCTCCCTTCGTCTGTTTGATTAAACTCTCGGCTGCTGTGATACCCTCTTTAATCGCGTCATCCCAGGTTTTGGCACTCGCCACGCTGCCGCAGGCAAAGACATTTTCTATACTGGTGCGCATCAAGTCATTAACGATGACACAGCCGTCCCTGGTCTCGATATCGCTGCCTTTTAAAAATTCGCTCGCCGGAAGGTGTGCTCCCGCAAATATCACCAGCGGCATCCCGATGACCTTGCCGTTAGTAAGTTTTATCGCCTGCATCTGGGCGCCTTCGCCGATAATCTCATTTACTTCCAGGCCCTCTATCCATTCCTGCTTGCCGGACGGCGAAAAGGAATCCGGCCTGGTTTTGGCGATAATCTTTACCTCTTTATCCCGAAGCAGCGGAACACCCGCCAATTCAACGCAAACCATCGGCTCGCCGACGATAGCCACGGTATCGGCAAGCATCAGGCGCTGTTTAATCTCTTTGATTTCTTCGAGCGCGTAAAAAATAAATACCCCTTCTTTGCTATTGCCGGCGATATCCGGCAAAACCGGCTTACTGCCCGAGGCAATCACCAAGTAATCATAATTTATTTTAGTATTATCTTTAAGGGTGAGGCGCTGTTTTTTAGTCTCTACCAGCGCCACCTTGCTGTTTTTTAAAAACCTTACCTTATTTTTTTCATAATAATCATCGGGGCACAGGAATAGCTCATCCTCACCAATGCTACCGGCGAGATATCCCAAGAGCAGGTTGCGGTTGTAGGCGCTGTAATCTTCCGCGCTGATAACCGTTATTTCTTTCTCTGTGGGGTTTTTGACAAGGGTATCGCAGCAGGAAAAACCCGCGGCAGAATTCCCGATGATGATAATCTTAGGCATAGTTACAAACCGCAAGCATCCAGCACTAAGGGAACCTTTTTATCCCAGCCGATGGGCATAATATGGATACCGCGGCACATCGGTTTAAGTTCTTTGATGAGACGGCTGGCAATCTCCACGGATTTCGCAACCTTATCTTTGGTCTCTTCCATTTCCTTGATTAAAGGGTCCGGGACACAGACGCCGGCGACGTTCTTATTCATATAACGCGCCATACCCGCGGACTTTAACAATACTATACCCGCCAGGATGGGAACCTTAAGATGCCTGACCTTGCTAAGAAAATTTTCAAAAACCTTGATATCATATACTGCCTGGGTCTGAAAGAATTCCGCCCCGGCTTCAATTTTTTTCTCCATTTTCAGGATTTGCGGCTCTGGAGGGTCTGCCCCGGGATTGACTACCGCTCCGACGCAGAACTTCGGCGGCGCGCCTTCCAGTTTATTGCCGTTCATATCCAATCCTCCCTGGAGCTTCCTTACCACCTGTAATAACTGCACCGAATCCAGGTCAAACACCGGCTTGGCTTCGGGGTGGTCTCCCATAGTGGTGTGGTCGCCGGTAAGAATCAGAATATTTTCAATGCCAAGCGCGGCTGCGGAAAGGATATCGGACTGCAGGGCCAGGCGGTTACGGTCGCGGCAGGTCAGCTGGAATATCGGCTCAAAACCTTTCTGCTTCAAGAGGCCGCATACTACAAGCGAGCCCAGGCGCATCACCGAACTCTGTAAGTCGGTAACGTTGATGCCGTCGACCCGGCCGCGGATAAGCTCGGCATCCTCCAGGATAACCTTAGTCTCAATCCCTTTGGGCGGCCCGATCTCCGAGGTCACCATAAATTTGCCCGATTGCAACTTCTCTTTAAACGTCATCTATTCCCCTTAGTGGGTTTGTCTTGGTTTGTTTCTCGCAGCACCGCTCGATTTTTCCCACCGAGAAAAACCTCGCTTGGAGTTTCTGCTCTCTCTCACCGACTTCTTTTTTAGCGGGTGAACCTTGGCCGCTCGCATAAACTACATGCTGCTCAAAATCAAACCAAGCCATCCCGCTAATCAGAATAATGAATCTGGCGTTATTTCGAGCGAATAAATTTTATGCGTTTCGCTGAAGGCACATTAGAAAATTTTCGGCAAAAGTCTGCGAGGGATTACGGCGAGTGGAAGTATGTCTTGCCCGCGATAGCCTTTACGTAAACGAGCCGTAAACCGAAGCAGACGGCGAAAATTTTCCGTGCCGGAAGCGAAACCATAAAATCAATTCGCATGTTGTAACATTCAGCACACGAACAATATTCCGCAGCAAAATTATTATTTATTTGAGCTTTGCTGCCTCAACCAGGTTGCGCATCAGGATGGTAACGGTAAGAGGTCCTACACCGCCGGGAACAGGGGTAATAAAGGAGGCACGCTTCTGGGCTCCCTCGAACTCCACATCCCCTACGATCTTATCCCCGACCCTGTTTATACCCACATCAATAACAATAGCGCCTTCTTTAATCCACTCGCCCTTAATCAGCCCGGCCTTGCCTACTGCGACAATCAAAACCTCGGCGCCCCTGACGTGCGCTTCGAGCTTGCCGGCCTTGGAGGTCCCGATATGGCAGACCGTAACCGTGGCGAATTTATCCAGCAATAAAAGGCTTAAGGGTTTGCCTACGATTTCGCTGTGGCCTATTATCACTACCTCTTTACCGTATAAATCTACGGTGCTCTCCTTTAATAATTCCATTACCGCTGCGGCAGTACAAGGTAGAATCCTGGTCTTGCCGAAGAGAATCTTGCCGATATTTGCCGGATGCATCCCCTCTACGTCCTTTTCGGGGAGAATGAACTGGCTGATTGTCTTATAATCAATGCGCTGCGGCAGGGGCATCTGGATAATTATGCCGTCCACGGACTTATCGGAATTCATACGCTGTATAAACTCTACCAGCTCTTTTTCCGAAATCTCTTCGGGCAGTTTATGGAAACGGTATTCTATCCCCAGCCCTTCGGCGGTCTTTTGCTGGGATTTCACGTAACTGGCGGCGCCGGCGTTCTCGCCTACCTGGACGCTCACCAGAACGGGCTTGCGGGCCAGGCCCTCGATTTCTTTTTTAATCCCCTCTTTTATTCTTTCCGCGACGGGCTTACCCTCTAATAATCTTGCCAACTTTTACCTCCGTGTCTAATCTGATTTTTTTAATGGTTTTTTGTTTGTTAGATAGTTCATTGCGGATTCTGGCGCTTAATTTTTTGTCGTTTAGGGACTTGAGGTTTATCTCAACGTTAAAGTATGCGCTCGCAAAAGCCGACTCCAATAGCGCCGCTGCCACTGCCACGTCGCTTATCAGGTTTACATTGCCTTTCTTAATCAGGACAGGCAATAATTTCATCCCCTCAAAACAGAGCCGGCAGACCATAAAAGGCACGTCCAGGGCATCACGCAGGTTCTTGCTGCGGTAAGCCGCCACATCAAGGTCCACCAGATTAAGGAATTCCGCGCGCAGCCGCTCGGACTTACCGAGGGTTACCTGTAATTCTTTTTCGTATTGAGCGTAACGCGGCTTGCCGAGGGTAAAGCTCACCACCATACTTACCAGTGACGCGCCCAGCGCAGCGGTTAATGCCGCGGCTGAACCGCCTCCCGGCGCCGGCAGTTTTGCCGCGAGGTCATCAAGGTATTTCTTTAAATTAGTGTCTTGATATTTTTTCATTTAACTAAAATCTCCCTCCAATTCAAAGGCATCCTGAATCAGGTCTATTTCAGGGCGAACCCCGGATTCCAGCACCGCAACTACGTCAAACCTCGCCTTAGCGTCCAAAAGATTGTTTTCTTTCAGGAAACTCAATGCTACCCGTGAAATCTTTGCTCTCTTCGTCCTGGAGACTGCCTCCTGGGGCAAGCCGTATCCAGAGCCGCGCCTGGCCTTGACCTCGATAAAACAAAGCGTGCTCTTATGCCGGGCGATAATATCTATCTCGCCTAATTTATTACGGTAATTCCTTTTGATAATGCTGTAACCGCGCTGCTTCAAAAAATCCGCGGCCTTGTCTTCGGCATACCGCCCCAGCGATAGATTGCCTTTAGTCATGGCGAAAACTCAGCCGGTGTATATCAGAGAGCCCGAATTTCGCTACTGCCAGGCGGTGTGCTTTAGTAGGATAGCCTTTATGCTGCAAAAAACCGTATTGGGGATAAACCCGATGGTAAGAAACCATCATCCTGTCGCGGATGACCTTCGCCAGGATTGAAGCACAGGCAATGCTCTTGGATTTTCCATCGCCGCCGATGATATTGCTGATAGGAAGATGAGTGCTTAAGTCCACGTTGCCGTCAACCAATAACCGGATGCGTTTCCCGGCTTTGGGTTTTAACCCGTTGACGAGGCTGGCAATCGCCTTTTCCATGGCGATGCGCGTAGCCACCAGTATATTCAGGTGGTCGATTACCTTCTCACTCACGATACCCACCCCGAATAAGGACTTCCTGATAATCTCGGGGAACGCCTTCTCGCGCTGGAGAGGGCTTAATTTTTTGGAATCGTCGATACGGTTTTTGAAATTTTTATTTTTGAGCAGCACCGCAGCCGCCACTACCGGACCGGCGAGGCAGCCTCTGCCCACCTCATCCACTCCGATAATCAGGTCATAGCCCTGTCTGCGGAACTTCCTCTCGTAATAGAGCACCTTTTAGGCGGATTGCTCCCTGGTTTCGCTGGATGCGATTTTGGTAGCGCGTTTGCCGACTTTCTGGCGCAGATAATAAAGCTTGGCGCGCTTGACCTTGCCCGGGCGTATGAGTTCAATGCGTTCAATGCTGGGCGAATACAACGGGAAGACGCGCTCAATGCCCTCTCCGTAAGAAACCTTGCGGACGGTAAAATTTTCCCTTGAGCCGCTGCCCTTCCTTGAGATTACCACCCCCTCAAAAGGGTGCAGCCGGGTCTTGTCCGGCCCCTCCGGGATTTTAACCAGCACCTTGACGGTGTCTCCGACGCTAAAATGCGGGATTTCTCTTTTGGTGTACTCTTCTTCGATCATTCTGAGCTTGTTCACGGTTCTCCTCCTTATTTTTGCAATAAATCCGGCCGGCGTTGCCTCGTTCTTTTAAGCGCCTCTTCTCTTCTCCATTTTTCAATCTTGCGGTGGTCGCCTGAAAAGAGTATCTTGGGCGGCTTTAATCTGCGAAAAACCGCAGGTCTGGTGTACTGCGGGTATTCTAATAAATTACCCTCAAATGACTCAAAATTCAAGGAATTTTTATCTCCCAACACGCCGGGGATAAGACGCACTACGCAATCCACCAGCACCATCGCCGCAAGCTCGCCGCCGGTTAAAACATAATCCCCTATGGATATCTCTTCATCTACCAGGTGCTTCCTGACGCGTTCGTCTATTCCTTCGTAATGGCCGCAGATTAAAATAAGGTGTTTTTCTTTCGATAGCCTGCGGGCAGCCTTCTGTTCCAATCTGGCACCTTGGGGAGAGAGTAAAATTACGCGCGGCTTCCTGCTCCTGGCCCGGGCTTTAATATCATCCACGGCAGCGAAGAACGGCTCCGGCCGCATTACCATCCCCGAGCCGCCGCCGTAAGGATGGTCGTCTACTTTACGGTGCTTATCGGTAGAATAATCACGCAGGTCGTGCAGGTATATTTTAACCCTGCCATTTTTCTGCGCCCGCTTGATGATGGATTCGTCCAGAACCGGTCCAAACATCCCGGGGAATATGGTAATGATATCAATGCGCATCGCTGTCATCTGTTGTTGTTCTTGCGTGAACCCGCCTTCATATATTTAGCGAGGAAGGTTTTTTTAAATTCGGCGAACCTGTCCTTTTGGATTGAGTCTCTGATGGCGGACAGCAGTTTCAAATAAAAATGGATGTTATGCAGAGAAACCAGCCTTAACCCCAGGATTTCTTCGGTATTAAAAAGGTGCCGCAGGTACGCCCGGCTGAAATTCTTGCAGGTATAACAACCGCACTCCTCATCGAGGGGCTTGAAGTCCTCGGCATAAGGGGAATTACGGATAATCAATTTCCCTTCGCTGGTAAAGGCGCTGCCGTTCCTGCCGTAGCGCGTGGGCGTGACGCAGTCAAACATATCAATGCCTGCCTCCGCTGCCTCAAGGATATCTTCGGGCAGGCCCACGCCCATAAGGTAGCGCGGCTTATCCTTCGGCAATAACCCCGCCACCAACTGGGTAATATTATATATTAATTTCCGGGGTTCGCCAACCGAAACTCCTCCGATGGCATAACCGTCAAAACCCAAATCCACCAGTTCCCCGGCGCAAGCCCGGCGCAAGTCTTCATAGCTGGCGCCCTGCACGATAGAAAAAAGCAGCTGCTCCGTATGATGCGCTTCTTTAGAACGCACTGCCCAGTCAATCGTCCTTCTCATCGCTATCTCGGCATAGTCCCTGGCGCAGGGATAATGCACGCATTCATCGAGCGGCATCATAATATCCGAACCGAACTCCTCCTGGATTTTCACCACGTCCTCGGGGCTGAAGGTATGTCTCATCCCGTCAATGTGTGACTGAAACTCCACCCCGCTATCCTTAACCTTTCTTAAAAGCGCAAGGCTAAATATCTGGTATCCGCCGCTATCGGTAAGGATAGGCCCCTGCCAGCTCATAAAATTATGCAGCCCGCCGGCTTTCTTAATGACCTCCACCCCGGGCCTCAGGAATAGATGATAGGCATTGGAAAGTATAATCTCTGCACCGGCGCCTTTTAAATCAGCCGGCGACAGGGTCTTAACCGTGCCCTGGGTGCCTACCGGCATAAAACAGGGAGTTTCAACCACGCCGTGCAAGGTCTTCAATCTGCCGAGGCGCGCCCCCGAATTTTTATCCTGATGAATTAATTCAAACATTTTATAAAATCAACATCGCATCGCCGTAACTGTAGAAACGGTATTTTTTCTCAATCGCTTCCTCGTATGCCTTCTTAATGAATTCTGTGCCGGCAAAGGCTGCCGTCAGCATAAAAAGCGTGGTGCGGGGAAGATGAAAATTAGTAAGCAGGGCATCGGTGATTTTAAATTCGTAACCCGGATAGATAAATAAATCGGTGTAACCCTCGCTTCTCCCTGAGGCATATGTTTCTAAGGCGCGCAGGCTCGTGGTGCCTGCTGCGATGATGCGGCGCTTTTGGGCGTGTGCCTCAGTAATAAGCGCCTGCGACAGCTCTGGTATCTTAAAATATTCTTTTTCCATCTTGTGCCTGGTAATATCAACTTCTTTTACCGGACGGAATGTCCCTGGCCCGACGTGTAAAGTGATACAGGCAACCTCTGCGCCTTGGGCCTCGATGTCTTTAAGCATCGCTGCGGTAAAATGTAAACCCGCAGTAGGAGAAGCCACTGCCCCGTCTTTTTTGGCATAGACTGTCTGGTAATAAATACTGTCCAGCGGCTCGGCATCCCTCTTGATGTAAGGAGGCAGCGGCATTACCCCGAGTTGATATACTGCCGCGGCATCCCTGGCCTGAAAAGTAACTTCGTCTTTAGAATTAACTCGAGCCGAAATCTTGGCGCCGTCAAACTTTATCTTTTCTCCTGTTTTAAGACGAGCGGGCTTAAGCATTGCCCTGAACCTTAAGTCCCCGAGGTGCTCTAAAAGCAGGACCTCTACCTTGCCGCCGGTAAGGCGCTGGCCCTTAAGCCGGCTGGGCAAAACCCTGGTGTCGTTTAAGACTAGGAGATCGGAACTTTTAAAATAATCCGTAATATCCTTAAAAATGCGGTGTTCGATTCCGCCGCTTTTACGGTCCAGCACCAAAATTCGCGCAGCGTCTCTTTCCTTTAAGGGGTATTGCGCAATTAATTCTTTGGGAAGGGGGTAATCAAAATCAGAAAGTTGCAACATTGCTTTCGGGGTAGTAATATTTAAGTATCTCCTGGTAAGCGTGACCCTGTTTAGCCATAAAATAAGCGCCCCATTGGCACAATCCCACCCCGTGGCCCCAGCCGAGGCCTTCAAAAACAATATCACCTGCGGCAATCTTAACTTCAAATATCGCGCTTTTGATGATATTCGGCCCCACGATATTACGCAAATCCTTAACGCTGATATCGGTTGAGCCAATGCCGGAAACTACCTTAAGGCTCCTGTACCTGCCGGATTTATCTTTATCAACGGGGATGACATCCTTGATATTTTTAATCTTATAACCCGCGCCCTGCAGCTTCTCAAGGAACTCCTCCGTGCTGATAACATTATGCCAGCGGTAATGCGGGGAGTCCTTGCAAAAACCGCAGGCTACTCCTTTTAAGGGCGCCAGATTTATATTCCATAACTCGCCGGCATCTTCGGTGTAACCGGCGCAGGTGGCGTGATAATAAGTGGGGAATATCTTACCTTTATAGTAAAGGACCTCGCCTGCGGTATCGTCAACCGCTTTGTTGGTACGGTAACGCTCCGAGAACTTGCCTCCGTAAACCTGCGAGTAGATATCGCTGGTAAGGTCGTAGTCGCGTTTGGAATTCTCCTGCATCTCGTAAAGCGCGTAGGTGCGGCAAGCTACTGCCTGGGCTTTCAGGGCTTCTTCGGGCCAGTAATGCGAGGCCTCGTGATAAAGGATACCCTTGATGTAATCCTCCAAATCAATGTGGTTTACCAGCAGGAGGTGCCCTAAATTATTTTTGATAATCTCGGTATTGCCGCGGAAATTACGGTCATCAATAAGAAATGCCTCGGGGTCATCGGCCTTAATCAGAATCCTCCTCAAACTAAACCCCCTGCCTGCCAAAAGTATTCCGTCTTTATAACCCATCACGGTAGTCCTGATGTTTCTGCCCTGGTATAAGACCTTGCCGGTAGCAGGGTCAATAATCTCATAATAACCCTTGATCTTAAGCCGAATCGATGCAATATCATCGATAATCGCCACCCTCACCTGTCGCGCTTGAACCTGCGGGCGCTCGGCAGCAGAAACACTGCCTGCCACTAAAGCAAGCGCTAACCCGACAATAATTTTTAACCTTAACGCCTTGACCATAGCCAGAATATTAAAGACAGGATTATACTTAATAATATTGAAGTTGCCAGCGGGAAATAAAAGGTAAAGTTCTTTTTCTGGATTAATATATCGCCCGGTAACTTTCCCAAAAAGGGCACTTTATTGACAAAGGTCAAAAGCAACCCTGCCCCTAAAAGAATAACGCCAAAGATGATTAAGGTCTTGCCGATTTCCTGCATCGCTCTATCTCCGAATAAATACAGCCGCAATATTTCTGGCAATAGATACCTTTAGCTTTCGCTTCATCGTGCGCCTTGCGAAAACCCGGCCGAAAATCCTCATAATAAAACTCTACTTTTACCTCTCTCGCAACATCATTACCGATCTTCTTCAGCGACTCCTGGTCTTGATAAGGACTTACCAAAAGCGTAGTCGAAAAATGGCTAAAGCCCTTCTCCTTCGCTTCCTTCGCCGTCTTGCCCAGCCGCAGCTTCCAGCAGATTTCGCACCTGCCGGGATTAGACTCTTTTAGATTGACTGCCTGAAAAAAATCCTGCGGCCGGTATTCAGGATAAATTACTTCTACCCCGATATCCTTAGTGTATCCTTCTACCGCACTCCTTCGATTATTGTATTCCGAAAGAGGATGTATATTAGGATTATAGAAAAATCCCGCAACCTCAAACCCCTTTGCCTTCA
Source organism: uncultured Planctomycetales bacterium (assembly GCA_964456925.1). Taxonomy (GTDB): domain Bacteria; phylum Omnitrophota; class Gorgyraeia; order Gygaellales; family Profunditerraquicolaceae; genus JBAZKK01. The sequence goes on from CAYWCX010000001.1 coordinate 96,052, forward strand.
ACTGTTCTAAGGGGTATATCAAGCACGGCGCACAGCAGGTATGTAATAATAATTTCATAAT
>CAYWCX010000002.1:0-4198 GCA_964456925.1 uncultured Planctomycetales bacterium
TTGTGGATGACCTGGGCGCTGATTCCCTGGATACCGTAGAGCTCGTAATGGCTCTGGAGGAGGAGTTCGGGATCGAAATCTCCGATGAGGACGCCGAGAAGATTGCCAAGGTAGGAGATGCCGTTAAATATATCGAAGAGAAGGCCGGAAATAAATAAGTTGTAAATACATAGATGTCTGACCATTACCCCGCCCGGAATTTTCTGGCGGGGTAAATTTTATAAGGAAGGTTTTTAAAATATATGGAAGAAAGAAGAGTCGTAATAACGGGCCTGGGCATCATATCCCCGGTGGGCAATGACGTCGCCTCCTTTTGGCAGGCGCTTAAAGAGGGTAAGAACGGCATAACGGCGATTACCCAATTTGACGCTTCGCCCTTCTATTCGCGCATTGCCGGAGAGGTCAAGGGTTTTGACCTTACCAGCTACGGGATTTCTCCCCGGGACACAAGGCATATGGCAAAGTTTGTGCAGTATGCCGTTGCCGGCTCCCAGGAGGCCCTTAAGGATTCCGGATTAGACCTGGATAAGGAGGACCGCACCAGAATCGGGGTTTTAATCGGCTCCGGTATCGGCAGCCTCCAGACGATAGAAAAGGAGCACAATATCCTGCTCGCTAAAGGGCCGTCAAGGTTATCGCCTTTTCTTATCCCGATGCTGATTGTCAACGAAGCTGCGGGGCAGGTAGGGATAATCTTCGGCATTAAAGGTTTTAATTCCTGCGTTACCACTGCCTGCGCTTCGGGCTCTCACGCTATCGGGGACGCCTTCCGGATTTTACAGCGCGGCGACATCGACATTATGGTCGCCGGCGGCACCGAGGCCTGCGTTACTACCCTCGGGGTAGGCGGTTTTTGCGCACTTAGGGCACTTTCAACCAGGAACGATGCGCCGGAAAAGGCCAGTCGGCCGTTTGACCTTGAGCGCGACGGTTTTGTGATTGCCGAAGGCAGCGGTATCGTAATTATGGAGGAGTTGGAGCACGCCAGGAAAAGGCAAGCCCATATCTATGCCGAAATGGCGGGATACGGCGCCACCTGCGACGCTTACCATATTACCGCACCCGACCCTGACGGTGACGGCGCTAGCCGCGCCATGAAATTAGCGATGAAGGACGCGGGTTTAGCTGCCGAAGAAATAGCTTACATCAATGCCCACGGCACCTCCACCAAGCTTAACGATAAGATTGAAACCATGGCAATAAAAAAAGCAATGGGTAGCCACGCTAAAAAGGTAATGGTTTCTTCTACCAAGTCCATGACCGGCCATCTTCTGGGCGCTGCAGGCGGCGTAGAGTTTGTGGCTTGTTGTCTGGCTATCAAAGATAATATCGCGCCCCCTACCATCAACTACGAAAATCCTGACCCGGAATGCGACCTTGATTATGTGCCTAACGTCAGCCGTAAGGCGGAAATCCGGGCCTGCATCTCCAATTCCCTGGGGTTCGGCGGCCACAACGCCAGCCTTCTGGTCAAAAGGTTTAAAGGGTAATAATTTTCTCCAAATTTAAATCCATGGGTTATACTATTGCGGAAAAAATACTATTGGCGCACACTGATAAGGGTGATATCCGGCCGGGAGAGTTTATCGAGGCCAGGGTAGACCTGGCTTTGGGCAATGATATTACCGCGCCCCTTGCCATTTCGGAGTTTAAGAAAGCCGGATGCGCTAAGGTTTTTGATAATAAAAAGATTGCCCTCGTCCCCGACCATTTTACTCCGGCAAAGGATTTACGCAGCGCCAACCAATGCCGGGTGCTGGCGGATTTTGCCCGCGAGCAGCAGATTGAGAATTACTTTGAACTGGGGCGTATGGGCATTGAACATGCGCTTTTACCGGAGCAGAAGCTGGTTTTACCCGGAGACCTGGTTATCGGAGCGGATTCGCACACCTGTACTTACGGCGCTCTCGGCTGCTATGCCACCGGCGTGGGCTCTACGGATTTGGCGCGCGCATTTATCGACGGGAAATGCTGGTTTAAGGTCCCGGCGAGCATAAAATTCATCTATCGGGGAAAACTCAAGAAATGGGTCGGCGGCAAGGACCTCATACTTTATACCATCGGTAAAATCGGGGTGGACGGCGCTTTGTACAAGGCAATGGAGTTCTGCGGTCCGGCAATAAGCGGCCTCGGGATGGACGACAGGTTTGCGATGTCAAATATGGCGATTGAGGCCGGAGGCAGGACAGGGATTATCGAGCCGGATGCCGTCACCTTGAAATATATCCGGCCGGCGCCGCGCAGGTATAAGATTTATAAGAGCGATAAGGACGCCGCGTACGAGAAGGTCTATGAATTCGATGTCTTTAAATTAGAGCCGCAGGTTGCCTGTCCGCACCTGCCGAGCAACGTTAAGCCGGTAGGGGCCTTAGCAGATATCACTATCGACCAGGTAGTGATAGGTTCCTGCACCAACGGCAGAATTTCGGATTTGCGCTTGGCGGCTAAAGTATTGAGAGGTAAAACGATTAAGAGCGGTTTAAGGTTAATCGTTATTCCGGCAACCCAGAAGGTTTACCTGCAGGCAGTGCGGGAGGGCTTGGCGGAGATTTTTGTTAAGGCCGGCGGGATATTTTCCACCCCTACCTGCGGCCCGTGCCTCGGGGGCCACCTTGGGGTTCTGGCTGACGGTGAGCGCTGCCTGGCTACTACCAACCGCAATTTTATCGCGCGTATGGGCAGCCCGAAATCCGAGGTTTATCTGTCTAATCCTGCGGTGGCAGCAGCATCCGCCATTACCGGAGAGATTACCCATCCCGCGAGGGTTTAAGATGATTATTAAAGGTAAGGTTCATAAGTTTGGCAATGATATTAACACCGACGATATTATCGCGGCAAAATATCTTAACATCACTGATGCCAAAGAGCTGGGCAGCCACTGTATGGAAAATATCGCGGCGGATTTCGCCGGGAAGGTGGCAGCCGGCGATATCATAGTGGCAGGCAGGAACTTCGGCTGCGGTTCGTCGCGCGAGCATGCGCCGCTGGCGCTGAAAGGCTGCGGTGTTGCGGCAGTGGTTGCCGAAAGTTTTGCCGGCATATTCTTCCGCAATGCCATTAATATCGGCCTGCCTTTTCTGGAATCAGGCGATGCCGTCAAAATCGCTGACGGAGATATCCTTGAAATAGATTTAGACGGTGGTATAATAAAAAATCTCACCAATGAGGTTACTTACCAGACCCAGGCCTTTCCGAAATTTTTGCAGGAGATTGTCCAAAAGGGCGGCCTGATGAATTACATTAAGAGTAAAGGATACTGTAAAAATGCATAAGATAGCGGTAATACCCGGTGACGGCACCGGCCCCGAGGTCGTGCGGGAGGGTTTAAAGGTTTTGGAGGCGGCAAGCAGCAAGTTCGGCTTTACCTTCGAGGCGAGGACCTTTGATTTCAGCGGCGAGCGCTATTTGAAGACCGGCAAGACCGTCGAGGATAGCGATATCGAGGAGCTCAAAAAATATAACGCCATTTATCTGGGCGCGGTGGGTCATCCTGATGTTAAGCCCGGAATCCTGGAAACCGGCGTGCTTTTAAAATTAAGATTTTCCCTGGACCAGTATATCAATCTTCGGCCGGTAAAACTCTACGATTCCAGGTTCTGCCCTTTAAAGGATAAGCGGCCCGAGGATGTAGATTTTGTGGTGGTGCGTGAAAACTCCGAAGGCCTCTATAAAGGCATGGGGGAATTTAAGGATAAGGGCACGGCCAGCGAGGTAGCAATTCAGATTTCCTATAATACCCGAAAAGGGGTAGAGCGCTGCGTCCGTTACGCCTTTGAATATACCCGCCAGCGCAATAAAAGGAAAAAGCTTACCCTTTGCGGTAAGACCAATGTTTTGACTTATGCCTGGGACCTCTGGCAGCGCACTTTCAATGAAGTCGCTAAAGAATACCCTGACATCGCTACGGATTATGCCCATGTGGATGCTACTACAATGTGGTTTGTGAAGAACCCCGAATGGTTTGATGTAATTGTAACGGATAATATGTTCGGCGATATTATCACGGATTTAGGTGCAATGGTTCAGGGAGGCATGGGTATTGCTGCCGGCGGTAACATCAACCCCGGGGGCATTTCAATGTTTGAGCCCATCGGAGGCAGCGCCCCGAAATACACCGGAAAGAACGTGATTAATCCCCTGGCGGCAATCTGTGCCGTAGGGATGATGCTGGAAAACCTGAAAGAGAAAAAGGCTGCCG
>CAYWCX010000002.1:4298-11134 GCA_964456925.1 uncultured Planctomycetales bacterium
GCAATCTGTGCCGTAGGGATGATGCTGGAAAACCTGAAAGAGAAAAAGGCTGCCGAGGCAGTAGAGAATGCGGTAATAAAGGTAGTAACCAAAAAACTCAAATCCCTCGCCGCCGGAAAAATGGGCTATTCCACCCAGCAGGTGGGCGACCTGGTAGTAAAATATCTTTAAAGTTTCTTGCTTTGGAAACTTTAAAGATTTTATGCGTTTCGCTGGAAGCACATTAGAAAATTTTTGGCATTGAGTTTCAGTTTGAGTCGGCGAGGAATTACGGCGAATGGGAGTATGTTTTCACCCACGATAGCCTTTACGAGAATGAGCCGTAAACCGAAGCAGACGGCAAAAATTTTCAGTGCTGGAAGCGAAACCATAAAATCAATAAGGAAGCCAGAATGAAAAAATATAATATTGGCGTAGTCGGGGTAGGGGCAGTCGGGATTGAGATGCTGCGGGTGCTTAAGCGCCGCAAGTTCCCGGTCGGGCAATTGCGGGTATTTGCGCGCTCCAGCCGTAATATCGCGGTGGATGCGGATAATTACGCAGTGGAGACCATCTCTCCCGAGGGTTTTAACGGCCTGGATATTGCCCTCTTTGCCGGCACCGAAGGCGAAAAGGGCGCTGCGGTAACTTTTGCTGCCGAGGCAGTAAAAAGAGGGGCGGTTGTCATTGATAACGGCGCAGATTTCCGTATGGACCCCAAGGTGCCCCTCGTAGTCCCGGAGGTGAATGCCAGAGACATCAAAAAGCATAAAGGCATCATTGCCAACCCCAACTGCTCCACTATCCAGATGGTAGTAGCGCTTTGGCCGATTTATAAAAAGGCCGGCATTAAAAGAGTAGTCGTGACTACTTTGCAGGCTGCCTCCGGCGCAGGCCGGGGCGCGGTCGAGCAGCTCAGAGAAGAAAACCAGATGATTGCCGCCAGTAACTTTAATAATCTCCAGGCGAACGTGAATAATAAGATTATGCCGCAACAATTGGCTTATAACGTCTTTCCGCAGATCGGGACTTTTGCCAAGGACGATTATACCAACGAGGAATGGAAGCTGGTGCACGAGACCCATAAAATCATGCATGACCGCAAGATTAAGATTTCAGCCACTACCGTGCGCGTTCCGGTAAGGACCGGGCACTCCGAGGCAGTTTATCTTGAAACCAGAAAAGCGCTTGATGCCGATAAGGTCAGGGATATCCTTAAGAAATCCCCGGGCATTATCGTAATCGACGAGCCGCGGGATAATCTCTACCCGATGCCTAAGGACGCGGAAGGCAAGGACGAGGTTTTCATCGGTCGCATCCGGCGCGACCCCTTTGTTAAAAAGGGGTTGTGGCTGTGGGTTGTTTCCGATAATCTCCTTAAAGGGGCTGCCACCAATGCCGTGCAGATTGCGGAATGCCTAATCTCAAACTCGAAATAGAGTACGACGGCAGCGGCTACTGCGGTTGGCAGGTCCAGCACCCCCGGAAAAATCAAAAGACAATCCAGGATACTATCGAGAAGGCGCTGCGGCAAATCCTGCGGGAGCGCGTAAGGCTTATTGCTTCAGGACGTAGCGATGCCGGAGTGCATGCCTTTGCTCAAGTGGCAAATTTTCATACCCGCGTCAATATCCCTCTGGATAAACTGCAAAGGGGACTGAATTCACTTCTGCCGCAAGATATCGTTGTCAAAAAGATAACAGAGGCAAACCCGCATTTCCACAGCCGCTTTGATGCCAAATCCAAGGTTTACCGTTATACTATCTTAAACCGGCCTTATCCTGCGGCAATCCGGCGCAACGACGTTTATCATTATCGTTTTCCCCTGGATGTAAAATTGATGCGGAAGGAAGCACAGGCGCTTCTGGGTCGCCATAATTTTAGCGCCTTTGCCGCATCAGGCAGCAAAAGTAAAGACGCCGTCAGAAGTATCAAGGCAATAAAAGTGGTTAAGGATGGCGATTGCATCCATATCGAGGCGGAAGCCGACGGCTTTCTGTACAATATGGCAAGAAATATAACAGGCACCCTTATTGAAATCGGGAGGGGAAGGTTTCCAAAGGGAAGTATGAAGAGGATTCTGGCAGGCAGGGACAGAAGGTTAGCCGGGCCTACTGCGCCGGCTCAGGGCCTCTGCCTGGTTAAGGTAAGATATTAAAAAATATTTGACTTCAGATAAAAATATGTTATACTTGGGACTCTATGCGTAAGACATACGTGGCAAAAAAAGAGGATATCAAGCGGAAATGGTACCTGGTAGATGCCGAGGATAAAATCCTGGGCCGGCTTGCCACCAAGGTGGCGGTGGTCTTGAGAGGCAAACACAAGCCAATCTTTACCCCCCATCTGGATACCGGAGACGGCGTGGTGGTTATCAATGCCGCCAAAATCAAGGTTACCGGAAAGAAGATGGCAGATAAGCTTTACCGCCGCTATTCGGGTTATCCCGGCGGACTGCGGGAGGTTCCTTTAGAGACGATGCTTAAGAAAAACCCCGCTAACGTAATAAAACTTGCAGTAGCCAGGATGCTGCCGCAGGGGCCTTTAGGGCGCGACCTCATCAAGAAACTTAGAGTATACTCCGACGATAAACATTTACAGAAAGCACAGAATCCGATCGTGTTAGAGGTATAAAGACAAATGGAAGAGAATTCAGGTGCAGTTAACAAATATACCGCGATAGGCAGGCGCAAAGAATCGGTTGCCCGGGTCAGGCTCTGTCCGGGCAAGGGCAGCATCGTCATTAATGCGATGCCCCTTGAGAAATATTTTATCCGCGAGACAGACCGGCTTATCATCAGGCAGCCCCTGGAATTAACCACTAGCCTCGATAAATACGATATCAGCGCTACTTTAAGAGGCGGGGGGCTTTCCGGCCAGGCCCAGGCACTGCGGCTGGGGATTTCACGCGCCCTGATGCTGGCCGATAATACCCTTAAAGACGCCTTGCGCAAGAGCGGCTTCCTGACCCGCGACCCGCGCGCGAAGGAACGCAAGAAATTCGGGCAGAAGGGCGCGCGCAAGCGTTTCCAGTGGACCAAGAGATAGGAGGATAGCGAGCACTTATCCCTAAAAAATTGATTTTTAACCCTGTCCCGCTGGAAAGCGGGATTTTTTATTTTTTCGACGAGAAAAATACTTGACGAGGTATGTTTTTTATCCTAATATGAATTCTATAATCGAGGAGAATGAGATGATAAACGTCGGTATCGTAGGCGCTACGGGTCTGGCAGGGGAGGAGTTAATCAAACTCCTTTTGAAACATCCGGGGGTAAGGATTACGCACCTCTGCGCCAAGATTGATAAACCGCAGCATATCGCTAAAATCTTCCCTGCGTTCAAGGGCCGGCTGGATTTGATATGTTACCAGCCCAACCTTAAAGAGATTACCGCTAAATGCGACCTGGTATTCCTGGCGCTGCCGCATACGGTTTCCATGAATATGGCCCCGGCGTTATTGAAGGCGCACAAAAAGGTCATTGACTTAAGCGCCGATTACCGCCTGAGCGACATCCGGGTTTACCGGAAGTTTTATAATGTAGCGCACAAGGATAAAATACACCTTAAGGAGGCAGTTTACGGTTTACCCGAGCTTTACCGCAATAAGATTAAGACCGCCAAGCTCATTGCTAACCCCGGTTGTTATCCGACGGCAGCGATTTTAGCCTTGGCTCCGCTGATGGCCTTGGACCTGGCAGAGCCGGCCTCAATTATTATCGACGCCAAATCCGGGGTCAGCGGCGCCGGCCGCAAGCTCGCCGAGGGGTTTTTATTCAGCGAGATTAACGAGGATTTTAAAGCCTACAAGGTGAACGTGCACCAGCATATGCCGGAGATTAACCAGGAACTGTCAAAACTGGCGGGAGAAAAAATCAGGGTAACCTTTATCCCGCACCTTCTGCCGGTGCAGCGGGGCATACTGGAGACGATCTACCTCAAAAAGAGCAGGCGGCTCCTGAATAAAAAACAGGACCTCCTCAAGCTCTATCACAAATTCTACCGGAAAGAGCCTTTTGTCCGCATCAAAGGCGAAGGCGAATTTCCGCGCCTGAAGGATGTCGCCGGCACCAATTTCTGCGATATCGCCATTAAGGAAAACGGCGCCAACATCATTATCATTGCCGCAATTGATAACCTCCTCAAGGGTGCGTCGGGACAGGCAGTGCAGAATATGAATATTATGTATAAATTTCCGGAACACCTCGGATTACTATGAAGCCCTCTCTTCCGCTCGGTTTTCAAGGGAACGGCGTGGCAGCGGGAATTAAAAGGTCCTTAAGGTTAGACTTGGCATTATTTTATTCCCAGGCGCCTGCCAAGGTCGCCGCATTATTTACTTCTAACGCTATCAAGGCCGCCCCTCTTAAGGCATGTAAAGAGTATCTTGCCCGTAATAAGTATTTCCGGGCGCTGGTCGCTAACAGCGGTAATGCCAACTGTTTTACCGGTAAAGCCGGCTTAGCGGATGCCAAACAAATGGGGGTTTGGGTTGCCCGGGAGTTGGGGCTGGAGAAAGAGGAAGTTCTGGTGGCTTCTACCGGGATTATCGGCAGGAGGATGCCGCTGGCTAAGGTTAAATCTGCCCTGCCGCAATTAGTCGCGGGTTTATCAGCAAAAGGGATAGCCAGCGCCAAGAAGGCAATTATGACCACCGATACCCGCGGCAAAGAGGCATACTTTAAATTTAAACTCGGTAATAAAACCGTAACCATCTACGGGGTGGCAAAGGGGTCAGGGATGATCGGCCCTAAAGTCGCGACGATGCTATGTTTTATTTTTACCGACGCTAATATCAGCCGGAGGGCATTAAAGAGCGCCCTGAAAGCCGCGGCGGACAAGTCTTTTAATTGTATTACCGTTGACGGCTGTATGAGCACTAACGATACGGTGATGTTATTTGCCAACGGCCTGGCGAAGAACGATTTAATTGAAGGCGGCAGGAACCTTGATTTATTCAGGCAGGCCTTAAGCAGGGTTTGCCTTGTCCTGGCGCAGATGATTATCCGGGATGCCGAGGGCGCCAGCAAATTTATCACCGTAAAGGTCAGCGGCGCCAGGAATATCCGCGAGGCAAAACGTGTGGCTTTGGGTATCGCCGACTCCAATCTTTTCAAGACCGCGATGTTTGCCTCCAGCCCCAATGTCTTAGGCCGTATTGTTGCGGCAGCGGGAGCCAGCGGCGTGGGATTGGATGAGGATAAACTCAAGATAGCCTTCAGCCCCTTAGCGAAAAAAGAAGTCGAGGTTAAGGTTGCGCTGGGGCGCGGCAGGGCAGAGGCAATCGTTTACACCTCGGATTTAACCTATAAATACGTCAAGATAAACGCGGAATATAATTAAGGTTAATTATGGAAGAAGCGATTAAAAAAGCGGATGTGTTGATTGAGGCGCTGCCTTACCTGAGGAACTTTCACAATAAGGTTATCGTGATAAAATACGGGGGCAGCATTTTAAGCGAGGAGAAAATCCGCCGGGGGGTACTCGAAGATATCGTATTCCTGAACTTTATGGGTTTGCGGCCGGTATTGGTGCACGGCGGCGGCCCTAATATAAGCGGCCGCATGCGTAACGAAGGCAAAAAAACGGAGTTCGTAGACGGGATGCGCGTCACTGACGAAGAGACCCTCGTAGTAGTGGAAGAGGAATTGGAAAAACTCAATGAATTAATCGTGGCTGAAATAACCGAACTGGGCGTGCCGGCGGTAGGCTTAAACGGCAAGAGTAAAAAGATTATCCAGGCCAGGAAGAAAGAGGCGCGCATTGATTTAGGGCTGGTAGGTTATATCGTCGGCGTAAATAGCGAGCCGATCCTGACGGAACTAAAAAGCAGCAAGGTACCGGTAATTATGCCGCTGGGCAAAGGCGAAGATAAGAAGACCTATAATGTTAATGCCGATGAGGCCGCTTCTTTTATCGCCGCAAGCCTTAAGGCGGAGAAACTGGTTTTATTAACTAACGTCAAGGGGATTATGCGCAATAACGAAGACCCCGGTTCATTTATTTCTACCCTGACTATCGCCGAAGCCAACGGCCTTATCAGGGATAATATCATTCAGCAGGGGATGATTCCCAAGGTAAACGCCTGCGTCGGCGCCCTGGAGGGCGGAGTAAAGAAGACGCACATCATTGATGCGCGCATCCCGCATGCCCTACTGTTGGAGATTTTTACCGAAGAGGGTATCGGCACGGAAATTGTGAAGGGTTAAATTATATGCGGTTGGAACAGGTTTTCGAGACATATAAAAATTATATCATGCCTACTTATACCAAGACCCCGCTGGTCCTGGTTAAGGGCAAGGGTTCGCGCCTCTGGGATATTAACAATAAGGCATATCTTGATTTTTTCCCGGGTTGGGGAGTCGGTAATCTCGGGCACTGTCATCCCAAGGTGGTGCGTGCCATCCGGCAGCAGAGCGCAAAATTAGTTTTTATCCCCAACAATTATTATCATATTGCCCAGGCAAAATTGGCGAAGGAGATTATCCGCCTCTCCTTTGCCGGCAAGGTATTCTTTTGCAATTCCGGGGCCGAGGCCAATGAAGCAGCGATAAAATTCAGCCGGAAGTTCGGCGGAGGCAGGTACGAGATTATTACCTTTGATGATTCCTTTCACGGCCGTACCCTGGCCGCGCTTTCCGCCACCGGCCAGAAGAAATACCAGGGCGGTTTTGAGCCGCTAGTCAGCGGTTTTAAAATAGTAAAGTTCAATGACCTCCAGGCAGTGGAAAATGCGATGAGCGAGAATACCGTGGCAGTGATGCTGGAGTTGATTCAGGGGGAAGGCGGGATTAATATCGCCGGACGGGATTTTGTCCTGGGGTTGCGTAAGCTCTGCGACGAAAAAAAGATGCTTTTAA
>CAYWCX010000002.1:11234-49722 GCA_964456925.1 uncultured Planctomycetales bacterium
CGGGATTTTGTCCTGGGGTTGCGTAAGCTCTGCGACGAAAAAAAGATGCTTTTAATCGTAGATGAAGTCCAGACCGGCATCGGCAGGACCGCGAAGCCCTTCTGTTATCAACATTACGGCGTCACCCCTGACGTGATGACATTGGCGAAGGCCTTAGGCGGAGGCCTGCCTATCGGAGCAATGGTGGTAAAGAAGGAAATCGCCGACCTGCTTGGGCCCGGTATGCATGCTTCTACCTTCGGCGGCGGCCCGGTAGTCTGCCGCGCAGCATTAGCGGTGCTGGCTGCGCTCGGAAAAGAGAAACTTTTAGAGAATGCCCGTGATATGGGAGATTTTCTTGCGGCGAAATTAAACGCCTTAAAAGAAAAGTATTCCCTGATAAAGGAGGTAAGGGGTTTGGGTTTAATGTGGGGGGTGGAATTGAACGTTGAGGGCAAGGCGATTGTGGAAAAATGCCTCGCCAAAGGCCTTTTGATTAACTGCACCCACGAGCGGGTGCTTCGGTTAATGCCGGCACTGAACATTACGAGGAAAGAGATTGATAAGGCCATGGCGATATTGGAAGAGGCATTAAAGGATTCCTAAAATGAAAAAAGACTTAGTTTCCATAGCGGATTTGAGCACTCGGGATATCGGGGATATTTTCAGCCTTACCGATAAGATTAAAAAGAACAAGGCAAAATTCGCAAAGTCCCTGTCGGGCAAGACCCTCGCCTTGATTTTCCAGAAACCTTCTAACCGCACCCGCGTTTCCTTTGAGGTAGGAATCTACCAGTTAGGGGGCAATTCCATATATCTCGGGCCGGATGAGATAAGCCTCGGGGTGCGCGAGTCTATTGCTGACGTTGCCAAGACCCTTTCGCGCTATATTGATGGGATTGTGCTGCGCACTTTTGCGCACAGCAATGTCGTGGAGATGGCGCGCTCTGCCGCGGTGCCGGTAATTAACGGGCTTTCGGATTTTTCACATCCCTGCCAGGCCTTAGCCGACCTCTATACCGTGCACGACAAATTAAAAAGTTCTAAAAAGATTACCTTGGCTTATGTCGGAGACGGCAACAATGTCTGTAATTCTCTTTTGTATGCCTCGGCAAAAACAGGGATAAATATGAAGGTAGCTGCTCCTGAGGGCTATGAGCCGGATAGCACGGTGTTAAAGGATTCGCAGCGGATTGCCAAAAGCACCGGCTCTACTATCAGTCTTTTCCGCGATGCCAAAGAAGCGGTCAAAGATGCGGATGTGGTTTATACCGATGTCTGGGCGAGTATGGGCGAGGAGGGTGAAGCCGAAGAGCGCAAAAAACTTTTCCGGGATTTTCAGGTTAACAAGGCATTAGTCGCGCTTGCCAAAAAAAATGCCCTTATTATGCACTGCCTCCCGGCGCACCGCGGAGAGGAGATTACCGGCGAGGTAATCGACAGCCCCAATTCGGTAGTCTTTGACCAGGCGGAGAACCGCATGCACGTGCAGAAGGCGATACTCATTAAATTATTAGGAACGGGGAGCAGGAAATGAAAAAGGTTGTGCTGGCGTATTCCGGAGGGCTGGATACTTCCTGTGCCGTAAGGTGGCTCAAGGAGCAGGGCTACAATGTGGTTTGTTTCGTGGCTGACCTCGGCCAGGGTTTAGGCAAGGGCGAGGACCTTAAAAAAATCGAGGAGCGGGCTTTAGCTGCCGGCGCATCCAGGGTCTATATCAAGGACCTCCAGAATGAGTTTATCGAGGATTTTATCGTCCCGGCCCTGAAGGCCAATGCCGTCTACGAAGGCAAATACTTTTTAGCCACCGCTCTCGGACGGCCTTTAATCGCCAAGTACCTGGTTGATATCGCCCATCGCGAAAAGGCCCAGGCAGTAGCCCACGGCTGCACCGGTAAAGGCAATGACCAGGTGCGCTTTGAGGTGACGGTCGGTATCCTGGATTCCAAATTGGAGATTCTGGCGCCGGTAAGGGATTGGGAATTCAAATCCCGCGAAGAAGAAATAGAATACGCCCGGCTCTATAATATCCCCATTGATGTTACCAAGAAAAAGCCCTACAGCATTGACCGCAACATCTGGGGGGTCAGTATCGAGGCCGGGATATTGGAGGACCCACAGCGGGAGCCGCCCGAGGACGCGTACCTGGTTACCCGCGCTCCCAGTAGCATCTCCACCTACCCGAAATATCTTGAGGTTTCTTTCGAGGAGGGCGTGCCGTGTAAAATCGACGGCAAAAACCATACTTTGAAATCACTGATCAGCCACCTGAATGAAACCGGCGGTTTCTACGGGGTGGGCAGGAGCGATGCAATTGAGAACCGGCTGGTGGGAATCAAGTCCCGGGAGGTTTACGAAGCGCCGGCAGCGGCTATCCTTTATACTGCGCACAAGGAATTGGAAAGCATGGTCCTGGATAGGGAACTGGCGCATTTCAAGGAATTTATCGCCCTGAAATATGCGGAACTGGTTTATTACGGCCTCTGGTATTCGCCTTTAAAGAAGGCGCTGGATGCCTTTGTAGAAACTACCCAGAACCATGTCAGCGGCACCATCCGCCTGAAATTATTCAAGGGTAACTGCGTAGCAGTGGGCAGGAAGTCGCCCCATTCCTTATATAAAAAGGAACTGAGCACCTACGGCAAAGAAGACAAGTTTAATCCGCAGTTAGCCGAGGGGTTTATCAGGATTTGGGGTATGCCGTATCAGAAATAGGGTGCGGGAGTATGTAGGGGAACGAGGAGACGAGATGGCGAAAAAATTATGGGGAACGAGGTTCGCGAAAAAGACCAGTGCCCTGGCGGATAAATTTACCTCCAGCATTGCCTTTGACCAGCGTTTAGCCCGTTATGACGTGTTAGGCAGCATTGCCCACGCCAAGATGCTGGGTAAAAAAAAGATTATTCCTGCGGCTGAGTCCAAGCGCATTGTCAGCGGCCTTAAGTCCATCTTAAAAGATATCGAGAGCAAAAGGTTCAAGTTTAACCCGGAGGCAGAGGATATTCATTCCAATATCCAGGATACGCTTTTTAAAAAGATCGGCCAGCCGGCCAACCGGCTGCATACCGGACGGTCCCGTAACGACCAGATCGCCCTGGACGTGCGGATGTACCTTAAGGATGAAATCCGAGCAATAGCGAAGCTCCTTAGTCAGTTACAGGCATCCCTGGCGAAGTTCGCCCGGGCTAATATCAAGGTGGTTATACCGGGATATACCCATCTGCAGCTCGCCCAGTGTGTGTTATTGGCGCACCATATTTTAGCTTATGTAGAAGCCCTGGAAAGGGACCGGGGGAGGTTTTTGGATACGGCGAAACGCACTGACCATATGCCGTTGGGCAGTTGCGCCTTTTCCGGCACGGGTTTACCCATTGACCGCGACTATGTCAGTAAAGAACTGGGTTTTGCCGCCGTTACCGCCAACAGCATTGACAGTGTCAGCGACCGGGATTTTATCATCGAAATGCTTGCGGGCCTGGCAATCCTTTCGGTGCATTTATCGCGTATCGCCGAAGACTTCATCCTTTGGTCTACCCGGGAGTTTAATTTCATTGATATTGATTTTTCCTTCTGCACCGGCTCCAGTATTATGCCGCATAAGAAAAACCCCGATGTGCTGGAATTAATCCGGGGCTCGGTAGGAAGGATTAACGGCGACCTTTCCAGCGTGCTGATTCTGATGAAGGGGCTGCCCTTGTCTTATAACCGCGACCTGCAGTTGGATAAGCCGCCTTTATTCGACGCCATTGATACCACGAAAAGTATTTTAGAAATATTCGTCCGGATACCGGGGAATATCCGGGTCAATAAAGGAGCGGTTGCCGCAAGGCTTATGGACGAGTCTCTCTTTTCCGTAGACGTGGTGGAGTACCTTATTAAAAAGGGCGTATCCTACCGCCAGGCGCATGATATCGTCGGCAGGATAGTGCGGGACAATCTTGACCGGGGCAGGAATATCTCTAATCTTAGCCCCGGCGAGCTTAAAAAATATTCGGATAAACTGGCGCCGGATGTAAAAAACATCCTGAATGCCTGGGCCTCTGTAAACCTAAAGACTTCCTATGGCGGCACCAGCCCGCGCCTGGTATCCCGCCAGATTGCGAAGTGGGAGAAGATACTGCATGCACGAATTTAAATATCAAAATAGCCATCTTTATTGCGAAGGGGTGAGGGTTGAAGACCTGGCGGAGAGATACGGCACCCCGCTTTATGTCTACAGCTATCATACCCTCATCAGCCACTATCTTAAACTCAAGGATGCCTTTGGGGGAATAGACCCGCTGATCTGTTATTCGGTCAAAGCCAATTCCAACCTTGCGATATTAAAGGCATTGGTTGATAAAGGCGCCGGCCTGGATATCGTTTCCGGCGGAGAGCTTTTCCGGGCGGTTAAGGCAGGTTGCCCTGCGGAAAAGATTGTTTATGCCTCGGTAGGCAAGACCGACGCTGAAATAGAAGAGGCGGTGAGGAGGGGGATACTTTTCTTTAACGTAGAGTCCGCCGCGGAACTGGAGAATATCAACCGTATAGCCGGAACCTTAAACCGCAGGGTCAACGTGGCGGTGCGCATTAACCCGGATGTGGAGCCGAAGACCCACAAGTTTATTACTACCGGCAAAATCACCGATAAATTCGGGATTGACTTTAAAACCGCAGAGAAGATTTTAATGCGTTGTTGCAGCTTCCCGAACGTTAACATCAAGGGCCTGCACATCCACATCGGTTCGCAGATTACGGAAAGCGCCCCTTATGTGGCGGCAGTTACCAGGATAGTCAATTTTATCGAACGGCTGCGTAAAAAAGGCCTGACGATGGAATACCTTAATATCGGCGGAGGGCTGGGGATTATCTATGACAAAGAAACACCGCAGACCGCCAAAAAATTCGCTGATAAGATTATTCCCTTATTAAGAGGGAAGAGCCTGAAAATTATCCTGGAGCCGGGCAGATTTATCGCAGGCAATGCCGGCATCCTGGTAACCAGGGTTTTATACCTGAAGTCCACCCCGAAGAAAAAATTCGTGATTGTGGACGCCGGGATGAATGATTTAGTCCGGCCTGCGCTCTACGATGCTTATCATAACATCCTGCCCTTACATCTTAGTGAAAAGGATACGCGCATGACGCAAAAAGCGGATGTGGTGGGGCCGATCTGCGAAAGCGGGGACTTTTTTGCTAAATCAAGAAGGATGCCCCGGGTGCAGGAAGGGGATTATCTGGCGATTATGAGCGCCGGTGCCTACGGATTCAGCATGTCCTCCAATTATAATTCCCGGCGCCGGGCCGAGGAAGTGCTGGTGATTAAAGACCAGTCCTTTGTTATTCGGAAAAGGGAGAGCTGGGAGGACCTGGTGCACAACGAAAGCATCCCGGCGTTTCTCTTTGGTTTATAAGCATGCCCAGGATTAACTTTACGAAAATGGTGGCTTCCGGGAATGACTTTGTCGTCCTGGGAGGGCATCCGCCACGGAACCCTTCTTCGCTGGCAAGGACGATGTGCGAAAGGAAGTCCGGTGTCGGCGCCGACGGGCTTCTCTTATTACAAAAAGCCAAAAAAGCCGATATCGGGATGCGCATCTTTAATCCCGACGGCTCGGAAGCCGAGATGTGCGGCAACGGTGCGCGCTGCGCGGTTTTCTGGGCCAGGCATCAGGGCGGTATCAAAAAGGCAGCGGTCGAACTGCAAACCAAAGCCGGAATCATTGATTCGCGCATCGCCAGAGATAAGGTTAAAATCAGATTAACCGACCCGCGCAATTTAAAATTAGATTTCGCGATTAAGGTTAACCGTCGTAAGCTGTTTTTGAGTTTTATTAATACCGGCGTTCCGCACGCGGTGATATTTACCGACGGCGTAGATAATATTGACGTTATTAATTTAGGGCGCCAGCTCCGCTATCACAAGGCCTTTTCTCCGGCCGGCACTAACGCGGATTTTGTTGAGGTCTTAAATGCCGATTCCATTCGTATCCGCACCTATGAAAGGGGAGTCGAAGACGAGACCCTCGCCTGCGGCACCGGCAGTGTAGCTGCGGCGCTGATATTTGCCCTGAAAGGCAATCTCGACGGTATTGTCAAGGTGCATACCAAGAGCAGTGAGGTCCTCAAGGTGTATTTTACGAGGGAAGGCTGCACCTTTAAAAATGTCTGGCTGGAAGGACGGGCCAGGGTTGTTTACCAAGGAGTATATTATGTATAAAGGCTCAATTACGGCAATCGTAACGCCTTTTGAAAAAGGCAAATTGGACGAAAAGAGATTCCGCGAGCTTATTGAATTCCAGATTAAAAACAAAACGTCGGGTATCGTGCCTTGCGGCACTACCGGCGAATCCGCGACCCTGTCTTTCAAGGAACATGAGCGGGTTATCGAAATTGCCATTGAGCAGGTCAACAAGAGGATTGCGGTGATTGCCGGAACCGGCTCAAATTCTACCGACGAGGCAATAATGCTGACGAGACATGCTGCAAAGGCCGGCGCAGACGCGTCGCTGCAGGTTTCTCCTTATTATAACCGTCCGACCCAGAGGGGGCTCTACGAGCATTTTAAGGCCATTGCCGGGGCAGTAGATATTGATATTATCCTGTACAATATTGCCTCGCGCACCGGCGTTAACATTGAGCCGGAGACGATTGCCAGGTTAGCCCGCGATTGCAAAAATATCGTAGGGGTAAAAGAGGCCTCGGGTAACCTGGAGCAGATGGCGCGTATCAAAGCACTCTGCGGCGAGGAGTTTAATTTGATTTCCGGGGATGACAGCCTGACCCTGCCGGTATTATCACTCGGCGGTACCGGGATTATCTCAGTGGTGGCTAATATCGTGCCCGGCGATGTCGCGGATATGGTCGCGGCCTTTGAGAAGGGCAACCTTAAAGAGGCCCGCCGGTTGCATTATAAACTTCTGCCTTTGGTAAAAGCGATGTTTATTGAAACCAACCCCATTCCGGTAAAAACT
The DNA here is from genome assembly GCA_964456925.1 of uncultured Planctomycetales bacterium. Lineage (GTDB taxonomy): Bacteria > Omnitrophota > Gorgyraeia > Gygaellales > Profunditerraquicolaceae > JBAZKK01. The sequence continues at coordinate 18,167 of CAYWCX010000002.1, forward strand.
GCGATGGGATTGCTGGGGATGTGCGAGCCGGATTTGCGGCTTCCGCTTTGCGCGATGTCTCCCGAAAATTTAGAAAAGCTAAAGCTCGCTCTTCGCGAATACGGGTTAGTTCGATAATATATTGATATTACGAGGGATTTGTCAAGCAGCACATAAGAAATTTTTCGGCATCTCGCTCGAGTTCGAGTCTGCAAGGTTTTACGACGAGCTGGAGTACGCCTGCCCCGCGATAGCCTACTGACGGAAGCGAGGAGTAAACCGTAGCAGACGGCGAAAAATTTCAGTGCTGCGAGACAATATCCCGAAGTAATAATTATGTAATAACAAGGAGTTAAGATGATTAAACTGGGCATTGCGGGCGTTTACGGTAAAATGGGCAGGCGTATTTTTGAATTGGCCTCGCATGATAAGGACTTTGAGGTATCCCTTGCCCTGGAGAAAAAAGGCACACCGGTTATCGGCAAAGAATTAGGCAAGATTAAAGTATCCTCCAGCCCCGACGGCTTGTTCCTGGTGGATGTCCTGGTGGATTTTACTACTCCCGAGGCCACCGAAACCAATCTGGATTACGTTGCCAGGTACAAAAAAGCGCTTGTACTGGGAACTACCGGTTTAAACGAAGCCCAGTTAAAGAAGGTCGAAGATATCAGCCGGGTAGTGCCGGTGGTATTCTCTCCGAACATGTCGGTAGGGGTGAATGTTTTATTCGCCATCCTGCCCGAGATTGCCAAGAAACTCGGTCCGGATTACAGCATTGAAATCGTAGAGGCGCACCATAAATCCAAGAAGGACGCCCCTTCCGGCACCGCCCGGAAGTTTGCCCAGATCCTGGCAGACGCTACGCACAAGGAAATACCTGCCCATGCCATCCGGCTCGGCGACATTATCGGCGACCACACCGTAATCTTCTGCGGCAACTCCGAACGTATTGAGATTAAGCATCAGGCGCACACCCGTGACCTCTTTGCGCTCGGCGCATTAAAGGCTGCAAAATGGGTTCATAACAAACCTGCAGGATTATATTCCATGCAGGATGTTTTAAAATAAAGGATGAGGCAATAATGTTTAGGCTTTCCCGGAAATTAGAGGCATTACCGCCGTATCTGTTCGTAGAGATTGACCGGGCCAAGAGGAGGGCCCGCGCCGAAGGCCGCGATATCATTGATTTGGGGGTGGGCGACCCGGACCAGCCTACTCCGCGGCATATCGTCGAGAAACTCTATGAAGCAGCCCGGGAGCCGGCAAATCAGCGTTATGCCCTGGACCAGGGGATGGCGGGTTTGCGTGAGGCGATTGCCGGATGGTATGACAGGCGCTTCAATGTTAAGCTCAATCCGGACACGGAAATCCTGCCCTTGATCGGCTCAAAAGAGGGGATTGCGCATCTGCCGCTGGCTTTTCTGAATCAGGGGGATTATTCCCTGGTGCCGGACCCGTGTTACCCTCCTTATAAAGGCGGGACTATCCTCGCCGGAGGCAGGCCGCATCTGGTGCCGTTATTAGCGGATAATGATTTTCTTCCCGACCTGAAAAAAATACCTCTCAATATCCGCCGAAAAGCGAAATTACTTTACGTCAATTATCCGAACAATCCCACTTCTGCCACTGCCGGAGAAACTTTTTATCAAGAGGCAGTAGAATTTGCCGCTAAGAATAAAATTATCGTGGCTTCGGACCTCGCTTATTCTGAAATGAGTTACGACGGCTACCGGCCGGCCAGTCTTTTAGAAGTAAAAGGCGCCAGGGATGTGGCAGTTGAGTTCCACTCTCTTTCCAAAACTTACAATATGACCGGCTGGCGGATAGGCTGGGCTTGCGGTAATGCTAAATTAATCGCGGCCCTGGCTAAGGTGAAGTCTAATATTGATTCCGGTATCTTCTCGGCAATCCAGATTGCGGGGGTAGCGGCATTGGAAGGGCCGCAGGACGTCATTAACCAGATGTGCCGGGTGTATCAAGACCGCCGGGACACCCTTATTCGCGGATTAGAGAGATTAGGCTGGGAGGTAAGGCCGCCTAAAGCTACTTTTTATGTCTGGTTGAAAATCCCTAATGCCGGCTGTTGCCGCAAGACTCGCGGGACTTCCCGCTGCTGTAATTCCATGGACTTCGCAGCCCTCTTATTGGATAGGGCGTCTCTCATCGTTACGCCGGGGGTGGGATTTGGCCGGTATGGCGAAGGTTATATTCGCATCGCGCTTACCGTTGATAAAGAAAGAATCCAGGAGGCAGTTGACCGCCTCAAAAACCTTTAACTTAGGGACGGTTCTCAACTTGAACTAAAGGTGTCCCCGGAAATGGCAATCTGTTACCTTGGTATCGGCTCTAACTTCGGCGATCGGCGCAAATACATCCGGGCAGCGATTCAGAAAATTAAAGAATTGAAGGACACTAAGGTAATCAAGGTATCGCGCCTTTACGAAACACGCCCTGTCGGCGGACCGGCCGGCCAGGGAAAGTTTTTGAATGCCGCCTTAAAAATCAAAACCGCTATCCCGCCTTTGGCGTTCCTCAAAGAAATTAAAAAAATCGAGAAGAGGTTAGGCAGGGTGAAGACCGTGCGTTTTGGTCCGCGCAGTATTGACCTGGATATTCTTTTTTACGGCAATAGCGTTATTTCCCGTCCCAAACTCAAAGTTCCGCATCCCAGGGTGTTCCAGCGCGAATTCGTGATGCAGCCCTTATTAGAAGTGCTATGAAGATTATCAGAAGCATAAAAGAGATGCAGCAGCTCGCCGGTTCCTGGAAAAGGAGGGGTTACCGCGTAGGTTTTGTCCCGACGATGGGCGCCCTCCATGAAGGGCACTTAAGCCTGATACGCCAGGCGCGTAAGAATAATAAGAAAGTAATAGTCAGCATCTTTGTCAATCCCACCCAGTTCGGACCTAAGGAAGATTTTAAAAAATACCCCCGCAATTTATCAGAAGACGCCAGACTTTGCCGCAAGGAGGGCGTAGATGTTGTTTTCTGTCCCTCTGCCGTAGAAATGTACCCTTCTAATTATAAGACCTACGTGGAAATCGAGGATTTAAGCGCGGTTTTATGCGGTGAGTTCCGGCCCGGGCATTTCCGCGGGGTGGCTACGGTGGTAACCAAGCTTTTTAATATCGTGCAGCCGGATATCGCCTATCTGGGGCAAAAGGACGCCCAGCAGGCAATTATTATCAAGAGGATGGCAAGGGATTTGAATATGCCGCTTCGCATAGAAATAGTCCCTACCCGCCGGGACAGGGACGGCTTAGCCTTGAGTTCGCGTAACAGGTATTTGACTGCCGCGGAAAGAAAAAGCGCGGCGGTTTTAAACCGCGCCTTAAACCTCGGCCATAAACTCGTTGCCGACGGAAACCGCAACAGCCGTAAGATTATAACTAAACTTAAGGCCCTTATCAGGAAAAGCCCGCGAACCAGGATTCAATACCTCGAGATAGTAGACCCGCAGGACTTAAGGCCGGTAGCAAGAATAAAGGGACAGGCTTTGATTGCACTGGCAGTATATCTTGGTAAGACGCGTTTGATAGACAACATTATTGTAAGGGGTTAAAGGATAAAACGGTGCTGAAAATATCAATCGTAGGGTGCGGGGCAATCGGCACTTCCCTGGCAAGGACAATCTCTTCGCAATTTCAGGCTCAGGCGAGACTTGTCGCTCTTTATGATATTGACAGGCAAAAAGCAGTTAAACTGGCGCGACAACTGAAACAGCCGGTTCTTGCCGTGAGGGATTTAAACAGCGCTATTAAAAAAGCACAGTTAATTATTGAAGCAAGCAGCGCCAGCGCAGCTTTTGATATCGCCCGTAAGGGCGTCAGGGCCGGCCGCGATATTATGGTGATGAGCGTAGGCGCTTTGTTGAAAGGACGCCGGCAATTAGAAAAAGAAGCCGCCAGTAAAGGAAGCTCTATTTACATACCGTCCGGCGCGATAGCCGGGATTGATGCCTTGAGGGCAGCGCAGTGCGCAGGCATAAAAAGAGTAACCCTCACTACCTTAAAGCCGCCGCAGGCATTTAAGGGCGTGGAGTATGTCGCCGCAAAAAATATAGACCTGTCCCGGCTTAAAAAAGATAAGGTCCTTTTTGAAGGTAATGCGTTGGCGGCGACGCGTGCCTTTCCGCAGAACATTAATGTTGCGGCAGTCTTGAGCCTTGCGGGGGCGGGTCCGGCAAAGACGCGGGTGCGTATTGTGGCATCACCCGGCCTAAAGCGCAATATGCACCGCATCGAAATCGAATCCCGGGCCGGCAGGATAACCACCTCGACCGAAAATGTTATTCATCCCGCCAATCCTAAAACAAGTTATCTGGCGGTTCTGGCGGCACTCGCGACCCTGAAGAGGATATTAGGGCCGCTGGAGATCGGAAACTAAATCTTAAAAAGAGGGGAGGTGAAAAGAAAATATGGCACAGAAACTCATGAAGTTAGGTATCAAGAGGCAGAAGGGTTACCTTTACTACATTGACAAGAGAGGCGATGTATCCTGCGCCAAGATGGCGAGGGGCGCCAAAAAGGGAGGCAACCCCAAGAAAGTAGCAAAGTGCGGTATCAAGAGGAAAGAGGGTTACCTCTATTTTCTTGACAAGCGAGGCGACGTCTCTTGCGCCAAGATGAAAAGAGGCGGCAAGAAGAAAAAGAGACGTTAGCGAGGCGATGCCCCGCATCTTTTTGTAAAGCGGATAAATTTTTTATTAAAGATGCGGGGCTTCCTTTCTTAAAAAGGCAAGGCCGGGATTACAATAAATAAATGAAGACAAGAAACAGCGCTCTGATTATAATTGCGGCAACGATAGTAGTTTACCTTAATTCGCTTGCCAACGGTTTCGTCTGGGACGATATCGCCCTGACGGTAAACAACGATTTTATAAAGGGGTTTGCTTTAATCAAAGAGATAATAGCAAGGCCCCTTTACTATCTTTCCGGCGACAGCCTTGTTTATTACCGGCCGCTTCAGGCGGTCTCCTATCTTTTTGATTATTCACTCTGGGGCCTTGTCCCTTTCGGTTTTCATCTTACCAATCTTGTCTTGCATATTCTGGCTGCGCTGCTGGTTTACCGTTTTAGCGGTCTTCTGTTCGGCGACAGCGAAGCCGGATTTTTAAGCGCCTTGCTATTCGCGGTGCACCCGCTTAATACTTCCGTCGTAGATTATATTTCCGGCAGGGCGGATATCCTGCTTGCGGTATTTTCGCTGTCAGCGCTGCTTTTATTTATCAGAGGCGGCAGGAAATACTATTTCTGGTCCTTGTGGTGTTTTATTTTAGCCCTGTTATCAAAGGAGGCCGCGGTTATTTTTCCGCTTGTGCTCGTCTTTGTGCAGGAGATGTATTTTAAAATTAAAAGCATTAAGGAAGGCAGGAACAAGGCACGCCCCTGGTATGCAGTTTTTATCTTAGCATCTTTAATCTACCTGCTGTTAAGAATCAAGGTTATCAAAATAGGCACGAATATTTTTCCTCCCGCAGGGAGCAACCCCGCAAGCATCATATTTACCTTTATTAATATAAATATAAATTATATCAGGTTAGCATATGCGCCTTTTGGCCTGCATATGCTGCGCAACATACCCGTGGTAATGCCTCACGCAGCCGCCTTTATTCTATATGGTTTGTTTGTTTTGATTCTCTCATCCGCCGCGATTATTATTTATCGTCGCAATAAACGGGTATTTTTACTATTAGGTCTTTCCTTTCTCTGGCTGCTTCCGACAGCGCTGCCTTTCTTCAGATACCCGGAGTATTATCTTCAAGGCAGGGCAATCATGGCGGAGAGCTGGTTTTACCTACCGCTAATCGGGATACTGGCTATTACGGTGTGGTTATTAAAGATTATCACGGCAAGGGCGCGCCTGTCATTCTATATTGTCATCGGCTGTTTAGCGGTTTACTTCTCAATTATAACCGTTAAGGAAAGTTTCAGTTGGCGCAGCAACTACGCCCTCTTCAGCAATATTTTGAAATACGTGGATAACAGCGTGACTGCCTACCGCAATATTGCCCAGGTTTACCTTAACAGGGGCGCGAACCAGAGGGCCATCGAGGCTTACCGGAAGGCACTGCTTTTAAAGCAGGACGATAAAAGAAGGGCGGCTTTATATAATGGTATTGCCCGGGCTTTTCTTGCGGATAACCGGCTGGCGGATGCTTATGATAGTTGTAAAATGGCTATTGCCGCAAACCCCGATGATGCCGACAGCTATGCCTCTTGGGGGCTGATTTCTGCTGTTAAAGGAGACCCTGTCGGGGCGCGGCAGCAATGGCGAACCGCCCTGGACCGCGACCCTTTTAATGCCGCGGCTTTTGATAATCTGGTGCGCGTAAGCGCTTCTGATAAAGAGACAAGAAAATATTTAATTGATAAATACGAGGAGCTGCTTGGAAAAAGGGAGTTTTCTATTGCCTACAGGGCGCGCCGCGCCTTAGGTATTATTTACTTTTACTGTAATATAGATTCCGAAGCCGTTTCATATTTTAAAAAGGCGCTGGCAATCAATCCCTATGACGCCAAGGCCAGCAGCGGGCTGGCGGTTTGTTTTGCGCGCAGCGCTGATTGCAGGGCCGCGGTTAAGTTTTTCAGGCGCTCCATTAAATTGAACCCCTTTGACCCTGAAGCGTACCGTAATCTCGCCCTGCTTTATAAGGACTTAAATATGCCCAGGCAGTCCGCGCGCCTTATCTTAAAAGCCGGATCGCTGGGGCTGTTTGAATAAAAAATATGAGCGAAGCAAACATTATTATCCGCGGGGCAAGAGAGCATAATCTTAAAGGCATCAATCTTGCCCTGCCGCGCAATAAACTCATTGTCATTACCGGGCTTTCCGGTTCCGGGAAGTCGAGCCTGGCATTTGATACCATTTATGCCGAAGGACAGCGCCGCTACGTAGAGAGCCTTTCCAGTTATGCCCGTCAGTTTTTAGAGCAGCTCCAGAAACCCAATGTCGAACACATCGAGGGGCTATCGCCTGCCATCGCCATTGAACAACGGACCGCAGGCGGCAATCCGCGTTCCACCGTCGGCACCCAGACCGAAATTTATGACTACCTGCGGGTCCTCTTTGCGCGCGTCGGGCGGGTCAACTGTTATCAGTGCGGGCGCGCCATTGAAAGGCAAAGTTCGCAGGAAATAACCGCCTCCATCATGCAACTGCCTCCTGCCAGTGAAATCCAGATACTGGCGCCGCTGGTAAAAGGGAAAAAGGGCGAATACCGCGAAATCTTTACCCAGGTCCAGAAAGCTGGGTTTGTGCGGGTGAGGGTGGATAAGAAACTTTATGAATTGCCCTTCAAACTAAAGCTCCCCAAATACAAGGTGCATAACATCGAGGTAGTGGTTGACAGGCTTATCATCAAGCCGGGGGTCAAGGAACGGCTCAACGATTCGGTGGAGACTGCGCTTAAGGCCGGTAAGGGCGCGGTTATCGTAGCGCAGCCCGGCAAACAAGACTTGATTTTCAGCGAGCAGTTCGCCTGCCCTAAATGCGGCATCAGTTATGCCGAGGTAGAGCCGCGCATTTTTTCCTTCAATTCTCCTTACGGCGCCTGCCCGGCCTGTAACGGCCTGGGCACGAAAATGGAATTTGACGCGGATTTAATCGTTCCGGATAAAAACAAGTCCATCAACGAAGGCGCGCTTGAGCCCTGGAAAAGAGGGGGGCGCGGTTATATTTTATATTACCGCTGGCTGCTCCGGGAGTTGGCGCACGAATTGGGTTTTTCGCTGGATGAGCCTTTCGGGAAACTCAGCAAGAGTACGAGGGAAGCGATACTCTACGGGAGCAATGAGTATGTCGCAGGCAAGCCCTTTGAAGGCATAGTTCCGCATCTGGAGCGGCTCTTCAGGCAGACTGACAGCGATTATCTGAAGGCGGAGATTTCGCGCTTTATGTCCACTTTGCCCTGTCCGGTGTGCAAGGGCGCGCGGCTTAAAAGAGAGAGCCTGGCGGTTAAGATTAACGGCCGCAACATCTGGGAAGTGACACAGATGTCCATTAAAGAAGCGCACGCTTTTTTCAAGGGCCTTACGCTCAGCGACAAGGAAAAGATTATTGCCAGCGAGGCTTTAAAGGAAATAACCCGCCGTCTGATGTTTTGCATTGATGTAGGGCTGGACTATTTGACTCTCGATAGAAAAAGTTCCACCCTTTCCGGAGGGGAGGCGCAGCGCATACGCCTGGCTACCCAGGTGGGTTCGGGCCTGGTAGGCGTGCTCTATATTCTGGATGAGCCCAGCATCGGATTACACCAGAAGGACAACGCTAAATTAATCGCTACCCTTAAGGCCTTAAGAGACCTCGGCAATACCCTGATGGTGGTGGAACACGATGAATATACCATCCGCGCCGCGGATTATATCGTGGACCTCGGCCCGGGCGCGGGCAGGCACGGCGGAGAGGTGGTATTTGCCGGGCCCCAGGACGAGCTATTAAAATGCCGCGATTCCCTTACTGCGAAATATTTAAGAGAAGAGCTTGAAATCGCCATCCCCGAGAAGAGGCGCGAGTTTCAAAAGAGCAAGGTAATGAAGATTGAGGGCGCCAGGGAGCATAACCTTAAAAACATAGATGTGGGGTTTCCCTTAGGCACTTTTATCTGCGTTACCGGCGTATCCGGTTCAGGCAAATCCACGCTTATCAACGACATACTTTATCGTGCCCTGGCGCATAAGTTATATAAGAGCAGGGAGCGAGCAGGCCTTCATAATAAGATTAGCGGTTCTGACTGGCTTGATAAGGTAATCCTCGTTGACCAGTCGCCTATCGGCAGGACCCCGCGTTCAAACCCCGCCACCTATACCGGTTTATTTACGCCGATCAGGGAATTATTCAGCATGCTGCCCGAGGCGCGCATGCGCGGTTATAAGCCGGGAAGGTTTTCTTTTAATGTCAAGGGCGGCCGCTGCGAGGCCTGCCAGGGGGACGGCATTAAGAAGATTGAGATGCATTTCCTGGCCGATGTCTATGTCAGGTGCGATGTTTGTAAAGGCAGGCGTTTCAATGAAGCGACCCTCGAGGTAAAATATAAAGGTAAATCCATTGCCGAAGTCCTGGAGATGACGGTCGAGGAGGGGTTGGATTTATTCGTCAATATCCCCCGCATCAAGAATACCTTGCTTACGCTTTACGACGTAGGTCTCGGTTATATCCAGCTGGGGCAATCTGCGACAACGCTGTCCGGAGGCGAGGCCCAGCGCCTGAAGCTGACCGCAGAATTAAGCAAGCGCTCTACCGGGATGACCCTTTATATCCTGGATGAGCCTACTACCGGGCTGCATTTTGCGGATGTCGAAAAACTCATCGCCGTGCTCGAGAGGCTGGTCGATAAAGGCAGTACCGTGATAGTGGTGGAGCACAACCTGGAAGTGATTAAATGCGCGGATTATATCATTGACCTTGGCCCTGACGGAGGCGACCGCGGAGGCCGGGTAGTCGCCTGCGGCAGCCCCGAAGAGTTAAGCCGCAGCAAAGATTCCTATACCGCCGGCTTTTTAAGAAAGGTATTGTCTAAGGTTTAAAGAGGTGTTATAGTTTAAGAAAAATGTTAAGGACAAAACCCCTTATTTTTATAATAATGCTTTCCCTGATTTTTCCTCTTTGCTCGAACGGATTGGCGGCGGCCGAAGAGGGTGATTCCAGGGAGGAGGAATCATTTTTTGTTGCCAGAAAAGCCTTTGAAGACGGCTTCTATGAGGTAAGCCTCGGCCTCGCGGAGCGTTTCTTAAAGAATTACCCGGAATCCCGCAAGGCCGCCGAGGTGCGCCTCTTAATCGGAGAGTGTTATTTCCACCAGAATAAATTCCTGGAGGCGCTGAAGGTTTTCGAAGAACTTTTTAACCAGCCCGGTGCAGCCAGGATCAAGGACGCCGTGCTTTACTGGATGGCCGAGGTGCATTTCAAGGGCAATAATTTTAATAAGGCCGCCGCGTATTACAAGGCGATTATAGAGGAGTTTCCCAAGTCTTCCTACCTCGTGCACGCTTACTACTCGCTGGGCTGGTGTCTTTTTCAGGAATCCAAGTACGAGGAGGCGCTGAAGTATTTTAAGGTAATAGAGGAGAAATACCCGAGAGAGCCCCTTGCCCAGGACGCGGCTTTTAAGATAATGGAGTGTTTTTATAATCTCAGGGATTACGCTGCCCTGAGAGAAAAACTCCAATCATACCTTAAGTTACACGCTAAGGATACCGATAAACTTGTTTATCTTTATTTTTACCTCGCCGAGGCGGAATACTACCTCAATAACTTTTCCGAAGCCAGGGAGGGTTACGCCAAGGTCATCGCTTCTACCAGCGACAAAAAGATGCAGGCCCTTTCCGAACTCGGGATGGCCTGGGCCCTGTTGAAATTAAAACGCTACGAGGAAGCCGAGAAGGTGTTCTTAGAAATAACAAGCGATAACCTCGAGAAGAAAAGCCGCCAGGTTTTGTTATTAGGCAAAGCGGTGTTGTTTTTTGAAACGAAGAGGTTCCCCGAAGCCAAGGCCGCCTACGGCGAGCTCATCAATAAAAGCGAAGACCCCGTTATTTCAGTCCAGGCGTATCTGGGTAAGGCAGATACCCTCTACAACATGGGTGAATACCAGCAGGCGATGGCGCTTTACCGCGAGGCACTCGGTGAGGATTTTGGCAGCGGTATCTCCCAGGAATACCTCGATAAGCTGCATTACGGCCTCGCCTGGTCACTTCTTAAGGAGGGGGAATTTAAAAATGCCATCGAGGAATTTCAGAAAATCGCCCAGCGTACCGAAGATAAGACCATCAAGGTCGCTACCTTATGCCAGATCGGCGATGCCTATCAGGACGCCGGCGATTACCGCAAGGCCGAGGAGGTCTATAACAACATCCTGCGGGACTACCCGGACAGTTTCTACAATGATTACGTGCAGTATCAACTGGGTTCGGTATTGCTGAAGAGCTCCAATTATGACGGAGCGATTATGGCCTTTGAGAATATCCGGAATAATTTCGCCAACTCTAAAATTAGCGACGACGCTACCTATGCCCTGGCACTTTCTTATTTCCAGAAAGAAGATTATAATTCCGCCAGGGATGTATTGGAGAGGTTCCAGAAGGAATTCAAGGACAGCAGTTTAAAACCGCAGGCTACGTACCTCCTGGGTACCAGCCTTTACAACCTTGCTAAGTTTAACGAAGCCATCGAGGCCTTCCGTGAGGTAACCAGGATTTACGGCCAGGACAGCGATTTAGCCCAGAAGGCAGAATACGAGATTGCGGATTGTTATTATCAACTGGGCAACGAAAAAGAGGCGGTAGCGAGGTTCAAGGTGCTGCGTTCCAAATACCCCGATTCCAAACTCAGCATGGAGATTATCTGGTGGCTGGGGGGATATTATTACCGCCATAACGATTTGAGCCTCGCGCGGCGTTATTTTTCCTCCATCATCCAGGATTTCCCCGACAATAATCTTGTTGCCGATGCCTATTACGTGTTGGGCGCGATTTCGGAACAGGAGGGAGACCCCGGCGATGCGATAAATAATTTCAATAAGGTAACGGAATTGACCAGGACCGACCTTGCCGGACAGGCGGCTGTTGCCATTGCCGATATCCGCGCCCGCGAGGACAAACTCGATTCCTCATTGGCGCTCTATCGCAAGGTCAGCGCAGAATTCCCCAACCTTGCCCCGGCGGTTTATCCAAAGATCGCGGATATCTACCGTAAGCTCGGCAAATACGACGAGGCAGTGGATTTTTATCAGAAGAGCCTGGAGGCGGCGCCGTTAAGGCAACTGGCGGATATACAGTTTAAGATTGCCGAAGTAAGGGAAGCGCAGGCCAGGTCCGCCGATGCCATCGAACAGTATCTGAAGGTTACCTATATATATTCCGAGGACCCCAAACTGGTGGTTAAAGCGCTGCTTCGGGTGGCCGCTATTTACGAAAATCAGGGCAAGAAAGATGAGGCAGTCAATATCTATAAAAGGGTTATATCCATGAATGTGGAAGAGGCAAAATTTGCCCAGGAACGCATCGATTTAATAAGAAAATAAAGGAGGCGGGTTATGGATCTCTACCGTATGAGTTTTTGGCAGGTTTTTTTAGCAGGCGGGCCGGTAATGTGGCCGATACTTTTCTGTTCCATATTTGCCCTGGCGATCATTATTGAAAAACTCTGGTATCTGCATAAGATAAGGATCGACAGCCAGGAGTTCCTCAATAACATTCTCGAGAAGATGAAGCGCCATCAGATAAAGGAGGCGCTGGCGAGCTGCGATAATACCGACAGCCCGATCTCGAGGATCCTCAAGGTCGGGATTTTAAAGAATGACCGGCCGCGCCCCCAGATCAAAGAGGCGATTGAAGACGCCTCTCTTTACGAAATACCGAAACTTGAGAAAAACCTTTCGATACTCGCTACCATTGCGCACATTTCCCCGCTGTTGGGGCTTCTGGGCACGGTTACCGGCATGGTGCGGTGTTTTCAGACCATCCAGGCGAAAACCGCATCGCTGCATCCGGTATCTCCCGGAGACCTTGCCGGCGGCATCTGGGAGGCGTTGCTTACCACGGTAGCGGGTCTGGTCGTCGCGATACCGACCTTCGTGGTGTATAACTATCTGGTCAACCGTATCAACAGCGTCATCCTGGAAATGGAAAAAGCCGCGACCGAATTCGTAAATTTCCTTACCGAATAGAAAGGGACTAAGATGAGATTCAGAAGACATATGGAACTGGAACACGGCCTGCGTCAGATCGATATCGCGCCGTTGATAGATATGGTATTTCAACTCTTGATATTCTTTATGCTGACCTCAAGTTTTGTGGTGCAGCCGGGAATAAAAATCAATCTGCCCAAGGCGGTGACCAGCGAGGTAGTCAAATACGAGAATATCGAAATCGTGGTTTCCGGCGAAAACGTCGTCTATCTGAACGGCAGGGTAATAACCCTTGCGGAGCTTAAAAATTTATTCAAGCAGATGCCGACGAGGAAACAGTCGATTATGATTAAGGCTGACCGCCGGGCTTCTTTAGGCAGGGTAGTGGAAATCTGGGATATGTGCCGCGAGGCAGGGGTCAGCCAGATTAATATCGCCACTAACCAGGAATAATGTCTACCATTTTAAAAAGGACAATCCTTATTTCTCTACTCGGTCATCTTACACTCTTTAGCCTGTTTACTTTTTCCTTCGGCACAAGATTTGATACGGATTACGAAGGGTTTTATTTCTGGGGTACTTTCCTGCCGGCGTCAAATCCTTTCTCTCCTGCGGCATCCGAGGACAATTTCCTTCACAGGATTCTAAACTACACCTACAATACGACGTTAAAAAAGAGAGGGGATTCCGTATCTTTACCCGCTGTTTATCTAAGGCCGCAGTTTTTTACGGGCCCTGACGGTGAAAAGATAACCTGGTTGCCTCGGCCGGAGAGCGCATATCTCCTTCGGGCGAGGAGGGAACCGGTGATGATGCTGTATCCGCGGCTGCCTTATGACTTCAGTCTTTATTTCCGGGACAGGCAGGCAGCGCATATTGAACTCGCCTTTAATATTAAAACGGCAGGGAACAGAGAAGAGGTGGCCATCAAAAGAAAAATTTCTTCCGGAAACCTTGAGGCGGACCTTTTAAGCATGCGCTATATCAGCCATTACCTTTTTATCCAGAAAACCAGATTCGCGCCGGGCGTCTGGCAGAGCGTTAAGATTGACCTCGCGGCCAGGGATGATAACTATTAATTTCTACCTAGCAGTATCGTTCTACCTTCTCCTGCTTGTCGGGATAATTTTTCTCTCATGGCTTCTGGGGATAAAGGAGAAAAACAAGGACCTTTCCATAGATGCGCGTTTCATCTGGTTCTGCGCAGTGTGCTCCTATACCTATATCGATACCAAAGAAAACCCCATTTCGACGTGCCCCCGCTGCGGCAGTTATAATAAAAAATAGTTGACCCTCTCTTTTTTTACGTCTATAATGGAGTCGATTTTAAAAACAGGTCGATTAGGTTTTTCAATAGGAGGTCAAAAGTGATTACCGAAATAGGCATTGTTGCAGGCGATATCTGGCACTATCTGGACCAGCACGGAGAAGTGGGTCTTGCGGATTTGGTGCGCGGCATTGACAAGCCGCGCGATAACGTGCTGATGAGTCTGGGATGGTTGGCAAGAGAGGGACATATGATAGTGACCCGGACCGAAAACGATTACCGGGTAAACTTAAGAAGAAATAGCTAATCCTATGCTCAAGAAGCAGAGCGGCATGGTTTTATTTTTAGTTCTTTGTTTGATTATTATAGCCGCAGTTTTATCGGGAATTATCCTTAATATCACCCTCAGCCACTTCGAACTTACCCGGCACAAGGTGCAGCGCATCAAGGCCTATTATGCTGCCCTGGCAGGGATGAACCTGGCCCTTGAACAGTTAAGGACAGGGGCCTGGACCAATGATACCTATACTCTTTGTCCAAGCGGCAGTTGTACCTATATCGACACCACGATTCCTTACCCGGTTACGATAAATATTACCAGTACCGACGCAGTCAATAAAACGGTAAATATTACCGTCGATTATACCAGCAGCCTACCTGCATTCCGCGGCAAATAACCCACCTATTGAGCATCTTGAGCCTTAAAAAGGGCGATATTGTCTATAATTTATTATAATCTAAGTAAATATAAGTAAATTTATAAAAAAAAATACTTGACAAAATAAGTTTCTTATGTTCTAATTAAGAACGTTATATTTTATAAGGTAGGACGTAAAATTAAGTAAATGGCTATGACCAGATTAATGGACCTTGACGAATTAGCGGATTACCTCAGACTCAAGAAGCAGACTATCTATAACTGGCTTCATGAGGGTAAAATATCCGGTATAAAGGTAGGGGGGGTATGGCGTTTTGACCCCAAAGAGATAAATGCCTGGCTTAATAGCAGGAGGCGTTTACCAAAGGTTCAATAAGATGAATAAATTAGGGATATATTTTGGCTCGCGGCTAATAAGCATTGCAGAGTTAAAAGGCAGGCAGTTATTGAATAACATTGAGATAACCCTGCCGGCGATAGCATCGGATACCGGCGGTATAGCGCCGTCCGACGAGGCCCAGATTGTTACATTGATTAAAGAACAATTGGTAAAGAAGAAGATTGAAGTCAAAGAGGCGGCAGTGGCCCTTTCAGGCAAAGATTTCATTATACGTAATTTCGAAATGGGACTTCTGCCGCGTGAAGAATTAGCCAATGCCGTAAACTTTGAGGTGCGTAAATACATCCCCTTTAAGACGGAAGAGTTGATAGCGGATTTCCAGTATAAACTGGACAGGACGGCGCAGAAGAACCGCATCCTTTTCGTAGCGATTAAAAAAGAAATCTTAGACCGTTACCTTTCCATTATCAATAAATTGGGCTTAAAGATTACAGCGCTGGAGTATTCCGCTTTCAGTATCCTGAGGTTGCTGAAGCTGGGCAACGTCGGCGGCCAGAAGGGGATAAAGGGTATTTTTAGCGCCGATTTAGTGGAAAGCGACGAGATTAATTTTGTGGTTTTGGAAAACGGGTTTCCGCTCTTTAGCCGCGATGTGGTATTAATCGGAAGTAATGCCCCCGGCGAAGAGGCCAAGGCTGCGGTTGAGGAGCCTGCTGCGATCCTGGAGAAACTCAAGAGGGAAATACGCATTTCAATGGATTATTATGACCGCACCCTGCCGCTTAAAAGCATCGACAAGATGCTTTTTGTAATGGACCGTAATTATCAAGCGGAGTTGGAAGGCTTTTTTACTTTTATCAGGGATATCGGGCTGGCCCTGCAGTTCGTCGATTTAAAAAGATGCCTGGGCAGGTCGCTTCCTTTCTCGCTGGCGTTCCTGAAGAGCTATACCGTCGCCCTTTCAAATATTAATACCGGCTTAAGGCCCGACCTGCTTAAAGCAAGAGAAAAGACCGTAAAGAAAGTTGTCGCGGTGCCCCAGACGAAAGCAGGCGTTTTCCTGGCGCAACTTAAAAGCGAGTATAGCAAGGCCCTGATGGTAGCGATAGTAATTTGCCTGGCAGTTTACTATTTAGGCATTTCGCGCTTAGCCCCCCTCGAGAAAGAATTGAAGAAGATTACGGCTGTGCGCCCGTCCCTGGCTACCATAAAGGCAAATGCCAATTATGACCAGCTGGTCAGCATTAATGTGGATTACCGGAACAAGATAACCGCCCTGGATGAACTCTTGAAGAGAAAGGTATATGTTACCGAGCTGCTTGATATAATACCCCGCGTCACCCCGTCGTCAATGCGCTTTTCCGAGTTGGTTTTTAATAACGAAGACAAGAAAAGGGAGCTCTTGCTGCGTGGTATTGTTTATTTAGGCGACACCAACCAGGAGATGGACGCGGTGAACAGTTTTGTAAAGGCGTTGAAGGCCAGCCCGGCGTTTACCAGGCATTTTAAGGAAATAAGCGTCGTTTCGATAAATCACGAGCAGGTGTTCGGTAAGGCCACAACCGTTTTTGTAATTAACTGTAAAAAGTAGGTGAGGATATGGAATTGACGCGTTTTTTAAACCTCTATAAGAATAAAACCTTAAGCGTCCTGATAATTATTATCGCCCTGATTATTGCCTCCAATATTTATAAAGGCCAGGACAGCAGGATAAAATCTTTAATCCGCAACAAGGAAGCCGAGCTTAAGAAAAACGAAGTAATCAATAAGATTGTGCGGGCGGACAAAATATTCAGGTCTTACCAGGATGTCATTAAAAAGAAAGATATAAATACGGCAATCAATACCATCACCGGCATTGCCCAGAGCCGCGGCATCAGCATTACTTCGCTTAAACCGCTTAAGGAAGAGACCGGGCCGGTATATACGAGGTACCCTTTTGAATTATCGGTATCCGCTAACAGTTATCATAATATTGCCAGGTTCATCAGCGATATCGAAAACCATAAAGATACTTATTTCGTGGACAGGATCAATATCAAGGCCGCAGATACCGCCGGTGCCGCGTATAAACTCGGCGCTAACATCGTGATAAGCACGGTAGCGGCCAAGGGCACAGAATGAGACGAGGATTCAAGGTTCTTATCGCTGTTTTAATTGCCGCGGGGTGGGTGGTTGATTACGGCGGTAAGGCCCCGGCCTACCCTGCCGAAGCTGTACCCGAGGTTTATCCTAAAGTTAATATTGAATACAAGGCAGAAAAACTCACCGATCCCTTTATTGACTATAAGGCAGAACAGGCCCAGGAGGTATCGGAGAGGCCCGCAGAGTTGAAGCCCCTGCCGTCGTTGACAGTGCAGGGGATGGTCTGGGGCGGAAGTTTCGCCCAAGCGATTATAAACGGCAAGTTTGTAAAAATAAAAGATACCATCGAAGGCGCAAAGATTATCGAGATTAACAAAGACGGGGTAGATGTCCTTTATGAGGGGCATATTTATAAATTAAACTCTCCGGCAAAGACAAATTACGGAAGACTTAAAGATACCCAAGAAGGAGGAAAGAATGAAAAATAATATCCGGCTGTTCCTGTCCGTTATCCTGTTTTCGCTGTTTCTTATGCCGCAGTTGAATGCCGAGCAGGATTTAACCCTGCCCGATCCCGATGCCACTGTTTCCATAGACCTCCAGAACGTCGCAATCAAGGACTTGCTGAAGATTTTCTCGATGCAGTCCGGCCTGAACTTCATTGCTTCGGAGGCGCTGCAGGACAGGCAGGTGACCCTTTACCTGGACAAGGTCCCCATCCGGGAGGCGATGGATAAGATTTTTGCCGCCAATAACCTTGCCTATGAGCTGGATGAGGATTCAAACATCTTTATTGTCAAGGACTACGGCAAGCCCCAGGTGGAGACTATCACTAAGGTGTATTACCTTAAATATGCCAGCGTTTCCACATCTCCTATAACTACCGAGGTAGCAAGTAAACTAAGCAGTAAATCCGGCACAGACCTTATCAATGCCGTGAAGGATATTTTAAGCCCTGCCGGTAAAGTTTCGGAGAACCTGCGCACCAACAGCCTGATTATTACCGATATCCCCAGCAGGTTCCCGAATATTGAACAGGTCATTGCGCGCCTTGACGTTTATTCCCCGCAGATACTTATTGAAGTGGAGATGCTGGATGTCAATAAAAAGCTTACGGACAAGTTAGGCATCAATTTAGACGACCAGGCCAACCCCTTTACCTTCATTTTACCGGGAGGCTTAAGGGGCGCTAAATTTTTCCTCGGCGACATCACCAAGAAGGGGCTTCGCGATACCAACAGCACTTCGCAAGGCAACCTGATATTCGGCGATACCTTCGCGCAACTGCTGGATTTTATAAAGACCCAGACCGACACTAAATACCTTGCCCGGCCCAAGCTTTTGACTTTAAACAACGAGACCGCGGAAATCAAGATTACCACCAATGAGTCCATCGGCATTAACACAACCGAGGTTTCCGAGACCAGTACTACTACGATTGAGCCCGAAAGAGAGGAGACCGGCGTTTCCCTGAGGGTAACTCCGCAGGTTAACCTGGAGACAGGTTACATCACGATGTTCATCTATCCGGAGGTCAGTGAGGCGGTTGCAGGTAATGACATCGTCGTCGGCGATACGACGTATAGCTTCCGGGACCCGGAGACGCGCAGCACTAAATCCACAGTCAGGATTAAGGACGGGGAGACGGTTATCATCGGCGGTTTAATCCGGCATGAAGTAAGCAAGAAGATTACCAAGATGCCGATCCTGGGGGATATCCCTATCATAGGGCTTCTCTTCAGGCACAAAGAGACGGAAAAGGATAATACCCGCGAATTATTGGTTTTTATCACCCCGCATATCGTAAAAGATACGTATTACCAGAAAGCCACCAAGGCCGCGAAGAAGACAACTGTCCCTGCCAGGGAACAGAGTGCCGCCTCTTCATTGGTCAACCGCCAGGCAGTGATAAATGCCAGGCTGAACAGTTTCGAAAGAATGGAATAAGCCTGCGGGATATGTTATAATTTTATTGCGCAAGAATATCTTAAGATATGGCTACCAGAGAAAAATACCTGAGGTTAGGCGAATCCCTGATTAAAGAAGGGATTATTACCCAGTCACAGTTAGAGCAGGCTATCAGGCTGCAGAAACAGGAAGGCGGCAGGCTGGGTGAGATACTCATCAGGCTCGGGATGATTAAGGAAGAGCAGCTGGTATTTACCCTGGGCAAGCAGCTCAACATTCCCTATTTTTCTTTAGGCAGCGAATTAAAGCCTGCGGCGGAGCAGAACCTGGCAGAACTCGTGCCCAAGGAATTTGCCATCCGCAACAGCGTCCTACCGCTATCGCGCCACCTCGGTTCGCTGACAGTGGCGATGTTTGACCCTCTTGACCTTATCCTCATCGATAATTTAAGAAAATTAGCGGGTTGCGAGATTAACCCCGTGATTGCCGCGCGGTCCGACATCAACAAGGCGATTGAAAAGTTCTACGGCAAATCCAAGATTTTCCAGGATGCCGTCGAGGCTTCTTACGAAACCGACAGCGATATCGCCTTCGAGAACCTGGAAGCCAGCGACCAGGAATTAAGCCTGGATAAGATTATCGCCCGCGCCGAAGAGGCGCCGGTGGTAAAACTGGTAGATTTGATTATCCGCCAGGCGATTGACGAGCGGGCATCCGATATCCACATCGAGCCGTTTAAGGATAAGATATCCTTACGCTACCGCATTGACGGTAAGCTTTACGAGATACCACCGCCTGCCAAGCACCTGCATCTGCCCATCATCTCGCGTATTAAAATACTCGGCAAGCTCGATATCGCCGAGAAGAGGCTTCCCCAGGACGGCGCTTTCCTGGTAAGGGTAGAGAGCCGCCCCATTGATATCAGGGTTTCCAGCATCCCCACCATCTACGGGGAAAAGATAGTTATGAGGATACTCGACCGCAGCGCCGTTGCCCTTGACCTGAATCAGCTGGGGTTTGACGCCAACCAACTTGAGATAATGCGCCGCATCATAAATTCACCCTACGGTTTGATATTCCTGACCGGGCCGACCGGCTGCGGAAAAACTACCACCCTCTACGCGATATTAAACGAAATCAAAGGTCCTACTAAAAACATCATCACCGTGGAAGACCCGGTGGAGTATAAACTAGACGGCATAAACCAGGTTCAGGTAAAACCGGAAATCGGACTTACCTTTGCTACCGCACTTCGGCATTTCCTGAGGCAGGACCCCGATATCATGCTGGTGGGCGAAACCAGGGACCTTGAAACAGCCCAGATATGCGTGCGTTCGGCTCTCACCGGGCATTTGGTTTTCAGCACCCTGCACACCAATGACGCCCCCTCCGCAACAGTGCGCCTTATTGATATCGGCATTGAGCCTTATATGGTGGCGCCTTCTTTGTTAGCGGTGGTGGGGCAGCGCCTCGTGAGGAAACTCTGCCCCGATTGTAAAGAGGCGCATGAGCCGACTTCGAAGCAGTTAGGCGACATAAAGTTGAATGCCGAACTGATATACCGGCCCAAGGGGTGCAATAAATGCGCCCAGATCGGATACCGCGGCAGGGCGGCGATTGCCGAGGTTATGATTATCAATGAAGATATCCGCGAATTAATCAACCAGCGCGCTTCCTATCTGAAGGTAAAGGAGGCCGCGGTAGCGGCGGGGATGCAGACGCTGCGCGATTCGGCGATAAGAAAAGTCGAAACGGGGATTACCTCCTTAGAGGAAGCCATTTCCGTTACGATGTAACCCAAGAGACAAAGATGCCTGGATTTTTCTATATAGCCCGGGATGCAAAGGGAAATAAGGTTTCGGGTACGGAAGAAGCATCTTCCTCCGATGAGCTTATCAGCCGGCTGCAGGCGAAAAATTTAACAATAATAAATGTCAACCTCGATTCCGGCAAGGAGCCTGTGGAGTCAAGGTTAGAGCTTTTTGCCCACAAGGGGCATTTTCAGCACTACCGCGTTACCAGCCAGGACCTTGTAACTTTTTGCAGGCAACTTGCAACGATGCTGGGCGCAGCCGTCCCCATCTTGAAAAGCCTCGATACCATTGCCAGGCAGATCCCCAGCCGCAGGATGCACGGCATTATCCGCGACATGGTTAAGAATATGGAGGCGGGCCTTAGCCTCCACGAGGCGATGGCAAGGCACCCCAAGATATTTTCGGAATTATGGGTTAATCTGGTGGAAACCGGCGAGGCGAGCGGCAATCTGGCAATGGTCCTGGAACGTTTAGCCAGTTACCTGGAAAGGAACGCCGCCTTCAAAAAGAAAATCGTATCCAGCCTTATCTATCCGTGTATCCTTATGAGCGCCAGCATCGGCGCGCTGCTTTTTATGACGATAAAAATCATCCCTACCTTTGCGGAACTCTTTAAGGGGTTTGACGTTACAATGCCGGTTTTTACGCGCGTCCTGGTTGAGATAAGTTTATACCTGCGGCGTTACGGGATGCTGACCCTCGGCTTGTTGGTGGTAGCGATTTTATTTGTTGTGAGGCCTTACCTCAAGACCCAGGAGGGCAGGAGGGGGTTTGAAAAATTAAAACTTAATTTTCCGGTCTTCGGTGAATTCTACCGTTCCCTGCTGATAGAAAGGTTTGCCTCAGGTTTATCGACTTTGATCGAGAGCGGCGTTCCGATCCTCTATGCCCTGGAGATTACCGAGCATAGCCTCGGTAATCTCACTATGGCCGATATCGTGCGCAAGATTAAGGAGAAGGTGCGCGAAGGCAAGGCCTTAAACCGCACCCTGGAAGAAAGCGGCTTTTTTGAACCGATGGTTGTTCAGATGCTCGCGGTCGGCGAAGAGGTGGGCGACCTGCCGCAGATGTTAAAACGCATCACCACCTTCTATCAGGAATACGTCGAGACGTTCCTGGGGCGGCTTACCACCATATTTGAGCCGCTTATGCTGATAGTTATGGGGATAGTCATCGGCGCGATGGTAATCGGGATGTTTTTGCCGATATTCCAGATAGCAACTATCGGCGGAGGAAAATAAAGCCATAGCAAGCCAAAACAACGTATAAAAATAAAAGAGGTGGACATAAGGGGTAAAGGTGTTACATTACTGGAACTTATCATAGTCATAATCGTTACCAGTATTTTAGCTGCAGTAGGTTTTGCAATATATACTAAGTTCTTGGAAAAAAGCAGGATTTCAGAGGCGAAGATGATCCTCGGCCAAATCCGTAGCGCGCAGGAAGCATATAAGCAGGAATACGGCGACTATGCCGATAATATCACTAATGTTTCGGTAGAGGCGCCGGGCAACTGCACCGGGACTACGCATTACTTCAGCTATGCGGGGGGCGATACCTCGGCTACCGCTACCAGGTGCGGCACCGGCACAGGTAAAACTCCCGGTTCAGCAGCACAGTATAAAATTACCCTGAATTACACCAGCGGCGTATTCGGCGGTTCCGCAGGTTATTATTAATTCGTTTGCCACAGCCGGCAAGGGCAGATAAAAACATTTGACATATTAATAAAATATGCTAAACTACAACCAAAGCATAAAAAAGGAGGGGTGAGATGGCTGTAAGGAATAGAGGTTTTACGTTGCTGGAACTTATCGTTGTCGTAATCATTATCGGTGTTTTAGCGACCTTAGGTTTCACCCAGTATACCAGGTTGGTGGAAAGAGGCAGGACCGCAGAGGCTAAGATGATCCTCGGCCAGATAAGAACCGCGCAGGAGGCATATAACCAGGAATACGGCGAGTATGGTGATATCGCCAATATTTCGGTAGAGGCGCCGGGCAACTGCACCGGGACTACCCATTATTTCAGCTATGCGGGTAGTGGGGACACAGCTACCGCTACCAGGTGCGGCACCGGCACAGGTAAAACTCCCGGTTCAGCAGCACAGTATAAAATTACCCTGAATTACACCAGCGGCGTATTCGGCGGTTCACCAGGATATTATTAATCCATTTGCCGTTGCGGTAATCTTAATTTTGTGAGATACTCCCCTCCGAAAAAAATTATCGGGGTTACCTTAATGGAAATGCTTATCGTAACCCTGGTGATTGCTATTTTAGCGACATTAGCCCTGCCTAACTTTAAAAAATCCCGCGAATACGCCTTTAATAAAGAAGCGAAAGCCAACCTCAAACTCATCCAAGCCGCAGAGAGGATATATCATATCGAGAACGCCTTCTACATGCCCATGGATGCCGGTTATATCTCTAACACGTCCCTAATAAATAGTTATCTCAGGCTTACCCTTCCGACAGGGGCGCATCCTCATAACATCTGGAATTACACTAGTTTCACCAACGGCACAGCAAAGGCTAGCCGTTTCGGCAGCGACGGAAGGGTGTGGTCTTTAGAAGTAAATATTACGTCGGAGCCGATTTGTAATGATTGCGGGGGAGCGTCGGAGTGTTATTGTCAGTAAATCCTAATCCGGCAATGAAAAAGGCATTTACGATGTTTGAAATATTAATCGTAGTTCTAATTGTCGGAATTATCACTGCGATAGCCCTACCGAACTTTATGAGGTCCAAGGAAAGCAGCCTGGGCGAAGAGGCAAACCTTACCTTAAAACTTATCCAGGATGCGGAGCAGTTTTATCATATCGAACACGATGCCTATATAAACAGTACCAACATCTCCGATATTAACAGCAAGCTCAAGCTCTACATCCCCACTTCCGAGAGCCGCAGTTGGGATTATAAAATTATCACTCCCGACGCCCATAACTTCACTGCCAAGGCCAACCGTCTTACTAGTAACCCGGACTATATCCGCACCTATTGTATTAATCAATCCGCTGACGAACCGTATTCTGACTCTTGTTCATGGTAATAAATAATAAGGGGATGACACTTTTAGAGATACTGGTGGCAGTGCTTATCCTGGCCCTGGTAATCGGCGGCCTCGTTAATATTTTTACTTCCAGCAAGGCCTATGTAGTTCATACGCGTTCTTGGATAACGGCGGCGGAAGCGGCGAGATATTTTTTAGACCCCCTGCAGGCAAATGTAAGCAATACCAGTTGGGGAACTAGTTGTCTGGGCAGCCAGAGCTGCACCGCCAGCCCCTTACAGTTGACACAGTTAATCCCCGGCAGTTTCGCGTACAATTACATCCCGACTTATACTATTAGCGACGGCCCCGTCGGGAATCTGACCAGAGTAGTGCTTAATATTACCTGGAATGAGACTACGCCTTAACAATACCAAGGCCTTCACGCTGCTTGAGTTGCTGATTGCCTTAATTTTGGTTACCGTTATCGCAATAAGCATCTTCAGTATGGACCTGTTCGGCCGCTACCACCTTATTAGCGTAGACAGGCGCAGGCGCGTGCAGAACCAGGTTTCCGACGTGCTGGAGCACATCTCCAGGCATATTATTAATACCATCGGCAACCCCTATGTAACCGGCAGCAATCCCGTGTATATGCCTGACACCAGGAGCATCGAGATTTATATCGACCAGGCTGTCGGCGGCGGCGCCGGGGACGGCCAAAGCGGGACAGGAGGAGACAAGTGGATTGCCTATTGTTACGATAATACTACTTATGAGGTGAAATATTGCGCCGACTACGATAATCTTTCCTCCGCTTGCGATGCCTCCAGTTGCAATGCCGGCTGGGAGACTGTCGGAAAAAATATCCGTACTTTTGTCCCCACCACAGAGGCCAATTATACCTATGTAGCGTTTGATATCAGCGGCTGCTGGAACCTTTCAGAGACAGACCCCACCAAGCACTGCGGCACCTCGGATAACCCCGCTGTTACCATGAAGACCCGTTTTAACCTGCCTTCGGTAGCACAGCGATAACCCCTTATTGTCAAAAAGCATAATTTGTGTTAGAGTATAAAAGCCGCCTATGAGAAAAAATATCATTACCGTTACCTCTCTACTTGCCGTTTTAACCCTGAATATCTATTTTCGCTGTTACCCCGTTTTCCTGCCCCAATTAAAAACTCAGGCCCGCGACCTCATTGAGGGCGATATCCTTGATACCGCAAGGCTTGAAGTAAATAACAAATTTCCCGGATATGACCCGGTGATAAAGGAAGGGCTGAGCCAGGCATTATTTTCAGATTACCTCAGGAATAATAAAAAAGAAATTAATAAACAGGTTAACGGGGAATACCGGCGTCTTAAGGACAGATATCAGGATGAGTCCGGCCAGACCTATCTTATGGAACTGGATGGCTGGCATTGGGCGCGCTACGTTGATAATATCATCCGCCACGGCTATCCCGGGGATAGCATCAGGAACGGCAGGCAGTTTGATGAATTTATGCTTGCGCCTGTCGGGAGTTATTTATCCTGGAATACCCCTTTTTTTTACTTTTGTGCTTTTCTCTATAGGGTATTTTCTCTTATCAGGCCCCCGCCTTTATTAACCTTCCTCTTTTACCTGCCGCTGTTTTTTATAACGATATTCCTGATTTTGCTGTACTTCTTTTGCGTAAGGCATTGGGATGATATAACGGCGTTTGTCTCCTGCTTTTTTGTGGGGTTATCTCCGATATTTTTCACCCGCAGCTGGGCAGGGTGGTTCGATACCGACATCCTGAATTTGACTTTCCCATTGGTTATTGTCTGGGCGTACCTGACGGCTTATGAAAAGAATTCCCTCAAGAAAGGCCTTCTTTATTTGTTATTGTCCGCTTTTTTAATAGGTTTGTTTTCTTCCTTCTGGCTTCACTGGTGGTTTATTTTCGTCCTTTTGATTATCTACGAAATATACTCGCTGGTTAATTTAATACTGGTGCGCTGGCAGTATAGAGAGGAGACCTTCGGTTTAGTCAAAAGGCATATTCTTTCGCTTATTTTATTCTTAATTTTCAGTTTAGGATGTATTATCCTCTTTAGCGGCTCCAGGCCGCTGGAAGGCTTCGGTTATCAGTTTAGGGAGTCGCTTACCTTAAACCAGGCCGTTTCGAATTCTATCTGGCCTAATGTCTACAGTACCGTGGGAGAACTAAGGAGGCCGGATTTTCTCTGGATTGTCCATTCCGTAGGCGGCTTAACACTCTTCTTGCCGGCCCTGGTATTCCTTTTGGGGTTATTTTTGCTTACTGCCCGCAACAAAAAATATACCGTTTTACAGCGCGAGGCAATCATTGTATTGACCTTCTGGTTTATCGCAATGTTCCTTGCCTGTCTTAGCGGAATACGGTTCTCCATGTTTTTACTCATACCGCTGGGGATTGCGTTGGGTTGGGGCATAAGCGAGATATACCTTTATTTCAAGAAGAGCCGCAAAACAGCGTTGTATATTTTATTAGCGTTTCTGCTGCTTTTCACTGTTAAGGTTGCGGGGAACGCCATCCCCATCGCGCGGGAAGCGCGGCCTTTTATGGATGATAATTGGCATAAACTGCTTACTGCCATAAAGGAAAAGACCTCCGAAGACGCCATATTGAACTCCTGGTGGGACTTCGGGGATTGGTTTAAGGCTGTCGCGGCAAGGAGGGTTATCTTTGACGGCCAGAGCCAGAATACCCCCCAGGCCCATTGGATGGCTGCGGTATTGCTCAGTAACGATGAGGGAGAGGCGATAGCAATGTTGCGTATGCTGAATAACGGCGCAAACAGGGCCTTTGAGATTATCGATAAAAACTTCAACGACCCTTTTCGCGCAGTGATGTTTCTTAAGAGGGTAATGGCGCTTAACAGCAGAAGAGCGACAATGGAACTGCGCAATGCCTTGCCTGATGCCGATGCCAGGAAGGTAGCCGGCATTCTTTTTAATACGCCTGCGGAGGCTTATTTTATCGTAGATTATACCCTTTTAGATAAGGCATCTCCCATTTCTTTTCTCGCTAACTGGGATTTCGGCAAGGTCTATATCAGAAAAAATCTGGGCAGAAAAAAGAAGGAAGAGATAACGGGCGCTCTCGAGAAAAGCGGCCTTGATAACAAGTCAATAGAAAGGTTGTATCAGGAGGCAAAATTAGTCCCCGCGTTCGACCTGGAAAGCTGGCTATCTAAAAAGGTTATTTTCAGGAGCGGCCTGGTAAAGGGGAGTTTCCAAAACGGCGCCGTTCTTTTCGGAAACGGCATGGTTTATAAACCGGGGCAGAAGCGGATATACCTTTACGTCGGATGCGAGCGCAAATATAAAACTCCCCGCAGTCTCTTTATTTTCAACCGCGGCAGATTAAAAGAAATCAGGTATCCCGCTGCCGAGCTGGATTATTCGGTCCTGGTTTTCAGGAGAAAAGGCGAATATTATGCCGTTGCCCTTGACCGCGAACTCGCCGAGAGTTTGCTGGTGCGCCTGTATTTCCTGCGCGCGCAGGGGTTGAGGCATTTCAGGCCCTTCCTGGAGACGAGAGAGGAGGGCAGCGCGATACGTGTTTTCAAAATTAATTGGTAACCCTGGGCCTATTCTTCGCAAGAGATGAGGATAGCCTTTATTTACGATGTAATTTATCCGTTTGTAAAAGGCGGAGCCGAGAAGAGGAATTGGGAAATAGCCAAAAGGCTCAGCGCCAGGGGCCATGAGGTGCACCTCTTCGGCATGAAATCCTGGGATGGCCCGCCTGATATCGTAAGCGAAGGCGTATACCTGCACGGCATCTGTAATTTCCGCAACCTCTACCTTAAAGAAGGCAGGAGGGATTTGGGCGAGGTTTTGTATTTCTCGCGGCACCTCTTGCCGGCCTTATGGAAGTTAAAATTCGATATTATCGATTGCAATGCCTTCCCGTATTTGCCGTTTTTCCTGGTTAAAATAATATCGCGGCTTAAGAATACAGCATTGGTAGTTACCTGGCAGGAGGTATGGGGCAGTTATTGGTATAGTTATTTAGGATATTTGAGGGGATTTTTTGCCAGGGTTATCGAACGGCTGGTTATCAAGCTCTCGGATAATATCATCGTCCATTCGTTAACAACCAAAAGAGAGTTAACCCGATGCGGTTTTAAAGAAGAAAATATAAAGATAATCCCCCACGGTATCGATTTAAAAATTACAGGAGATACCCCCGCGGCTTTAGATGAGACTGATTTGATATTTGCGGGAAGGTTGATTAGAGATAAAAACGCAGATATTTTAATTAAGTCTGTTTTATCCGTCAAAAAAAGTTTCAATGCCATAAAATGTATTATTATCGGCGAAGGCCCGGAAAAGGAAAAACTCGTCGGCTTGGCAGACAGGTTGAATTTAAAAGATAACGTTATTTTTAAGGATTTTCTCGGATATAAAGAGCTGATAGCGCATATGAAGGCTTCTAAGATTTTTGTCTTTCCTTCCGTGCGGGAAGGTTTTGGAATAGTGGTTATTGAAGCGATGGCCTGCGGCTTGCCCGTAATTACAGTAAGGCATCCGATGAATGCGGCAGCCGAACTTGTCGAAGACGGGAAAAGCGGGTTTATCTGTCAGCCAGGCGAAGAAGGAATAGCCTTAAAAATAAAGGTCCTTCTTAAGGATTACAATTTGAGGAATAATATGGCTAGCCGGGCAAAAGAGATTGCAAGGGGCTATGGCTGGGATAGGATAGCCGAGGGAAATGAGGCGTTTTATCGCCTCGCAATAAACAGGCATTCGGCTCAGGAATAAACGCCCTGATGCCGCGCCGGTCAGCAGGATTATGCTCTATATTTGGATAATATGCTTAAGAGTTTATTTATAAAAATCTTGGCAAGATTAATGCTGGTATCGGGATTAATCGTAAGAAAAAAAAGAACCATTGCTTCAAAAGAAATAAGGTCCATATTGATAAACAGGACAGACAGGCTGGGGGATGCGGTTATAAGCCTGCCTTTCTTAATGGAGTTAAGTAAGCGTTTTGAAATTACGGTGCTTACTTCAGGTTACAATGATTTTATATTAAGGGATTTTCTGAAGACGCGGGTATTTATCGAAGAGCCGCCAACCTTTTTTAAAGATGTAATGATGATTCTGGGGCATTCCGTTCATTTTAGAACCCCCGGGAAAAAAACGAGCGCCCCCGAGTATGACCTGTATCTGGGTCTGACGGGGATAAGGGGCCTGAATATATTTCTAAAAGCCAAAAAACAGAACCTCTGCCGCTATTACGCAGATTTTAATTTAGGGCCATGGAACTTACTTTTGGATTACGCCGCCCCCGGCAATCCTGTCTTATTTGCCAAAACGCATATCCTGGATTCCTACAGGCAGTCGTTAAAGAAAAGCTTGAACTTGAATCTGGATGTGCCGGATTATGTTGATTTCGGCTCCAGGGCAATAAAACCAAAAAATCTAAACATAGAGGAGCCTTATATATTAGTGAACATTTTGGGATTTAACAGATTCCGCGGCCCGACACCCGGGATGTTTGCGGAAATTTTAAATCAGATAGGTTTTGCGGGTACAATTGTAGTTATGGATGAGTTAGGGCAGCCCAACCTGGAAGAATTCAAGAAACATATCCGCAAGAGCGAAATTATTTACTTAGAGGAGGATTATACGGCATGGGAGCTGTTGTATCTCTCCCGGCACAGTCTTTTATATATCGGCTCCGATTCGGGAATAACCCAATTTTTAGAAAAAGCAACGAATAGTTTAATCTTTTTTGGCAATGGCTCTTTTCTGGCCTGGGGGCCGTACTCCAAAAATGATTATCAAAGAAAAAAGGCGGGCGGGTTAGTTATAGGCGAGGCCAGGAATTCGGCAGGATTGGTTAAAAAAATAATTTACAGGCCCGTATGGTGCAGGCCTTGTTTTGATATCGGATGCCGGACATACCGCTGCATTAGTAGGATTAATACGGGAATGGTCGCGAGCGAAATAGACGCTACTTTAAACAAAAATTTAACCCCTTTTCGTTAAAGTCTGCTAATATATTGATAAAAATATAACGACAATAAATAATCACAAATGGCTAAGGCTAAAGGAAGGCCGATTTTCGTAGAAGAGAAGTGCAGAAAGGATGTCGAGCGGGCGCACAAAATCTATGTTAAGCTGCCTTTCTTAAAGAAAGATTACGCGGTCCTGAAAAATATCCCCAAGAACGCTACCGTGCTGGATATAGGTTGCAGTGACGGCAGGTATCTAAAAAGGGCATCTTTTATCAGGAAAGATTTACGCTTAATCGGCCTGGATATCGATACCTATCTTGCGAGTATAAATATTCAGGAGTTAGACCTGTTCGTGCTCTCTGATTGCAATATTCGGTTGCCTTTTAAAGACGAAAGCATGGATTTCGTTCATTGTTCCCACGTCCTGGAACATCTGCACGCCCCCGCCCTTTTTATCAGCGAGACCTTCCGTGTTCTAAAGAAAAAAGGGTTAGCGTATATAGAAACGCCCGAGGCAAAGAGGGTGTTTTTGCCGTCGTTTGGGATAATCGGAGGTGTAAATTTTTACGATGACCCTACGCATATCCGCCCTTATACCAAAGAGTCGCTAAGGAGGCTGGCTTTACAAGCCGGTTTTAAAGAGGGCAATATCAAGGTATTTTTTGCGCGCAATTGGTTTAATATCCTGTTTCTTCCTTATGCGCTATTTAAGTTTTTTGCTACCGGATACAATGTTTATCTTGATATAATATTGCAGCCTGTTTTCAGCCTGGATGTCGGAGGTGTTTTTATAAAGGATTGATTTGCATGGGGCTGTAGCTCAGCTGGGAGAGCACCTCGTTCGCAACGAGGGGGTCAGGGGTTCAAATCCCCTCAGCTCCACCATGTTGGAAATGGGGCGTTGTCAAGGTAGGGGCGGAAGGTACCTTCCGCCGAGAAAACGAGGCGGCGCTCTTTTAAAATACAGTTCGAACCAATCTTTTTCAGAAATTCTTTCTGGGATTCTAAATTTCCCTCATTGAGAGCATAACTTCCCTCATTCAAAGTAGTTACAAAGCGCCTGGCCTGTTCGAACCGATTATTACCCTCATCTGCAAAATCTCCTAACCTTTCCTGCAAATCCTTTTTTAAGTTCACTAATTCATTCTTTTTAAGGTTATATTCCTCAAGCGAGAGGGAGCCTTGTAAATAAAGGTCTATAAGCTTACTTATTTTTGCGTCTATTTCTTTTATACGTGTCTGGAGATTTTGCAGATGAGTATGTGATGATTGGGCGATATGCTCTTTGTCTTTTCCGAGTTCTTTAAGGATGTTATCCGCCCAATCATCACGTAAAGAAACTTTTTGAATGTATTCTTGTATCTGATGCGCCAGCGCCTCTTCCCGGATAAACTTTTGACCCTTGCCTTTACAAGGAGAAAGCTTTCTTGTACAGTGGTA
Source organism: uncultured Planctomycetales bacterium (assembly GCA_964456925.1). Lineage (GTDB taxonomy): Bacteria > Omnitrophota > Gorgyraeia > Gygaellales > Profunditerraquicolaceae > JBAZKK01. The sequence continues at coordinate 49,256 of CAYWCX010000002.1, forward strand.
ATAATGATGGCCTTTCTGTATTTCTGCTGTAACTGTTGCCCCGCAAACCCCGCAACGCATTACTCCCTTAAAAACAGAATATTTTGTATTTTTACTTTGCGGCTTGCCGCGCTGGCGCATCACTAATTGCACTCGGTCGAAAAGTTTCTTGGTAATAATGGGTTCATGCTTACCTTCAAAGTGTTCTCCCCAATAGGAGAGGAGTCCGTAGTAGAAGGGATTAGTGAGTATCTGTTGGCACTTGCTTATTCGTAGCTTATTTCCCATTTGGGTGGCAAAGCCGAGGGCGTTCATGGCTTCGGTTAAGCGCTCTAGGGTATAGTTGCCTGTGGCGTATAATTCAAACATCTTCCTAAGTAACGGAGCCTTATTCTTATCTATAACAACCGTTCTTGTCTTGGTATCATTAAGATAGCCGACTGGCGCGGGGCCACAATGGATGCCATTACGTATTTTCTGCCTAATCC
>CAYWCX010000003.1:0-43273 GCA_964456925.1 uncultured Planctomycetales bacterium
TCCTGGCCTTTGAGCAGGTTTTTAAGAACAGCCTTACTACCCTGCCGATGGGCGGCGGCAAAGGCGGTTCGGATTTTGACCCTAAAGGTAAATCCGACAATGAAGTGATGCGTTTCTGCCAGAGTTTTATGACCGAGTTGTTCCGCTATATCGGGCCGGATACGGACGTGCCTGCCGGAGATATCGGAGTAGGCGGCAGGGAAATCGGTTACCTCTTCGGCCAATACAAGAGGTTGCGCAACGAATTTACCGGTGTGCTTACCGGCAAGGGCCTGAACTGGGGCGGCAGCCTTATCCGTCCGGAGGCTACCGGCTACGGCTGCGTTTATTTTGTACAGGAGATGCTTAAGACGAGGGGCGAGTCCTTAGAGGGCAAGGTCTGTGCTGTTTCGGGTTCGGGGAATGTCGCACAGTATACCGTAGAAAAACTCATCCAGTTGGGGGCCAAGGTTGTGACACTCTCGGATTCCAACGGGTTTATCTACGATAAGGACGGCATTGATAAAAAAGAATTAACCTGCGTCTTGGATCTTAAGAATATCAAGCGCGGCCGCATCAAGGAGTGTGCCAAGGAATTTAACTGCAAGTATTTCGAAAATGGAAACCCCTGGGGCATTAAATGCGATATTGCATTCCCTTCTGCCACCCAAAATGAAATAAACGGGGATGATGCCAGGACCTTGGTGAAAAACGGTTGTATCGCGGTAGGCGAAGGGGCAAACATGCCCACTACGCCCGAAGGGGTCGAGGTTTTCCAAAAAGCAAAAATCCTTTATGCGCCCGGAAAGGCCGCGAATGCCGGCGGCGTTGCCACTTCGGGGTTAGAGATGAGCCAGAACAGTATGAGGTTCCCCTGGTCGCGCGAAGAGGTAGACAAGAAGCTGCACGGGATTATGATTGCCATTCACGAACAGTGCGTCAGATACGGCAAAGAAGGTAATTACATTAATTATGTCAACGGCGCAAACATCGCGGGGTTTGTCAAGGTAGCCGACGCGATGCTGGACCAGGGTTTGGTATAAGCCCTATCCTTATAGGGCGCCTATTTTTCTAGTACAGGCGCCCTTTGTCTGGATTATCCCCCGGATATTCTAAAAATTTAATTGCATAACTGCCGCTTAGGCAGTAAAATGGATTATTATAAACTGCGTTCCAATCAGAAGGAGATAAAATGGTAGAAAGGTCTGAATTTAAAGGCAAGCCGGTGATTATCTTAAGGCGCGATGCCGAGGACAAATTTCCCTTTTCCTTCGGCGTAGGCAAGGCAAGGTTAATATTAGAGAACCTTGAAGAGATAAAGAAGTTCGTGGAAGAAAACAGCACCACTGCTTAATATCTTTAACGCGCCCGCCAAATCATAGGTAATTGCCACCGTAATTAATCTGCGGAGAAAAAATGCGTCCGAGCATAAAATTCCTGGGCGGGGTGCGCACCGTTACCGGTTCCAGCCATCTGGTTTCTACCGGGAAATCCCGGGTGCTGCTTGACGCCGGCCTCTTCCAGGGGCACCGCCAGGAATTCTACGACGTAAATACCACCTTCAGTTACAATCCCCGCAAACTCGATGCCTTAGTCCTCTCACACGCCCATCTCGACCATTGCGGCAATATCCCGACCCTCTTAAAAATCGGGATGCGCGCTAAGATCTACGCCACTTCCGCGACCAAGGATTTATGCGAACTGATGCTGAGGGATTCCGGCAAGATTCAGGAAGAGGACGTGGAATATATCAATAAGATTAATAAGCGGCTGGGCCTGCCGTTTTTGCGCAAGCCCCTTTATACCCAGGCTGAGGCGCGCAAGGCCATCAAGAGATTCCATTCTCTTGCCTACGGCAGGGAGTTCCGTTTAGCCAAGGATATTTTTGTTACCCTCAATGATGCCGGGCACATCCTCGGTTCGAGTACCATTGTTTTGGATATTAAAAGCGATAGCAGCGGGATTCGTTTAGGTTATGCGGTGGATTTAGGAAGGAAAGACCTGCCTATTATCGAGGACCCGGTTGTCCCCGAAGGGCTTGATTACCTCGTTTTAGAGAGTACCTACGGCGGCAGGGTGCATCCTCCCATTGAAGAGGCGAAGAGCAAGCTTCGGGAAGTAGTAATACGCACTGTCAGCCGCCAGGGCAAAATCATTATACCCTCATTTACCCTGGAGCGCGCCCAGGAGGTGGTATATTTCTTAAACGAGCTTTTAAAGGAGAGAGCCATCCCTGCCATACCTATGTATGTGGACAGCCCCCTGGCTACCGATATCACCGATACCTTCAAGTACCACAGCGCCTATTTTAATCAGGAGGTCCGCCAGGCCAGTGCCGGCGGCAGGAGCCCTTTTGAATCCATCCACCTTACTTATATCCGCGACCAACAGCAATCCAAGGCGCTCAATCACGACCACCGGCCGATGATTATTATTGCCGGCTCCGGGATGTGCGAGTCCGGCCGCATCCTGCACCACCTTAAGAATAATATCGAGGATTCCCGCAATACCATCCTGGTAGTGGGTTATATGGCCAAGAACACCCTCGGCAGAAGGATAGTGGAGAAAGAGCGCTATGTGCGTATCTTCGGGGCGGAATATGAACTTAATGCCGAGGTAGCGGTGATGAATGCCCTCTCCGGCCATGCCGATAAAACTGAACTGCTGGATTTCGTAAAACGATGCCTTCCTTTAAAACGCATCTTCCTGGTGCACGGCGACGAAGACCAAACCCAGAGCCTTGCGGATGCGCTCTCTAGCCAGGGCGTTAATGTGCATATGCCTTTTAAGGACGAAGAGGTCGTCCTTTAAGGACGGTTCTTGAGTCCGCTATAAGGTGTCCCCGTAAGGGGACACCTTTGCTTTGAGTTCAGAACCGTCCCTATTGCATAAGACGGCATTATATGATATAGTTATCCAAAAATAAGGAGGTTTCAAAATGGCAGGAGGTTTTTCCACACCGAAAAAGGATAAGATGATTAAGGTCGGCGGCGGCGAGCTGGTGCAGACCGGCCAGATCTTAAGCCGCGGCATCAATACCTACCGCGCAGGCGCTAACGTAAAAGGCATTGCCACTCTTCAGGCCCTTTGCGCCGGCAGGGTTTATTTTACCAAAAAGAAGACCCCCCGCGGCAGGCCGCGCACCTTTATCAATATCATGCCGCAGAAGAAACAGGCCGTTAAGCCGTAATCACAATGGCAGGTGAGTCCAGGGAAGCCCTATCAAGCCGCGCAGCACGTTACGCGACCGTCAGGTATATCCTGGCGATTATTGACATAGCGTATCTGGCAGCGCTGCTGGTGATTTTTCTCGCCCTGGGCGCATCTCTTAAGTTATCCTCGGCAATCTCCCGTATTAACCCGAATAGCGCTATCGTATTTTTGTTGTATCTGGCGGCGCTTTTGGCAATTTACTCCTTATTGGAGTTTCCTTTGAATTTCTACCGTTCCTTCGTGGTAGAGCACCGTTTCGGCCTTTCGCGGCAGAAATTTCAAGACTGGTTTCTGGACCAGCTCAAAAGCGCAGGCATTGCTTATATTATCGCCGCCGTAACCTTCGGGGCTTTTTATTATCTTTTAAGGCGCTATCCTGCTACCTGGTGGGTTATGGCAGCGGCCTTCTGGCTGTTTTTTAACCTTATCTTGGCAAAGATATTTCCTCTCGTTATCCTGCCGCTATTCTTTAAATACCGCCGCTTAACCGACGAGAACTTAAAGCAACGTATCCTGGAATTGGCAAAAAAATTACAGCTTCGGATAGTCGATGTCTTTGAAATAGATTTCAGCAGAAAGACCCATAAGGCCAACGCTGCCCTGGCGGGCTGGGGCTCAAGCCGCAGGGTGATACTGGCGGATACCCTCAAGGATAAATACACCAACGATGAGATTGCGGTAATCCTGGCGCATGAGTTGTCGCATTATAAATTAAGGCACCTTTTTAAAATAGCGGCAATAAATTCCGCAACTACGCTTTTGGCTTTCTATCTGATATTCAGAGGTAGCACTTACCTGACGGCTTTATTCGGACTGGGGGCGCTGACGGATATCGCCAGCCTTCCGCTTATTATCCTCTGCCTTGTGCTTTTCGGTATTATCGCCGCGCCCCTGGAGAATTATTTCAGCCGCCGGATGGAGAGGAACGCCGACAGGTTAGCGCTCAAGACCGTCGGGGATAAAGAGGCCTTTATCGCAACGATGGATAAACTCGCCTCCCAGAACCTCGCGGACAGGAAGCCGCACCCGGTCATTAAATTTTTCTTTTTCGACCATCCGCCGATTGACGAACGCATTGAGATGGCCAGAAATTTTTAATAGGCGAGGGGCAAGATGGATATACCAAAGAGTAAATCCTTGAAGGGCATTGAGGAAAAGATGCAGGGGCTGGAGAGCGGTTCTTTAAGGTACCAGGTCTTAGAGAGCGCTAAAAATTTCAAGGCCTCCTGGATCGCGCTGGGCCGGGCATTATATACGGTATATAAGGATAAACTCTATAAGGAATGGGGTTATAACAGTTTTGACGCCTACGCCGGCCGCGAGATAGGCATCCGCAAACAAACCGCGCTGAAACTGCTGCGTTCCTATTATTTTCTGGAAAAGGAAGAACCCGCTTATCTTAAAGAGGAGTATGTTACCTCAAGCCCTGCTGTCGCTGTCCCCGGTTATGAAGCCGTCGACCTTTTGCGCCTGGCAAAGAATAAAAAAAGCCTCGACGAGGAAGATTACAGCCGCCTCAAAAGAGAAATATTCGAGAAAGGGCGCGACCACCGCGAAATCAGAAAAGACCTTAGCGCGCTGATACGCCAGAGGCAGGAACTGGAACCCGAAGAGGCCTATCATAAAAAGAAGCTCGGCACCGTAAAAAGATTCTTAGGCACCCTTAAATCCCTGCACCGCGAAATGGAAAGCACCAAGATGGTTTCCGCCAGCCTTATCAAAGAGACCGCCCAACTCATCAAGAAACTGGAAAGCGAAATAACCTAGAGGGTTGCGAGGAAATTCAGGATAATCTCGGCAGCACGCTTGCTGGCTCCTTTTTCTCCGAGGAGGGCGCTGACGCCGAGGAGTTCCCGGTGTAGGCTTTCTGATGCGGCAGGATCCTTTAATACCCTGAGCGCTTCGCGGGCTATTCTTGCGGGGGTGGCCTGGAACTGGATGAATTCCCGCACTATTCTTTTACCCGCCACGATATTAACCATCGCAATATAAGGCACCCTTACCTGCGGCAGGTAGAGCAGAAAGTTCAGTAGGCTCATCTTGTAAACCACGGCAAAGGGTTTGGCAAGAATCGCAGTTTCCAGGGTCGCGGTGCCGGAGCATACCAGATTGAAGTCCGCGGCATTAAGGCAATCGTAGGTTTCTCCTTCCGCTATCATCGCCTCTAAATTCGCTGCTTTTAGTTTATCCTGATAGATATCCAAATCCAGTTGCGGGACCTTGGCGATGACGAACTGGACTCGGGGTAACTCCTTTTTGACAATGCGGCCGGTACCGAGCATTACGGGGAGTATTTTTTCCACTTCCTGGCGGCGCGAGCCGGGCAATAGCGCTACGATAGGCCGGTCGTGTTTGAGATTTAAGGCGTCGCAGAATTCTTTTTTGGAAAACAGCGGTTTTACGATATCAAGCAGCGGATGCCCCGCAAATTCCGCTGCCACGCCGTAGCGCCGGTAGAGTTCCTTTTCAAAGGCAAAGAGCACTACCATTTTGGAGATATATTTTTGAATGGTTTTTATCCTGCCGCGCCGGGAAGCCCAAACCTGCGGGCTGACGTAATAAATTACCGGCAGTTTTTTGTTGATTGATTTGGCAAGCCTTAGGTTAAAACCCGAAAAATCTACCAGGATTATGGCGTCGGGTTTTTCCAAACTTATTTTTTTCAGGATGAGGTTTTTCAGGGCAATAAAACGGGGAAGTTTTTTTAAGGCGTCGAAAAACCCCATTACCGCCAGCCCTTTGATATCGTAAAAGATATCGGCGCCTGCCTGCCGCAGGAGGTCTGCGCCTACGGCAGAGATTTTAAGGAGGGGGTCGCGTTCTTTAAGCGCCCGGGTAAGTCCGGAGGCATTCAATTCTCCGGAGGGCTCTCCGCAGATAATAAAAAGATGTTTTATCCGTGCCATATCTGACGCTGGATTTTCAAAGCCACTGCCAGGGCCTGGCGCGCTACCTCGCCGGATACCAGGGGAGTTTTGCCGTTGATAACGCAGTCCACGAATGAGGCAAGTTCTTTTTTGAGGGGCTGCTCTTTTTCGATGGGTAAGGACTCTTTAGTGATGCCGCCGGCCGCTTTATTATAAATAAAGGCCTCTTCGTTTTTGTAATCCAGCGAGATGTAAGCGTTTTTTAAAAAGATGCGGATCTTGCGCATCCCTTCCTCCGAGACGCGGCTGGCAGTGAGGTTAGCGACGCAGCCGTTTTTAAAGGTCAACCTGACATTGGCGATATCTTCCAGAGGAGTAAGTACCGGTATGCCCACGGCATCGATTTTTTTCAGGGGCGAATTCACCAGCCCCAGCACGATATCGATATCGTGAATCATCAAGTCCAGGACCACTCCGATGTCCAGGGAGCGGTTGGGGAAGGGGCTTAGGCGATGGCATTCGATGAAGCGCGGGTCTTTGATGAGCCTTTGGGTGGCAGCGAACGCCGAGTTAAATCTTTCTACGTGGCCGACCTGCAGGGGGAGCTGGTTCCTTTTGGCCAGCCGGATAAGGTCGTCTGCTTCTTTAAGATTAGTGGTGAAGGGTTTTTCTACCAGCGTTGCGATACCGCGCCGCAGGAACTCGCGGGAAATCTGGTAATGCAGCTTAGTCGGGGTAACGATGCTGACAGCATCAACCTTGCCGAAGAGCTGGCGGTAGTCGGCATAGCCGGCAACGCCGAACTCGCGGGATAACTCCTCCAGCCGCGGTTTGTCAAGGTCGCAGATGGCGGCAAGAGCGCAGTCTTCAATCTCGCGGTAAAGACGGGCGTGCCTTTCTCCTAAATGCCCGGTGCCGACAACCCCCACCCTTAATTTTTGCATACTCAAAATCATAGCAGACTACTTAACCGCTTGCAACTAAAATCTTATGAATCAATTTCAGGCTCGACAAAAGAAGGCCGGTATGGTATTATACACCCTATGCGCGATTACCTGAAGTTATTGCGGTTTGTGAAGCCCTACCTGCCTTTGTTCGGCCTGGCCGGCATCTGCATGGTTTTCTCCGCCTTATTCGACGGGGTATCCCTGGCAATGATTGTGCCCCTCGCAGATAAGGTGCTCACCAATAAAAGGATTATCATCCCCGCAAAACTGCCGCCCCTGTTAAATAATCTGGTCGAGACCTTAAATAACACCTCCCCGGCGGTGCTTTTGAACTATCTGGCGATAGGGATCCTGGTTTTATTCGTCCTCAAAGGCCTGCTCACATTTCTCCAGAGTTACTTTATGTCGGACATCGGGCAGCGGGTGGTGCGGGATATCAAATTGCGTCTCTACGATAAAATCCAGACCCTGTCTCTGGATTATTTTACCCATAAGCGCGCCGGAGAGCTTATCTCGCGTATTACCAACGACGTCAAACTTGTGGAAAACGCCGTTTCCTACGGTTCTACCGACCTCATCTATCAGGGGCTGCAGGTGGCGTTATTTACTTTTCTGATTTTTTTCATCCATCCCCGTCTGGCGCTCATCTCGCTGGTGCTGTTGCCGTTAATCAGCCTGCCCATCGTTAAGGTGGGTAAGGTGTTGAGGAAACTGTCGCACCGCAGCCAGGAGAAGATGGCCGACCTCAATTCGCTTCTCTACGAGACGATCCTGGGGGTGCGTATCGTGCGGGCTTTCAATATGGAAGATTATGAAATCAAGAAATTTAACACCGTCAACCAGGGGTATTACAAGGTCGCGATGAAGTCCGTTAAGCGCATGCTTTTGCTAAGCCCGGTCACGGAATTCCTCGGGGCGATTGCCGGAGTATTCGTCTTTTTTTGGGCGGGCCGGGACGTGATTGCCGGAAGGTTATCCTTCGGGATATTCGGGCTCTTTCTGGGTTCACTCTTGTCGCTGGTGCGGCCTTTTAAGAAGCTCAGTCAGGTCAACGCCCTTAACGAACAGGCAGCAGCTGCCAGTCAGCGTATTTACGAAGTCCTGGATACGACTTCAAGCGTCCTGGAGAAACCGCAGGCGCGGGTATTAAGCGGCTTCAAGGAAAACATTATTTTTGATGGTGTGTGGTTTAGTTATGCCGAACAGGACATTTTGAAAGGGATAAACCTCGAGATTAGAAAAGGGGAAGTCCTGGCTATCGTCGGGCCCAGCGGCGCGGGTAAATCCACCCTGGTGGACCTCATCCCGCGTTTTTACGACCCTAAAAAAGGCAGTATTCTCATTGATGGGGTGGATATCCGGGATTTCAGTTTAAGTTCGCTGCGCCAACAGATCGGCATCGTTACCCAGGAGACCATCCTTTTTAATGACACTATCCGGGCTAACATCGCCTACGGCAAGCCCGATACCCCGATAAAAGATATTGAGGCAGCCGCGATGCAGGCGCACGCCCATGATTTTATCCAGCACCTGCCGGCGGGTTACGACACCATGATTGGCGACCGCGGGATGAAGCTTTCCGGGGGTGAGCGCCAGAGGATTGCCATTGCGCGGGCGCTTTTGAAAAATCCGCCCATCCTGATACTGGATGAGGCTACCTCCCAGCTGGATACGGAATCCGAACGCATCGTGCAGGAGGCGATTGATAAATTGATTCGGGGCCGTACCGTTCTGGTAGTTGCCCACCGGCTTTCTACCATCTGCAACGCCCACAAGATTATCGTGCTGGATAACGGCAGCCTCGTGGAGCAGGGTAACCATAAGGAATTGCTGGGGAAAAACGGCCTTTATAGCCGCCTTTATGAGGTTCAGGCTCTAAAAAGAGATTAAAACCGGCCAAACAGGTCTTTTCCTGCCTTAAATCTGCAATAAAATGAAGCAAAATAGCCCCATAAAGTTAAAATTATATATTGCATTATAATAGATTTATGGTATATTAGGTTTTTATCTCATTTAATTAAGAAAATGAAAGGGGGAGTTTAATTGTCTCTAGAGCTAATCAAACAATTTTTGGAAGCAGGGGTGCATTTCGGCCACAGGACTTCGCGCTGGAACCCCAAGATGAAGAGGTTTATCTTCGGTAAAAGAAGCGGTATTTATATCATTGATTTAGAGAAGACCGCTGCCGCCTTGGAGAAAGCTAGGGAATTCTTGCGGGAGATTACCTCCAAGGGCGAACCGGTGTTGTTTGTGGGGACTAAAAAGCAGGCCCAGGATGTAGTTCTCCAGGAGGCAGGCCGTTGCGGGATGCATTACGTTACCGAGCGCTGGCCAGGGGGGCTGCTGACCAATTTTTCGACCATAAAGAAGAGGATTACGCGCTTGCAGGATATCGAAAGGATGCGGGAGGACGGCACTTTCGTGAAGTTAACCAAAAAAGAGGTGGCGCGCCTGGAAAAGGAGCTCTTCAAGTTAAAGAAAAATTTCGGCGGTATCGTCCATATGGAAGAGATGCCGGGGGCGATATTTATCGTGGATACCAAGAAGGAATCTACGGCGGTAGATGAGGCCAGGCGCCTGGGTATCCCGATCGTAGGCCTTATCGATACCAACGGCAACCCGGATATTATCGATTATCCCATACCCGGCAATGACGATGCTACCAAATCCGTGCGGCTCATTACCAGTATCATTGCGGATACGGTTATCGAAGGCAGGAAGAAATTCCTTTCTTATTTGTCGGAGAGCGGGGTAGCGCTTAAGCCCAAGGAGGAGGAAGCGGCGGCAATCTTGCCGGATGAGGAAGTCAAGATTAAAGAGGTTGAGGAGATCGTGGAAGAAGCAGCGCCCGAAGACGAAGATTCCAAGCGCCCCAGGAAGAGGGCACACCCTAAACGCACCACCGCATAATTCAAACCTAAAAGACAGGAAAGGTAAAGGTCGGCAATGGCAATATCGCTGGAACTGATTAAGGAATTAAGAAGCATTACTGCGGCAAGTATCGCAAATTGCAAGAAGGCCCTGGAGGAGGCCGGCGGAGACATCCAGAAGGCGGTCGCGATTTTACGCAAGCGCGGCCTGGAGATAGTCGCCAATAAACAGGGCAGGGCGACCGGGGAAGGCAGGATTGAGGCCTATGTCCACACCGGAAACAAGATCGGGGTTTTATTGGAGGTGAACTGTGAGACGGATTTTGTCTCCCGCAGCAGCGAATTCGCGCAGTTTACCAAGGACCTCGCGATGCAGATTGCCGCCTCCAGCCCCTCCTATATCAAGAGGGAGGACGTCCCCGCGGAAATTATCAAAAAAGAACACGATAAGGAATTATTCTATAAAAATAATTGCCTTCTGGAGCAGCCTTTTATTAAAGACACGAATATTACCGTCAAGGATTACCTCGGCAGCATCATAGCGAAGTTTAATGAGAACATTACGGTGCGCCGGTTCCTGCGCTACAGGCTGGGAGAATGAAACCCAAAGCGGCTTATAAGAGGATAGTTCTGAAACTCAGCGGCGAGGCCCTGCAGGGAAAGAAGTCCCACGGCATAGACCAGGCGGTATTGTCGGTTCTTTCCCGGCAGATTAAAGAAATCCGGTTTCTGGGCGTGGATGTGGCGATTGTTCTGGGCGCGGGTAATATTCTGCGCGGACAGGAAAATATCGATTCCCAGGGGTTAAATCTGGACCGCTCCGTAGCGGATTATATGGGAATGCTGGCGACGGTAATAAACGGTCTGGCACTGCAGGATGCCCTGGAAAAGAACGGTATGCCTACCCGCGTGATGACCGCCATTGAGATGGAAAGGATTGCCGAGCCCTATATCCGCAGGCGCGCCATCCGCCACCTGGAAAAAGGCAGGATCCTGATATTTGTGGCAGGCACGGGCAACCCTTATTTTACCACCGATACCGCTGCGGCGCTGCGGGCGATGGAGATTAATGCCGGCGCAATACTGAAGGCCACCAAGGTCGACGGTATCTATTCCGCCGACCCCTTTAAAGTGAAAAACGCCCGGAAGTTTAGCCGGGTAAAATACATCGATGTCGTGAAAAAGGGTTTAAAGGTCATGGATGCCACGGCGGTTACCTTGTGCATGGATAAAAAAATTCCCATCATCGTTTTTAATATCAATAGAGAAGGCAATATCAAACGCGTGGTATTGGGGGAAAAGGTCGGGACGATCGTAAATTAGATTTTTTGGGGAGGGGACGCAGATGACCGTTAAAGAAGTATTACATGGCAGCGAAGATAAGATGAAGAAGGCCGTGGAATCGGTGACGCGTGAATATTCCGAGGTCAGGACCGGCAGGGCCAGCCCCAGCCTCGTCGAGGGGTTGCACATCAATTATTACGGCACGATGACCCTGATAAAACAACTGGCCTCCATATCCGTTCCCGATACGCACCTCATCCTGATACAACCCTGGGATATAAGCGCTATCGCGGAGATCGAAAAAGCAATCATGAAGTCAAGCCTGGGGATTACTCCTTCTAATGACGGCAGGGTAATCCGGCTTTCAGTGCCGCCTCTGTCTCAGGAGAGGCGTCAGGAGCTGGTGAAGGTGGTGCATAAGATGGCGGAGGACGGCAGGATTTCGCTGCGCACCATCAGAAGGGACACCAAGGAAACCCTGGAGAAATTAGAAAAAGACAAGGCCATCTCTGAGGACGATAAGTTCCGCAGCATCGACGAATTGCAGAAATTAGTAGACCAGTACATCGCGAAGGTCGAAGAGCTTTTAAAAAATAAAGAAAAAGAGGTTCTGGAATTTTAGTGTAATTTTCGGGCCACTAGCTCATCTGGTAGAGCACCACCCTTTTAAGGTGGGTGTGCCGCGTTCGAGTCGCGGGTGGCTCACGAATTGTCTCCGCGAGGAGAACGCCAAGGGGGCTGCGGGGGAAAAATTCCCCCGCGCTTTCGGGGTGACAGCGACCCGCCGCAGGCGGGGAGCGCCAGAGGGGCGGGAAGCCCCTATGGCGAGCGCGGATGCGCGACGCGTTCGAGTCGCGGGTGGCTCACTATTTTTCTCATGCACGTTCCCAAATCCGCAGGTTATTTTAAAGTAAATGACGCGGACGTGGCGGAACTGGTATACGCGTATGGCTTAGGACCATATGGGGTAACCCTTGGGGGTCCAAATCCCTCCGTCCGCAATTAAGTTAAAACTAAGACGGCTAGCGATTGTTACAATGAAAGAGCAAATCTCAATAATGAATCATGCGCGGATACTAAAAAGGCGCCGCAGAGATTTATCTGTAAAAAATTCGGCTAGCGAATTATTTGAGAAATATAAAAACAATCCCTTATTTCTTTCCGGGGTCGTGCTTTACTGGGCTGAAGGGACCCGTCTTAACAAAAACTATAGGAGATATCAATTAGCTTTTACTAATTCTGATTCAAAGCTACTGAGTTTTTATTCTAAGTTTTTACAAAGATATTTTAGAGATATAGACAGTAAAGATTGGCGCATAGGATTATTTTTATATCCCGACATAGATAGTAGGCAAGCTATTTCGTATTGGTCGCATATTTTAAGGGTTCCGCGGGAGCAGTTTATTAAGCCTCAAATATTAACAGGCCAAAATATACAGAATAAAAAGTTAAAATTTGGAACCTGTTGTCTATATATCAATAGCAAAGACGCCTGCCTGAGAATGCAGACGTGGATAGATGCTATCGGCAGTCAGACGCGGCGGTAATTCAGCGGTAGAATGCCTGCTTGCCAAGCAGGATGTCACGGGTTCAAGTCCCGTCCGCCGCTCCAGTTTAAAAGGGAACACCGTAGAACAGCAAACAATCGGAAACAGAAAAGGAGACAACATCTATGAAAATCACGGATTTTTTGTCAGCCAGGGCAATCGTCACTGATTTAAAGTCCAGCGATAAGGAAGGCGTCATGAGAGAATTAGTCGACGCGCTTATCGCAGCGGGCGAAGTGGAAAAAGATAAACGTCCCAAACTTATTGACGCCTTAATGAACAGGGAATCCCTGGGTTCTACTGCCATCGGCCAGGGCGTCGCCATACCGCACGCCAAATTCGAATACGTCAAAAGGCTGGTGGCGGCATTCGGGCTTTCCAAGAAAGGCGTGGATTTCGATTCCCTGGACGGCGAAATGGTTTATATATTCTTTTTGCTGTTAGCCCCCCAGGATTCTGCCGGTCCGCATCTTAAGGCCCTGGCGCGCATCTCGCGGCTTTTAAAGGATAAATATTTCCGCGATAATCTTAAGGCTTGCGGCGATGCCGCTGCGGTTATTAAGATAATCAGCCAGGAGGATGAAAAGAAGATCTGATATGAAGGCTACCTTACCGCGCTTCAAAGGTCTTTTTAAATGGTTTTATCCCGGGATGGGGATAAAGCGCTGGATAGGTCTGGGCAGTTTCGGGGTTATCCTTATTGTGATCGGCTCCAGCAACCTGCATACCGGGGAATACTGGGTAGTGCGCGCTCTTTATGCGGTAGTATTGACCTGCGGTATCATTATTCTGATACTCGCGATAAAAAACCTGATGCGTTCTCTGGTCGCGGTCTTCATGCCTTCGCGCGATGCACAGTTGGTCGATATCCTTTATCAAAGAAGGCAGCTGGGCCGGGGCCCCAAAGTTGTGGTAGTGGGCGGCGGCACGGGTTTATCCGTGCTTCTGACGGGGCTCAAGGAGTATTCCTCGAATATCAGCGCAATCGTAACGGTTGCCGATGACGGCGGTTCTTCGGGACGCTTGAGGGAGCAATTCGATATTTTGCCTCCCGGCGACATCCGTAACTGCCTGGTGGCACTCGCGGACGCCCCGACTTTGATGCGCGACCTGTTTCAATTCCGTTTCGGCGAGGGCTCAGACATGGCGGGCCATAATTTCGGCAACCTTTTTATCACCGTGATGACGCAGCTGACCGGTGATTTTGAAAAGGCCATCCGCGAGACAAGCAAGGTCCTCGCGCTTAAAGGACAGGTAATACCTTCGACTCTGGATAATGTAGTCCTGGCGGCGCGCCACGCGGACGGCACGGTTACCGAAGGCGAAAACCAGATCCCCCGCACGCGCAAAGTTATTGAGAAGCTGATGCTGAAGCCCGGTTATCCGGCGGCTAATCCCGAGGCGATCAGGGCGATTGGAGAGGCGCAGGTTGTTATCTTCGGGCCGGGTTCGCTTTATACCAGCATCCTGCCCAACCTTTTAATCAAGGATATCACCGAGGCGATCGTAGCCTCGGCGGCGATTAAGATATACGTATGTAATATCATGACCCAGCCCGGCGAGACCGAGGGCTATAAGGTGTCTGACCACATCGGCACCTTTGTCAACCATACGCACCAGCGCATATTTGAATATTGTATCGTGAACAACGGGCCTATCCCGCGCGAGATCCTGCAGCGTTACGAACAGGAAGGGTCTTACCCCGTGATAAGCGATATAGATAATATTAAAAAGATGGGTTACCGCGCGCTTGAAGATAACATTGTTATGACCGAAAACAATCTGGTGAGGCATGACCCGGCAAGACTTGCCAGGATCATTTTCGGTCTTATTGAGGAGGCCTAGCTTACCATGGCCCTGGTTAAGAAGAAGTTGACCGTCAATAATAAGCAGGGATTGCACGCCCGCCCCGCAGCGCTTTTCGTGCAGATAGCCAATAAGTTTGATTCGAAGGTTACCGTCAGGCGCGGCAGGGAAGAGGTGAACGGTAAATCCATTATGGGGATTTTAATGCTCGGTGCGGAAAAGGGTGCGCATATTATGCTTGAGATCGAAGGTAACGACGCGGAATCGGCGGTGGTGGAGTTGGAAAAGATTTTAAACGGCGAGGAGTAAAATAGACGATGATAAAACTCAAAGGTATAGCCGCGGCCGGCGGAATCGCTATCGGCAAGGCCTTCAGGGTCGGCAAGGAAGAGTTTAATATCGAGAAGCAGCCGATAGCCGAAAGCGAGATACCGCTGCAGATACAGCTTTTTGAGGAAGCGCTCATTCAGACGCGCCGGGAGATCCTCGACCTGCAGAAAAGGATTGCCGGCGACCTCGGCCAGGAGGAGGCGGAAATCTTTGAGGCGCACCTTTTGGTCCTCGAAGACCGTGTGCTTATCGAAGAGGTCATTTCGCGCCTGAAAAAGGAACGGCTATGCGTCGCCTATATCTTTTCGCAGGTTCTCAAAAAATATGTGGATGTTTTTTCCAGGATCGAAGACGAATACCTTAAGGAGCGCATCTCGGATGTAAACGATGTGGGTAAAAGGGTCTTGCGCAATCTCTTGGGTAAGAAGAAAACCATCCTTGAGGATTTAAAGGAAAAGGTAGTCGTTGTGGCGCACGATCTGTCCCCTTCGGATACCGCTGCCATGCATAAGCGCAATGTTTCGGCATTTGTCACCGATATCGGCGGCAAGACCTCCCACACCGCGATTATGGCGAAATCCTTAGAGATACCCGCGGTAGTCGGTACCGAAGAGGCGACTGTTAAGATTAAGAGCGGCGATACCCTGATCGTAGACGGCAGCATGGGCGTTATCATCGTTGACCCCGACCAGGAAACCCTCGATACCTATGCCCAAGAACTGGAGAAATTAAAGGGGGTATCGGCGAGGTTCTGGGCGGTCAAGGACCTGCCGGCGGTTACGCAGGACGGCAAAAAAATAGAGATCTCCGCTAATATCGAGTTGCCCGATGAGGTGCCGGCAGTGCGCCTGCACGGCGGCCAGGGGATCGGACTGTACCGCACCGAGTATTTCTATATGAACCGCAAGGACCTGCCTACCGAGGAGGAGCATTACCAGGCCTATAAGTATGTTGCCGAAGAGATGAAGCCGTATCCGGTAATTATCCGTACCCTGGATTTGGGAGGGGACAAGTTCCTGTCACAGTTTGAGATACCGCGGGAGATGCAGCCTTTCCTGGGTTGGCGCGCCATCCGTTTCTGCCTGGCGCGGCCGGATGTCTTTAAACTGCAGCTGCGTGCGATATTAAAGGCGTCGGTGCACGGAAAATTGAAACTGATGTACCCGATGATTTCGGGTATTGACGAATTGAAACAGGCCAATGTCATCCTGAAGGAAGCCAAAGATGAGTTAAAAAAGAAGGGCGTACCTTTTGACGATAATATTGAAGTGGGGGCGATGATTGAAGTCCCTTCGGCAGCGATGACCGCGGATCTCTTGGCCCGCGAAGCGAATTTCTTCAGCATCGGCACCAACGACCTCATCCAGTATTCCCTGGCGGTAGACCGCACCAACGAAAAGGTCGCTTACCTGTATGATCCGGCGCACCCCGCAGTCTTAAGGATGATCAAGAATGTTATTGATGCCGCGCATAAGGCCGGTGTCTGGGTAGGGATGTGCGGCGAAATGGCGGGCGAGCCGGCATTCGCCCTGATACTTCTGGGCTTAGGCCTCGATGAATTCAGTGTCCCGCCGCTGCTTATCCCGGAAATAAAATACGTCATCCGTTCCATCAGCGTTAAGGATGCCCAGCGTATCGCCCACAAGGCTATGACGCTCTCTACCGGCAAGGAAGTAGAAGAATTCAGCCAGGCGAAACTCATAGAGATACTGGCTTCAAAATAATCATAAAGAGGAAGGTCATGAAAAATTTAAGCACCGCCATAAAAAAGCTTGATAAGTCCGATATGCTGGGCCTGTTGCTGGATTTTCCCCTGCAATGCCGCGCTGCCCAGGATTTGGCAGCCAAGGCGAACATACTTTTTGCGCAAAGAGATTTTCGCAAGATTGTCTTTGCTGGGCTGGGCGGTTCGGCAATCGGGGCGGATTTAGTGCGCTCCTATCTTTACTTCGAAAGTAAACTCCCGATACAGGTGGTGCGCGAATATGACCTGCCCGCTTATGTAGATAGCTCAACCCTGGTTTTTATCGTGAGTTATTCCGGCAATACCGAGGAGACCTTAAGCGCTTACCATCAGGCCAGAGAGAAGCGCGCCAGCATCATCGCGGTATCTTGCGGCGGCGCCCTAAGGGACAATTGCCGGCGGGATAACGTTACCTTTATTGAGATACCCGCAGGCCTGCCTCCGCGCTGTTCCCTGGGGTATTTAAGCATTATACCTTTATGCGTATTGGCGCGGCTGGGTTTAAGCAAAGATGTTGCGGTCTCCATCGATAGGACCATAACAGTGCTGGAAGATTTGAAGCGCAACAAGCTTAATCCCGCGATTGGCCTGCGCGACAACGTCGCTAAATATGTAGCACGCAAACTTTTCAATAAGTTTGCGGTTATCTATTCCGGTTCAATACACTTTGATGTCGTAGCCACGCGTTTCCGCGGCCAGCTCAACGAAAATTCCAAGTCCCTGGCATCTACCCACGTCTTTCCGGAGATGAACCATAACGAGATTATGGGCTGGGAGCATCCGCAAAAACTGTTCAGGAATTTTCTGGTTATCATGCTTCGGGACCGCGGCCTGCACCCGCGGGTTAACCGGAGGATGGATATTACCAGAGAGATTCTCTCAAAAGAGGGCGTCAATGTCGTCGAAATTTATTCGCAGGGCGAGGGCCTTTTAGCGCGGATGTTCTCGCTCATCTATATCGGAGATTTTGTTTCGCTGTATCTGGCGGTCCTTTACGGGATAGACCCTACTCCGGTAGAGCGGGTTACTTATTTAAAGAAAAAATTAGCCGAAAGCTAAAAATAATAGATGAAGGCGCTTATCCTGGCCGCGGGCTATGCTACGCGTTTGTACCCTTTAACCAAAGAATATCCCAAGCCGCTCCTTGAGGTTGCCGGCCGGCCGCTCATTGATTACATCCTGGATAAACTCGACAGCATAAATGAGGTTGACGAAATTATCGTTATCGCCAACAGCAAGTTCGCCGGGAAGTTTAAGAAATGGTCAAAATCGGTAATCTGCAGCAAGCGTATCAGTATTATCGATGACCTGACCAGGAGCAATGCCGACCGCCGCGGCGCAATCGGCGATATGTATTTCGCGGTCAATAAAAAACGCCTGAAGAGCGACCTTCTGGTCGTCGGTGGGGATAATCTTTTTGACGGAGATTTAAGGGAGTTTGTATCTTTTGCCAGGGATAGCCAACCTTATCCGGCAATCGGTGTCTACGATATCAGGAGCAGGTCGCAGGCGGTTAAATACGGGGTAGTAAAACTGGATGCCAAAAACAGGATTGCCGATTTTAAAGAGAAGCCGCGCAAGCTGCAGTCAAGCCTGGTGGCGATGTGTCTCTACTATTTTCCCCGCCAGAAGCTGGGGCTGATAAAAGAATACCTTAAGTCAAAGGGCAATAAAAAGGATGCTACGGGATTTTATATCGACTGGCTGCGCCGCAAAAGCAAGGTATACGGTTTTATATTCCGCGGCCGCTGGTACGACATCGGCCAATATAGATTTTATAAAGAGGCGAACAAATATTTTTTAAAGGAAGGGGAGTCTTTATGACGGCACGCAAGCATTTTTTTACTTCGGAATCGGTAGGTGAGGGGCATCCGGACAAGGTCTGCGACCAGATATCCGATGCCGTGCTCGACGAGGTCCTGCGGCTTGACCCTTACGGCAGGGTTGCCTGTGAGACTTACGTTACGATGGGGCTTTTGATTGTGGGGGGCGAGATTACCACTACGAGTTATGTGGACGTGCAGAACCTCACGCGTAATTTATTAAAGGAGATAGGTTACACCCATCCCAAATACGGTTTTGATTACCACACCTGCGCCATTATCAGCATCATCCACAGCCAGTCTCCGGATATTTCCCAGGGGGTGGATAAGGGCGGGGCAGGCGACCAGGGTTTTATGATGGGGTATGCCTGCAGGGAAACCCCGGAGTTGATGCCTTTGCCGATTATGATGGCGCATAAACTGGTAAAGCGCATTGCGGATGTGCGGCGGCAGGGAGTCTTGAAGTATCTCGGCCCCGACTGTAAATCCCAGGTAACGGTAGAGTATCACGATTCGCATCCGGTAAGGGTTGATTCCGTAGTCCTTGCCTGTCAGCACACCGACGAGATCCTTGATTCCACCAAGAATAAGATTACTAAAAAGGCGCGCCAGGAGATGATTGAGGTTATCGCCAGGCCCGTTTTAAAAGGGTACATCGATAAGAATACCAAATACTACGTGAACGAAACCGGCAAGTTCGTGGTAGGCGGGCCGCAGTCCGATACCGGGATGACCGGCAGGAAAATTGTGGTCGATACTTACGGCGGGGTAGTTGCGACGGGAGGGGGCGCCTTCTCCGGTAAAGACCCCACCAAGGTGGACCGCTCCGCAGCTTATACGGCCAGATACATTGCCAAGAATGTCGTGGGGGCGGGCCTCGCGGATAAATGTCTTATCCATCTTGCTTATGTTATCGGTCGGGCTGAGCCGTTGGCGATTATGATAGATACCTTTGGTACGGGCAGGCTTTCGGAGGCCGCATTCGATAAACTCATCCGCGCCAACTTCGATCTTACTCCCCGCGGGATGATTAAAGAATTGGACCTCCTGCGTCCTATCTACCGAAAAACCGCCTGCTACGGCCATTTCGGCAGGACCGAACCGGAATTCAGCTGGGAGAACCTCGACAAAGCGGCGGCATTAAAGAGGCAGGCAAAGAGATTATAGATTTAGTAACTAGTAATTCAGTAACTGGTAATTAAAGGCCGTAAAGCGTAATTCGTAAACCGTAAATGGTAATTTTTAGGAACAAAAGATTACGGATTACGATTTACGGATTACTGATTACAAAAATTACTAGTTACTCGTTACTAGTTTACTAGTTACTTAACATAAGGAGATTTAATGAGGTATGATATTAAGGATATTAAATTAGCGAAAAAGGGCGGCTTGAGGATTGAATGGGCCAGGAACAATATGCCGGTCTTAAGGCTGATAGCAGAGCGTTTCCAAAGACAGCGCCCGTTAAGGGGCCTGAAGGTTTCCTGCTGTTTACACGTTACTACCGAGACCGCGGTGTTGGCCGAGGTGCTAAGAAGAGGCGGGGCCGAGGTGGCGATTTGCGCCTCCAATCCGCTCTCCACCCAGGATGACGTGGCCGCTTCTTTGGTCAGGGATGCAAAAATTCCGGTTTTTGCAATTAAAGGCGAAAACACCGCAACTTATTATAAGCATATTAAGGCGACGCTGGCTTCCCGGCCGGATATCACCATGGATGACGGCGCGGATTTAGTGAGCACCATACACCGCCGCAGTCCCGAAAAGCACCGCAATATCATCGGCGGCACCGAAGAGACCACTACCGGCGTGATAAGGTTGCGCGCCTTGGCGCGGGAAGGAAAATTACGTTATCCCATTATTGCGGTAAATGACGCCTCCACCAAGCACCTTTTTGATAACCGCTACGGCACCGGCCAATCCACGGTTGACGGGATTGTGCGCGCCACCAATAAATTACTGGCAGGCGCGAATTTCGTAGTCTGCGGTTACGGCTGGTGCGGTAAAGGCGTGGCAATGCGCGCTAACGGCATGGGCGCTAAGGTGATTATAGTTGAGGTTTCCCCTTTGCGCGGCCTTGAGGCAGCGATGGACGGCTTCCAGGTTATGCCGATTGCCCGGGCAGCTAAAATCGGCGATATCTTTGTTACCACTACCGGCGACACTGCCGTTATCCGTCAAGAGCATTTCAAGGCAATGAAGGACGGCGCCATCGTCGCCAACTCCGGGCATTTTAATGTCGAGGTCGATATCCCGGCTCTGGCAAAGTTAGCCCGCGCGAAAAAACGCATCCGGGATTTTGTGGATGAGTATATTTTAAAGGACGGCCGTAAGATTTACGTTTTAGGCGAGGGCAGGCTGATTAACCTCGCGGCTGCCGAAGGTCACCCCGCACAGGTGATGGATATGTCCTTCGCCAACCAGGCGTTAAGCGTCGAGTATATCGCCCGCAACCATAAGAAATTAAGCAATGATGTTTATGGCGTCCCGGCGGAACTGGACCATAAAGTTGCGGATTTGAAATTAAAATCTTTAGGTATTAAAATAGACGTCCTTACGAAGGAACAGAAGAAGTATCTTGCCAGTTGGGAGTTAGGCACTTGATAAAGCGCATTGCAGTCCTGACTACCGGCGGTGATGCCCCGGGGATGAACGCGGCCATCCGCGCGGTGGTGCGGCACGCTATCTACAAGAAGATAGAGGTGTTCGGGGTATTGCGCGGCTGGTGGGGGCTGATTAATGAAGAGATGAGGATGCTGGACCACCGCGCGGTTTCCGGCATCATCAATACCGGCGGCACGATACTTAAGACTGCCCGCTGCCCGGAGTTCACTACCGCGCAAGGCCAGGAGAGGGCACTTGGTACTATAAAGAAGAATAATATAGACGGGCTGGTCGTAATCGGCGGTAACGGCAGTTTTGAAGCCGCCCATGACTTCGGCACCAGATATCATATACCCTGCGTCGGCATCCCCGCTTCTATTGATAATGATATCAACGGCATAGATATGACGATAGGGGTGGACACCGCTATTAATACGGCGTTGGCTGCCATTGACAATATCCGCGATACCGCCACCTCGATGGAGCGGATTTTTGTGGTGGAGGTGATGGGCAGGGATAGCGGTTTTATCGCCCTTACCGTGGCTTTAGTCGGCGGCTGCGAGGAAGCGATTATCCCGGAGAGAAAGTTTGACCTGGAGGCGGCCTGTAATGATATCGTCGAAGGCAATATCAAAGGCAAGGTCAGCTGGATTATCGTGGTAGCGGAAGGCGCCGGTCATGCCGAGGACATTGCCAGAAAGATTACCGAGATTACCGGGCTTGAAACCAGAGCAGTGGTATTAGGGCACGTGCAAAGAGGCGGAAGGCCTACTGCGCTTAGCCGCGAGCTCGCCCTGAAGTTAGGCGAGGCAGCGGTAGATTGCCTTGCCGGCGGCAAGTCCGACCTCGCGGTAGGGCTATGTTGCGGTAAAATCACCACCGTAGATTTTACCACCGCTATCGCCAAGAAGAAATTTGAAACGGACAAACTCTACAGTTTAATCAAGACCTTGACCTAAGGAGGAATATCGCAATGGGGAGAAGGCCGCTGGATATGGACAAAATAGTTTCCGCGCTGGCGCTAAGCGACGACACCGCAGTTAAGACCAAACTTGCCAAGAAAATCTCAAACATCGCTTATAAAAAAGGGGTTTATCCCAGCAGTATTCATAACTTTTATATGGCACGGGGTAAGGGCGAATTCAACGGCTTTACCGTCCCGGCGATTAATTTAAGGAGTCTCAGTTATGATTTGGCGCGCGCAATCTTTCGGGTCGCCAAAAAGAATAACACCGGCGCCTTTATCTTTGAAATTGCCAAGTCCGAAATGGGTTATACCGCTCAGCCGCCGGCAGAGTATGCGGCAGTGATTCTGGCTGCCGCGGTTAAAGAAGGCTTTAAGGGAGCGGTTTTCATCCAGGGGGACCATTTCCAGGTCAATCCCAAAAAATTCAGCGAAGGCCCCGTTAAAGAAGTCGAAGGACTGAAGTCTTTAATCAGCGAGGCGGTGGAGGCGGGTTTTTACAATATTGATATCGATTCCTCGACTTTGGTGGATTTATCCAAAAGCGATATCAAAAAGCAGCAGCTTAATAATTACGAGGTCTGCGCCAAGCTTACCCAGTTTATCCGGCAGATTCAGCCCCGCGGGATTGAAGTTTCGGTGGGCGGTGAAATCGGAGAAGTAGGAAGTAAGAACTCTACGCCCGAAGAGTTGCGCGCATTTATGCAGGGTTATAAAGAAAGGCTGCGCAAGGGCCGCACCGGCTTGAGCAAGATAAGCGTGCAGACCGGAACCTCCCACGGCGGCGTAGTCCTGCCGGACGGCAGCGTAGCCCAGGTAAAACTGGACTTCGATACCTTAAAGACGCTCTCAAAGATTGCCCGCGAGGAATTCGGCCTGGCCGGAGCAGTGCAGCACGGCGCCTCAACCCTGCCGCAGGAGGCCTTCCATAAGTTCCCGGAGGTGGATACTGCCGAGGTGCACCTGGCAACCGAATTCCAGAACATGATCTATGAATCAAAACATTTTCCCGCGGATTTAAGGGTAAAAATCTACGAGTGGCTTAAAATAAATTGCGCGGCGGAAAGAAAGGAAGGGGAGACCGAAGAGCAGTTTATCTATAAGACCCGCAAAAAGGCCCTCGGCCCTTTCAAGAAGGATATTATGGGTCTGCCTCAAGGGGTACGGAGCGCCATCGCCGCCGAAATCGAGGAAAAGTTTGACTTCCTTTTTAAGCAGTTGAATACTGTTAATAATAAAGAGCTGGTGGATAAGTACGTGGTGTTAAAGCGCGTGATTATCCGTAAGCGCAACGAAACAGCCGGGAACCTCCCGCACGATAGCGAAGGAGCGGATTGATTTTTAGTAACTAGTAAACTAGTAACGAGTAACTAGTAATTAAAAACACAGGAGAAAAAATATGCGTTCAGATAAGATTAAGAAAGGTCTAGAGCGTGTTCCGCACCGCGCGCTTTTACATGCTACGGGTCTAAGCAGGGACGACTTAGACAGGCCGTTTATCGGCATCGCCACTTCCTTTACGGATTTAATACCCGGGCATATCGGTATGCGCGATTTAGAGCGTTTCATTGAGCGGGGAGTCTGTTACGGCGGCGGGGTGCCGTTTTTGTTCGGGGTGCCGGGTATCTGCGACGGTATCGCCATGGGGCATCTGGGGATGTGCTATCCCCTTGCCTTAAGAGAAACCGTGGCGGATATCATTGAGACCGTTTGTAACGCCCACCAGTTAGACGGCGTTGTCTGCCTTACTAACTGCGATAAGATTACTCCCGGGATGCTCATGGGCGCGGCGCGCCTGAATATTCCGACGATAGTAGTTACCGCCGGGCCGATGTTCTCCGGCCGTTATAAAGAAAGGAAGCTTGCCTTTGTGCATGATACCTATGAGGGGTTATCGCGGGCAAAAAGAGGCGAAATTTCCGACGAGGAACTGGCCTGCCTGGAGATGGAGGCCTGTCCCGGCGCAGGTTCCTGCCAGGGCCTGTATACCGCTAACACGATGGCTTGTATTACCGAAGCCATGGGCATGTCCCTTCCCGGCTGCGCGACGGCTATGGCGGCTTCGGCCAGAAAGAGGAGGATTGCCCAGGCCAGCGGCGAGCGCATCGTGAAACTGGTAAGGAAGAATATCAAGCCCCTGGATATTATTAAGGAAAGGTCTTTAGAAAACGCCATTACCGTGGATATGGCGCTGGGCGGCTCCAGCAATACCGTGCTGCATTTGATGGCGATTGCCCATGAAGCGGGAATAAAATTAGACTTGAAGACCTTTGATGGAATCAGCAGGAAGACCCCGCATATTACGAACCTCGAGCCTGCGGGCCCGCATTTTATGGAAGACTTGGAGCACGCCGGCGGCATACCCGCGGTGTTAAAGAGACTAAGGCCTAAACTGCACAACGTGGTTACTGCCAGCGGCCTGAAAATTTTTGATATTGCCGACCGCGCCGCGATTCACGACCAGGAGGTGCTGCGGCCCTTAAACCGCGCTTATCACCAGCAGGGCGGGATTGCGGTTCTCTACGGCAACCTGGCACCGCAGGGCGCGGTGGTTAAGCAGTCTGCAGTCAGCCCAAAGATGATGAAATTCAGCGGCAAGGCAAGGGTCTTTAACTGCGAGGAAGAGGCGATGCAGGCAATCCTCAATAACCGCATCCGTCGAGGCGAGGTCATCGTAATCCGTTACGAAGGGCCTGCCGGCGGTCCGGGTATGCGCGAGATGCTTGCCCCGACTTCGGCAATCGTAGGGATGGGTTTAGCTGAGTCCGTGGCCCTGATTACCGACGGAAGGTTTTCCGGCGGCACCAAGGGTCCCTGCATCGGCCATATTTCGCCCGAGGCCTCGGCAGGGGGACCGATTGCTATTTTGAAGGACGGTGATATAATCGATATAGAGATAGCGAAGAGGAAATTGAGCGTGCGGCTCGGTAGCGAGGAGATCAGCAAGAGGCTGAAACATTTTAAGCCCTTACCGCCCAAGATTAAGACGGGTTATCTGGCGCGTTATTCCAAGTTAGTATCTTCGGCAGACAAAGGAGCAATATTAAGGTAAGATGAAAATCAACGGCGCACAGATTCTAATCGAGAGCTTAAAGCGCGAAGGCGTCGAGATAATGTTCGGTTATCCCGGAGGCCAGGTGTTGCCGCTTTTCGACAAAATCTACGACAGCGATATCAGGTTTATCCTCACCCGGCACGAACAGGGGGCAGCCCACGCTGCCGACGGCTATGCCCGCGCAACCGGCAAGCCCGGGGTATGCGTTGCCACATCAGGGCCGGGCGCCACCAATTTGACCACCGGCATCGCGACTGCCTATATGGACTCCATTCCGATAGTTGCGATTACCGGGCAGGTGAAGACCTCGGTTATCGGCAACGATGCCTTCCAGGAGGCGGATGTCACCGGTATTACCCGACCGATTACCAAATATAATTACCTCGTGAAGAACGTCAAAGATGTCGCGCGGGTGGTACGCGAGGCAATGCATATTTCTTCAACCGGAAGGCCCGGTCCCGTATTGATTGATATCCCAAGCGATGTCCAATTGCAGGAGACCGAATTTATCTGGCCCGAAGAAATAGAAATCCGCGGTTACAAGCCCACTTATTTCGGTCACCCCGGTCAGATTAAAAAGGCCGCTAAATTGATTTCCAGGGCCAAAAGGCCGATTATCTACGCCGGCGGAGGGGTAATCAGCTCCGGCGCGCATCAGGAACTGCGGGAATTAGCAGAGCGGCTGAACATTCCGGTAACCTGGACTTTAATGGGGATCGGCGGCTTCCCGAGCGCCCATCCTTTATCGCTGGGGATGCTGGGGATGCACGGCACTGCCTATGCCAACTACGCTATCATGGGAGCGGATGTTATTATCGCGGTAGGCGCGCGTTTTGACGACCGCGTCACCGGAAGGCTGGATGTTTTTGCCAAAGGCGCCAAAATCATTCATATTGATATTGACCCTTCATCCATCAGCAAGAATGTCGGGGTGGAGATTCCGGTAGTAGGCGATGCCAAGAATGTACTCGGGCAGTTGCTCGAGGAACTTGAAGAGCCCGCCGATATCTCGGAGTGGCTTAAGGCGGTTGAAGACTGGAAGAAAAAACACCCGATGAAATATAAGGAAAACGGCAAACTTAAGCCGCAGTATGTCATTGAGCAGATTGAGGCGGCGACCAGGGGCGAAGCCATTATTACTACCGAGGTAGGGCAGAACCAGATGTGGGCAGCGCAGTGGTATAAATACAGCCATCCGCGCAGCTTTATCTCCAGCGGCGGTTTGGGCACGATGGGTTATGGCTTTCCCGCTGCGATGGGCGCAAAGTTAGGCTGCCCTGAAAAAACAGTATTTGATATTGCCGGCGACGGCTCCATCCAGATGAACATCCAGGAACTGGCGACCTGCGTCTGCAATAAAATCAACGTAAAGGTGGCGATATTGAATAACGGCTATCTCGGGATGGTGCGGCAGTGGCAGGAGCTTTTTTACAAGAAACGTTATTCCCACACCTGCCTCTATAATCCGGACTTCGTCAAACTCGCGGAGAGTTACGGCGCAGTGGGTTTGCGGGTAACCAAAAAAGAAGAGGTGCGCCCTGCCTTGGACCGCGCCATTACGGCGGATAACACGGTATTTATTGATTTTCAGATTGAGCCGGAAGAAAACGTTTATCCGATGGTCCCGGCGGGCGAAGCCATTAACAATATGATCGACGGATTGGCATAATGAGACACACTATCGCGGCAATAGTAGAAAATAAACCCGGCGTCCTGGCGCGTATCGCGGGGTTGTTCAGCGCCCGCGGTTACAACATCGCCTCCCTGGCGGTAAGCGAGACCCTTGACCCGACTATCTCCTATTTAACAATGGTGGTGGAGGCAGAGGACGAGAAGATCCTGGAGCAGATAAAAAAACAACTGCACAAGCTCATTGATGTCATCAAGATTACGGATTTTACCAAAAAGGAGCACGCCGAAAGGGAGCTGGTCCTCGTCAAGGTGAATTGCCCGTCTAAGGACAAGGCCAAACTTGAAGGGGTCTTAAGCAAATATCTGGCGTGCCTGATTAAACATAAGGACAACCTTGCCATCATCGGCGCGATGGACGAACAGGAGCGGATTAGGCAGCTGCTGGAAAGCCTTGCTCAATTCGGGATAAAGGAATTAGTGCGCACCGGTAAGGTTGCCATCAGCCTGGATTAAGATGGCTCCTAATCCCAGATTACCTTCTATAGAGAACGCCCCTTTAAGTTATAAATTTACCGTTTTGTTCATTGTCATGTCGCTTCTGCCCTTTATCGTAATCGCCTACTTTTTTTTATTGTGGCGTCAGTACGGCGGTATCCCGATATCCGAGGGGACCTTTGTGCTGATTATCTTTCTGGTCGGCTGCGGGGCCCTGGCGGGTTTTTACGGTATGCGCCGCTCTCTCCTCAAGATTAACGCCCTGGCGCGCCAGGGAAGCCAGCTTTTAAATAAGGATAATCCCTCTGCCGCGCTTAAAGAGTCCCAGGAGAACGAGATTATGCAGCTTAGCCGCACCTTCCGGGATATTACCAGGAGCCTTGAGGATAATATCAGGCGGCTGGAGGAATCCAAGCACGTCACGCAATATGTCCTTTCGCGCCTGGCAGCGGGGCTTGCATCCCCGCACAGCATCGACGCCTTTCTCGACCTCATCGTCGAGATTACCGCCAATGCCCTGGGGGCCAAGGCCGGAATACTTATGGTGCTGGATGAGGCAAGGCAGGAACTTTACATTAAGAGCGCCTCCGGGATAAAAGAAAAGTTTAAAAATATGCGTTTTGCCGTAGGGGAAGAGGGTCCGGGATGGGTAGCGCTGCACCGCAAGCCCTTGTTGATTCCTTCGCTGGACGACGGGACCGCCGGCAGCGAAGAGGGAATTTTCGTCCCGCCCCTTTTATGCGCGCCGATGCTTTACCAGAACCGTCTTATCGGGGTTCTGGCAGTTACGGGTAAATACAGCGGCGGAAGTTTTAGCGAAGACGAGCTGCTGATTATTTCGAACCTGGCTTCCCAGACCGCCGTGGCCCTGGAGAACGAACGACTTAATAAGAGCGCCGAAGAGACTTATGTCGGGACCGTTTCGGCTTTGGCAATGGCGGTGGAAGCGCGCGACCCGCACAGCCGCGGCCATTCCGACCGCGTTTCGCAGTATGCGGTAAAGGCCGCGCAGAAGTTAAATCTCGAGGCGGGAATTATCAACGATATCAAAAATGCGGGGGAGCTGCACGATGTGGGCAAGATCGGCATCAGCGACAGCATCCTGAAAAAACCCGGTCCGCTCACTCCCGACGAGTGGCAGATAATGTACCGCCACCCCGTTATCGGCGAGGGGATACTCAAACCGGTGCGTTCGCTTTCGCGGCTCTGCGGCATCATCCGGCACCACCACGAGTGTATGGACGGCAGCGGTTATCCCGACGGTTTAAAGGGTGAAGATATTCCTATAGGCGCCAGGATTATGGCAGTGGCGGACAGTTTTGATGCCATGACCAGCGACCGGCCTTACCGCAAGGCCCTGAGCACCGAAGAGGCCAAGCAGGAATTGCTAAAATACGCCGGCAGCCGTTATGACCGCAAGGTCGTGGAGGCCTTTTTAAGCGTTATTTAAAATAACAAGGGAGGAGAAGGAAATGGCAAAGATTTATTACGACAAGGATGCAGACCTTAACCTTTTGAAGGATAAGACGATTGCGATTATCGGCTACGGTATTCAGGGCAGGGGCCAGGCATTGTGCCTTAAGGACTCCGGATGCCGGGTGATTGTCTCGGAACTGGAGGGCACCCCCAATTATGAGCAGGCTAAGAAGGACGGATTTTTCCCGGTGAGCGCAGACGAGGCAGCCGAGAGAGGCGATATCATCCAGATACTTACGCAAGACCATGTGCAGGCCAAGGTCTATAAGGATAATATCAAGCCGCATCTAAAGAAAGGCAAGGCCCTTTGTTTCTCGCATGGTTTTAACATCCGTTTTAAACAAATCAAGCCGCCGAAGAACGTGGATGTCTTTATGGTTGCACCCAAAGGGCCGGGGGCATTGGTGCGCCGGATGTATGAAGAGGGTAAAGGCGTGCCGTCTCTTTTGGCGGTGTTTCAGGATGCCAGCGGCCAGGCGAGGGACCTCGGGCTTGCCTATGCCAAGGGTATCGGAGCCACCCGCGCCGGCGTGATTGAAACCACCTTTGCCGAGGAGACCGAGACCGACCTCTTCGGTGAACAGGCGGTTCTCTGCGGCGGGGTTACCGAATTAATCAAGGCCGGGTTTGATACCCTGATTGAAGCAGGGTATCAGCCGGAGATCGCCTATTTTGAGGTTTTGCACGAACTAAAACTTATCACGGATTTAATCCAGGAGGTGGGTATCAGCGGGATGCGCCGCCGCGTTTCCAATACCGCTACCTACGGTGACCTTACCCGCGGCCCGATGATTATTACCGAGAAGACCCGCAAGGTCATGAAGAAGCTCCTGAAGGATATCCGCTCGGGAAAATTTGCCCGCGAGTGGATTAAGGAAAATGAAACCGGCAGGGCGAGGTTCGACAGTTTACTTAAAGCCGGTGATGAGCATCAGATTGAGGCGGTGGGTAAACAACTCAGGGAAATGATGCCCTGGATGAAAAAATAGATGGAAAAGATAATAATTTTCGATACTACGCTGCGCGACGGAGAGCAGGCGCCCGGGGCGTCAATGAACAGCCTCCAGAAAATGGAAGTGGCTAATCAACTTGAAAAGCTGGGGGTCGATATTATCGAAGCGGGCTTTCCCGTTGCCTCGCCCGATGATTTTACAGCGGTAAGCACTATTGCAAAGAACGCAAAAAGGAGTGCAGTCTGCGCCCTTGCCCGCTGTATTGATAAAGATATCGAACGCGCCGGCAGAGCCGTAAAGAAAGCCAGGAAGCCGCGCATACATTTATTTTTGGCGACCTCTAAAATACATTTAAAGTATAAATTCAAGAAAGCCGAAGATGAGATAGTGAAGATTGCCAGAGATTCCATCAGGCAGGCCAGGAAGTTTTGTGCCGATATTGAATTTTCACCGGAGGATGCTACCCGCACCGAGAAAGAGTTTCTGTTCCGCATGGTTGAGATGGCCATTGACGAGGGCGCACGTACCATAAATATTCCCGATACGGTCGGCTACAGCTACCCGCAGGAAATTTTTTCCCTGATAACCGAGATAAAAAATAACGTTCTGAATATAAATAAAGCGGTTATTGCCATTCACTGCCACAATGATTTGGGCTTGGCAACGGCGAATTCCCTTTCTGCGGTCCTTGCCGGAGCGCGCCAGGTGCATTGTACGATTAACGGTATCGGCGAACGCGCCGGGAATGCTTCGTTGGAAGAGATAATCATGGCGATGAAGACCCGCCGGGATGTCTTCGGTAATTTTTATAACAGTATCCGCACTGAAGAGATATACCCGACCTCCCGTTTAGTAAGTAAAGCTACCGGTTTTGTAGTGGCTCCCAATAAGGCGATTGTCGGCAGGAATGCCTTTGCCCATGAGGCCGGTATCCATCAGGACGCGATATTAAAGAAGAGAATCACTTATGAAATTATGGACCCCCGCGATGTCGGTATTTCCGAGAGCTCCTTGGTTTTAGGAAAGCATTCCGGCAGACACGCATTAGGCCAGAGGTTGAAGGTTTTAGGCTTCCGCCTGGATGAAAACAGGCTGAATAAGACCTTTCAGCGCTTTAAAGAACTCGCCGATAAGAAGAAAAATATTTTTGACGATGACCTCATCTCGATAGTAGAGGATGAAATCAAACCGATGAAGCCCGTCTGGAAATTGGAAAGTTTCGCCATCAATTCCGGCACCAATATCACGCCGAGCGCCGAGGTGGTTTTGCGGCATAAGAATAAAAGGCTTTCTGCCAAATCCGCCGGCGACGGTCCGGTGGACGCCTGTTTCAAGGCTATTGACAAGATTACCGGCGTCAAAGGAGATCTTCAGGATTATCGTATCGAGGCGGTAACCAAAGGAAAGGACGCCCTCGGCGAGGTCAGCCTCAAGCTGAAGGCCAAGGGTAAGGTGGTGACCGCCCGCGGCTCCAGTACCGACATCATTGAGTCTTCGGTGCGGGCCTATATTAACGCCCTCAATAAGATAGAGAGCCTTTAACCCCTAAGCGATGAAAAAAAAATCCCAAACCAAGGTTTACGGGGTTTTAGGTTATCCCGCGAAACACAGTTTCTCCCCCGCCATGCACAATGCGGCTTTCCGCGCCCTTCGTATCAAGGCGGTCTATAATCTCTTCGAGGTAAGGCCCGTTGAACTGGAAGATTTCATTCTCTCCTTAAAAGAAAAAAACATCTGCGGACTTAATATCACCATTCCCTATAAAGAAAAAATCCTTGATTACGTCAATGGTTACTGCTCATTGGGGGTTAAGGCAATCGGCGCCTGTAATACTATCCGGGTAGAGAATGACGGTAAACTAAGCGCATTCAATACGGATTTTCCGGGTTTTAGCCAGCACCTCGCGGAATTAAAACTCAGGCCCAAAAAAATCGCGCTCATCGGCGCCGGAGGCGCAGCCAAGGCAGTCTGTTTTGCCC
The DNA here is from genome assembly GCA_964456925.1 of uncultured Planctomycetales bacterium. Taxonomy (GTDB): domain Bacteria; phylum Omnitrophota; class Gorgyraeia; order Gygaellales; family Profunditerraquicolaceae; genus JBAZKK01. The sequence continues at coordinate 31,566 of CAYWCX010000003.1, forward strand.
TTGCCAGGAGCAGGGCGCAGGAGATAGCAATTTATGATATTGATAGGTTCAGGAGCATTGCCCTGGTGGAGAGGTTCAAGAATAATTTTACATCCACCAACTTTGTTATCGCAGGCAGTATTGAAGAACTCAATATTACCGCCAAAGACCTCCTGGTGAATGCCTCGCCGGTGGGAATGAAAACCACCGATCCCTGTTTAATCAGCGCCAGGATGCTGCACCAGGGCCTTTTTGTTTATGACCTTATCTACAACCCTGCCCGGACCAAACTGTTGGAACTTGCCACTGGCCGCGGCTTGCGTAATTCAAACGGCCTGGGAATGCTTTTGTATCAGGCGACCCTGTCTTTTAGGCATTGGACTGCGAGAGTTGCCCCCTATGACGTAATGCGCCGCGCCTTGGAAAAGGAGTTAAAAAAATGCCAGCGATAATCAGCCGGATTTTAGTTTTTGTTTTCGGTTCAATCATCGGAAGCTTCCTGAATGTCTGCATCTACCGCATGCCCCGTCAGGAATCCATACTCTGGCCGCGCTCGCGCTGCCCGCACTGCCAGAAAAAGATACCCGGTTACGATAACATTCCGTTTTTAAGTTATTTACTCCTGGGGGGCCGTTGCCGTTTCTGTAAGGCCAGGATTTCGCTGCGCTATCCGCTGGTGGAACTTTTAACCGCAGCGATGCTGCTGTCGTTTTTTAACCGCTTCGGCCTGACTTACGATTTCTTTGTTTATAGTTTATTCGGCTGCGGCCTCGTCGTCGCCACCTTTGTGGATTTTGCCGAGCGCATCATCCCCGACGAGATAAGTATCGGCGGGATAATCCTGGGTTTTATCCTTAGTTCTATCAGGGGGGTGAGCACCGGCCCCCTGCATTTTGACCCCCGCCCGATGTTCGATTCCTTTATGGGTATTATCGTGGGCGCCGGCATTATTTATATCATCAGCTTCTTTTTTGACCTGGTGTATTTTCGGCTGCTGAAAAAACCAGCCATCCAGGGAGAGACTGCCTCGATGGGCGCCGGAGATATCAAATTCCTGGCGATGATCGGAGCATTCCTCGGCTGGCCGAAGGCGATCTTCGTTTTTTTTACCGCCCCCCTCCTAGGGCTGATTTTCGGATTGCTTAATTTTATCTTCCGTAAAGACCGGCTTGTCCCCTACGGGCCGTTTCTGGCCCTGGCAGCGCTTATTGCCCTGTTCTGGGCAGATAAAATTATCGCAGTTTTAACGCGGGGCTTATGAATCCGAGCGCTTATCTTCTTAAAACCCTTTCTGCGAGCAAGTGGAATAAAATCGGTTTAAGTAAAAGGGCAGGGGTTTTAGTGCCGTTATTCTCGGTATTCTCGGAAGAGAGCAGCGGTATCGGCGACCTCAACGACCTTAAACTCCTCGCAGATTGGACGCATGCCGCCGGCGGCTCTATCCTGCAGTTTCTGCCGCTGAATGAGATGGGGACACTTTGCTGTCCCTACGATGCGCTAAGTTCCTTTGCCCTGGAGCCCGCGTATCTTTCGCTTGTCAAATTAGACCCTCCCCTCCCGCAATCTTTAATACGGGAAATCAAAAATAATTTTTGCCTTCCGCAGCAGCGGTTAAATTACGCGGTCAAGGATGCGAAGTTAAGGGCGCTCTGGGAGATTTTCCGGCAGTCCGGCAGCAGGGAACCGGCGGGGCTAGAGGAATTTATGGAGCGCAACACTTACTGGCTGGAGGATTTTGCCCTTTTTAAGGTCCTGAAATATTACCAGCAGGGCCGGCCGTGGTACGAGTGGGGGGGCGGATATAAAAACCGCGATGCCGCTCTCTTAGAGAGTTTTAAAAAAGAACATGACAGCGAAATCCGTTTTCAGATTTGGCTACAGTGGCAGCTCTGGCGCCAGTTTAAGGCAGCCAGGGGATATGTCGCATCCCGAAACGTTCTTCTAAAGGGTGACCTGCCGGTATTGGTTTCCCGCGACAGCGCCGATGTGTGGGCGCATCCGCATTTCTTCAAATTAGACTTTGCTGCCGGAGCTCCGCCGGATATGTATGCCGCTTTAGGGCAACGCTGGGGGATGCCGCCTTATAATTGGGAGGCGATTGCCGGCGACAACTACCGTTATCTTAAGGAGAGGCTTAAATTTGCCCAGGAATTTTATGATATTTTAAGGATTGACCACGTGGTGGGGTTGTTCCGTATCTGGAGTATCCCTTATGATGAACCGACGGAGAACCAGGGGCTGAATGGTTTTTTTGACCCGCGCGAGGAATCCAGGTGGCACGAGCACGGCAAGAAGATATTATCCGTGATGCTTGAGAATACTACAATGCTCTTATGCGCCGAGGATTTAGGGGTTATCCCCAAGGCCTGCACCGCAACCCTTAAGGAACTGGGTATTCCCGGCAATGAAGTGCAGCGCTGGGTTAAGGACTGGAAGACCCGGCATGATTTTTTGCCTCCCGAAGAATACCGCATGCTTTCAGTGGCGGTGTTATCCACTCACGACACCACCAATTGGCCGGCCTGGTGGGAAAATGAGGCAGGCACGGTTGATGAAGGCCTTTTCAAGCGAAGATGCGCCGAACGCGGCATAGATTACCGTCTCGTAAAGGATAAACTTTTTGACCCCGTTCGTTCCCGTCACCGGAGATTGCGCTGGCGGGAGGATGTTGATAGCGTCGATAAATTGATAAATATCCTGGGTAAGAAGCAAAAGGAGCTGCTGGATTTTATCGAGTTTTACGAGAATAGTTACCGCGAGAAAGAAAAATTATGGCATCGCCTTAATCTCGGCGGTTTGATGCGCGAGAACTCTGACGCCGAAATCCTGCGCGCGGTCCTGAAGTTTACGCTGGCATCAAATGCCGTATTCTGCATCCAGCATATCATGGATATCCTGCTTTTAGGCGGTTCGCTCAGCGGGGATCCCTACCAATACCGCATCAATACCCCCGGCACTGCAGGTCCCGATAACTGGTCCTGGGTGATGCCGTTTTCGCTCGAGGAGTTACTGCGCCACAGGATTACCGGGGAATTAAAAAGGCTGACAAATGCTTCGGGGAGAATATAAGATGAAATTGCATCCGCAGGCGGTAATCTTTGATATGGACGGGGTGATTGTAGATTCAATGCCTTACCATTTCATCGCCTGGCATGAAGCGCTGCGGCCCTACGGCGCGCGGGTGAGCTGTTTTGATGTTTTTACCAAGGAAGGGGAGCGCTGGGAGAGGTCGCTTGAGGATTTCCTGAGGCGCGCCGGGATAACGCCTACACCCAGGATTCTCAATAAGATATTTTTAGAACGCAAGAGGATTTTCAAGCGTTATTTTAAGCGTTTTATCTTTAAGGGTGCCGGAGAATTCTTACGTTGTTTGAAAAAAAGGGGTTATTCTTTAGGGGTAGTAACGGGGACGCCGTTAGAGGAATTAAATAAAATACTTCCCCGCAGTATCAGAGAGTTATTCGAGGTGGTGGTTACCGGAGACAGCGTTAAAAAAGGCAAACCCCATCCTGAACCGTATCTTAAAGCTGCTTCTGTTTTAGGGCTTCGGCCAAAGCAATGCCTGGTAGTAGAGAATGCGCCTTTCGGCATCGCATCCGCCAAGAAGGCCGGGATGTTCTGCATTGCCATTACCACCAGCCTGCCGAGAGACTACCTTAAGCAAGCCGATATCATTGTCGATAGATTAGAAGATATCACAGGCATTATCGAAAAAAGTTGTAAGATATAATTTTACGGTTTTGCTTCGCGCACTGGATTTTTACGCCGTGCGGAGCTTTAATGAACCTGCCGATTTTCTCGCTTGAAGTCGGTTTTTAACGCCAATGGTCTTTCGCATTTCGGTGGCTGCTGAACTCACGATTTTTGCTCTGGCAAAAATCGTTCAAACAGCATCGCCATCCCGAGATTGTCAGCCTTGCGGCTGACCTCGGGATTCCCTTAATGCTCAAGCTCCATTGGCTAAAACCTCCATTCGCTCGAAATATCGCCAGGTTCATTTGAAGTTGTTTGAACGGTTTAGTTTGATTCCGAGCAATATATATAATAAAGATTTTATGGCTTTTGCTGGAGCGTGCATAAGAAATTTTTTGGTTACAACTTCTAATTTGAGTCGGCGAGGGATTACGACGAGCCGTAGTGCGCCTGCCCCGCGATAGCCTACTGACGGAGGCAAGGAGTAAACCGAAGCCGACAGCAAAAAATTTCAGCACGCGGAAGCAAAGCCATAAAATAACGGTAATATTAGACGAAAAGATCTGTAGATTCATTAGAAGGATAGAATGAAGGATTTGACGGGGGCGGGATTTTATATTTCGAAAAGCGTCGGCAAGGCGATCAGCGACTATAATATGCTCTCCGACGGGGATAAGATTGCGGTGGCAGTATCAGGAGGCAAGGATAGTCTGACATTGCTTAATATTCTGAATACCCGTCGTCAGTTTGTGCCTATAAAGTATGAATTGTTAGCCGTACATATTGATTTAGGTTATCCCTGTCAGCATCCCAGGATACTGGCGCAATACTTCCAGAAAATAGGAGTAGATTACCATATCGAGAAAGTGGATATTTTGCAGGGTAAGACACGTAAAGATATCAGTTGTTTCTGGTGTTCCTGGAATCGCAGAAAGGCGTTATTCGGAGTCGCTGACCGTTTTGGATGCACTAAGGTTGCTTTGGGTCACCACAAGGATGATATTGTCGAGACTATACTTTTGAATTTATTCTTTCATGGCGAAATTTCTGCGATGTCGCCCAAGCAGGAACTTTTTAAGGGCAAGATTATCATTGTCCGCCCGCTAGCATATGTGGATGAAAGCATGATTGTCAGGTATGCAAAGGCCGCGGGGTTCCCGCATGAAAAATGCTCTTGTCCTAACTCTTTAACCTCCAAACGGACCCAAATCACCAGTATCATTAAAGATCTGGAAAAGGTTTGTCCTGAGATAAGGACAAACATATTCAGAAGTGTCAAGCGCATCAAGAGCGAGTATCTGCTTTAAAAAATACGGGGCAGTGGTATACTAGAGAGTAAGTAGGGAGTAGATATGGTTTGGATAATCGGGGTATTGTTTTTATTCCTGGGGCTTATCATTGTTATCTTGGTGCTTCGGATTTCATCGGACGTTAACCGCCGCCTTAGCGAAGTAAACCAGTCCCTGCAGGACGCCAATAAGATTATCGGCCAGAACTTAGGCAGCACTGCCGGCATCTTCGGCAATATCCAGGAACGCCTCGGAGGGCTGCAGAAGACCAACGAGCAGATTTACGAGGTAGCCAAGAATATCTCCAGCCTCCAGGAATTGCTGCGCGCACCGAAGTTTCGCGGCGAGGTTGGCGAAACGCTATTGGAGAACCTCCTGAATCAGGTTTTGCCCCGCGATTATTACCAGATGCAATACCGTTTCCGCTCCTCGGATACGGTGGATGCGGTTATCCGGCTGGGAGGGCAACTTGTGCCCATTGACGCAAAGTTCAGCCTGGAGAATTTCCAGAAGATGCTCGATACACCCGACGAGAAAGATAAAGAGGGTTGCCGTCGGAGATTCATTCAGGACGTAAAATCCCGCATTGATGAAATTGCCTCCAAGTATATTCTGCCCGAGGAACACACCTATGATTTTGCCTTGATGTACATCCCGGCTGAAAACGTCTATTACGAGACTATCATCAAGGAAGATCTCCTGGGTTACTGTCTGGCTAAAAAGGTAATCCCGGTTTCTCCGCACACCTTTTACGCCTATTTGCAGGTTATCTGCCTGGGGTTGCGCGGCCTCAAAATTGAGGAGAACGCCAAGAATATCTTGAAGAGCTTAAGCACCATTTGCGGCGATATCACTAAATTCAGGGAGGATTTCGATACGTTGGGCGCGCACCTTAGCAACGCTGGCCGTAAATACGAGGATTCCCGCAGGAAGATTGAACGCTTAGCCGAACGGCTGGATAATATCCAGGGTGATGAGCCCGCGCCGAAATAGAACCCGCAAAAAGTCCGCGTTAGATTTATATTTATGCCCGACTCGATCTTTACTAAACCCGGTTTAGTTTGTTCTTTTAGCAGGCGGCCTTTTAATATGTCTTTGCGCCACGGCGATACCAGCGATGCCCTGAATAACCGCCGGGTATTTCTTGAAGGACTGGGTGTTGATTACCGCAATTTGGTCTGCGCCGAGCAGGTCCATGGCAACAAGGCGAGGTACGTCAGTAATAACGATAAGGGGAAAGGTGCATTATCCTGGGATAATGTTTTGCGTCAGACCGACGGGCTCATTACCGATAAGGCGGGAGTGCCGCTGGCAGTATTCACTGCGGATTGCCTTTCGGTATTCCTTTATGACCCTAAGCAGAAAGTTATCGGGCTAGTGCATGCCGGCTGGAGAGGGACAAAGGCAGGCGTCCTTGCCGCTGCTTTAGTGTTAATGCGGGAAAAATTTAACAGCCGCTCTGAAGATTTATCCGTCGGGTTTGGCCCGGTCATCAGAAGCTGCTGCTATGAGGTAGGAGAAGATTTTAAGGAACTCTTTGATTACGGCTTAAAGCGTATAAATAACTACCTTCATCTGGATTTAGCAGCGCTGAACAAAAGGCAACTCCTGGAGGCAGGGGTTAAGGAAGACAGCATTTACGATTCCGGCATTTGTACCTCTTGCAGTAGCAAAGATTTTTTTTCCTTCCGCCGGGAAGGCAATTCCTGCGGCAGGATGATGTCGGTGATAATGCTTAAATAATAAGACCTTATGCCCAGCTACGATTTACAATTCGTCTTAAGCGCTTATAATCTGAATAGCGATGTCCTCAAAGATACTATTAGCGGGTTCGGAGAAGGGCTTGAGGTAGTTGAGTTGGGTCGAGACAGCGTATCTTGCTACTGCGATTTCGAAGTGCATATTTCTACCCGTGACCCCACCCTTATTTTTGACAGTTGTTCGGCAATTGGCAGGATTAAATCCGTCAGGATTGACGAGAAAAAAGACGGGGTTATTTAAAGAAAGGAGCAGCGATGGGCAGGATACTGGTGGTGTATTATTCCCGTAGCGGTAATACCAAGAGGATGGCTGAGCTCATTGCCGAGGGCGTCAAGAAAGAAGGAACGGAAGCGGACCTCAAGGATGTTAAGGACATCAAGCCGCAGGATCTTTTAAAATACGAAGGTATTGTGGTGGGTTCTCCCACTTATTACGGCAGCATGGCTTCGCCGATTAAAGAACTCTTTGATGAATCCGTGGCTTTCCACGCCAGCCTTGAAGGTAAGGTTGGCGCGGCATTTTCCTCCAGCGCCAATGTTGGAGGGGGCAACGAGACCGCTATCCTCGATATTTTAAACGCGATGCTCATCCACGGAATGATTATCCAGGGCGATCCCAAGGGCGACCATTACGGCCCGGTAGCAATAGGTGCTCCCGACAACCGCAGCAGCGCAGAGTGTCTGCGGTTGGGTTCGCGGGTAGCTAAATTAGTCAGGAAATTATTCGGTTAATAGCGATATGTTTATCCTAGTTTTTATTACCGCTTCCAATAAAGCCGAAGCCGCTGATATTGCGCGAGCACTCCTTAAGAATAAATTAGCGGCTTGCGTAAATATCGTCGAAAAAATAGAATCACTGTTCTGGTGGAAGGGAAAAATCGATAAAGCAGGAGAATGTCTACTCCTGGTGAAGACCAAGAAGGCGAAATTCTCCCCTCTCATTAAGCTGGTAAAATCACGGCACAGCTATGAGGTGCCGGAGATTATAGCCCTGCCGATAATAACCGGGGAAAAATCATATCTTAACTGGATAAATGAATCTCTCAGGTAACCACTTGGATTTTCTGATAGCTTTTTTAGGGGGTGTAGGCGTGAGCCTTAGTCCCTGCGTTTACCCGCTTATCCCGGTAAGCATCGGCGTTATCGGAGTGCGGGCAGGAGAATCGAGGTTCCAGGGTTTTATCTTGAGTCTGGTCTATACTAGCGGCATTGCCCTCGTATATTCCTTGCTGGGGCTGGTTGCGGTTTTAAGCGGGAGGATGTTCGGCATAATAAGCGCGCACCCCCTTACCTATATAATAGTTGGGTTGGTTATCATGCTTTTTGGCATCTCGATGTTGGACCTCGTCGAGATTCCTTCTTTTAACCTCGTCAGGCCGCCGTTTTTTAAGAAGCGGGAATATCTTTCGAGTTTCTTTTTGGGCTTAAGCTCAGGGTTCGTAATCAGCCCCTGTATCAGCCCGGTTTTAGGTTCGATTTTAATTTATCTGGCAACCAAGAAAAGCATTCTCTACGGGGTAATGCTTTTGGTGAGCTTCTCCTACGGCATGGGCCTGATTTTAATCCTCGCCGGCACCTCAAGCGGCTTGCTGGCAGCCCTGCCTAAATCCGGGAACTGGCTGGCCTATGTTAAAAGGATAAGCGCAGCGATTATTATTGCGATGGGGCTCTATTTTTTATTTAGCGGGATAAGAAGGTTAATCTGATGAAGAAAGTCATCGGGATTTTATTAATAGCAATAGCGCTTACGCTTGGTTTGGCGCCGGGCGGCTTTAGCGAAACCGAAATAATGGCTCCGGAATTCAGTCTGAAAGATACCGCTGGCAATCCGGTAAGTCTTAGCGACTATAAAGGCAAGCAGGGGGCGCTGCTTTTCTTTTGGACTACCTGGTGCCCTTTCTGCAGGGAGCAACTCAAATTTATTAATGATAAATATGCCGGGCTCACCCGCAAAGGCTTAGTAGTATTGGGTATAAACGTCGGAGAGCCGGCAGCGCGGGTCGTGCGTTTCTTAAAAAACTATTCCTTAAAATACAAGGTGCTGCTGGACGAATACGGCGAGGCCGCTATTAAATACCGCCTTGTGGGCGTACCGACCTATGTGCTGGTTGATAAACAGGGCAATATCGTCTATCAGTATTATTATTTCCCGACCGAAGAGGAACAGCAGGAGGCGCTGAAATAATTCTTATGCCGGATAAAGCGCTGCTTTTGGATTTATACGAGTTGACCATGGCCGAGGCATACTTTTCCTATAAGCCCGCTACTATGGCGACCTTTGACCTTTTTGTGCGGCAGCTGCCTGTGAACCGCATGTATCTGGTGGCTTGCGGCCTTGAGGATATCTTAAGTTATATTAAAAACCTGAAGTTTAACCGCGAAGACCTGCGTTATCTTAAAAGCCGTAAAATATTCTCTTCGGCTTTCCTGGCTTATCTGGCAAAGTTTAGGTTCTGCGGTGATATCTGGGCAATGCCTGAAGGTACTATATTTTTTCCTCAGGAGCCGGTGATTCGGGTCACCGCCCCTATCATCGAGGCCCAGATTATCGAGAGTTTTCTCTTGAATACCATCAATCTCCAAAGTATGATTGCCAGCAAGGCCGCGCGGGTGATTTCTGCTGCCGGCGGCAGGGAGGTTTTTGATTTTTCCCTACGCCGCACCCACGGCGCTGACGCCGGCTTGAAGGTAGCGCGCGCTTCCTATATCGCGGGGTTTTCAGGCACTGCTACCGTAGAAGCGGGTAAACTGTACGGCATACCGGTAGTCGGCACCATGGCGCACTCCTTTGTGATGTCTTTCAAGCGGGAGCTCGACAGCTTCCTTGCGTACAGCCGCATCTTTCCGGAAAGGACAGTGCTTCTGGTGGACACCTACGATGTTAAAAAAGGCATCTCTAACTCTATTGCCGCGGGGTTATACCTTAAAGAAAAAGGATACCGTCTTGCCGGTATCCGTCTGGATAGCGGAGATATTGTGTTCTGGTCCAGATTAGCCCGTAAGATGCTTGATGCCGCGGGCCTTGAATACGTAAAAATTTTTGCCAGCGGCAATCTTGACGAGTTTAAGATTAGCGGACTATTACGCAAAGGCGCCAAGGTAGATAGCTTCGGGGTCGGCACTAATATGGGCACCAGCATCGATGCGCCCTGCCTGGACGTCATCTATAAGATTAGCGAAGTAAGCGACGATTCGGGTAACTTTTTCCCGACGATGAAGCTTAGCCGGGGCAAGGTGACTTATCCGGGAAGAAAACAGGTCTTTCGCATCCGGGACAAATTAGGCAGGTATGTTAAAGATATCTTGGCCTTAGAAAAAGAAAACATCAGTGGCGAGCCGCTTTTGAAAAAGGTAGCGGCAGGGGGAAGAATAATTTATAAGAATCCGCCTTTAGATAAGATAAGAAAGAAGGTAAGAGAGGAACTCGCGCGTTTTTCTGCGGCATTAAGCGCGGTTTATCCTAAATACCGCTATCCGCTGTTCATCAGCAGGGGGCTTGAGGTTACAAGACTTGCTTTGGCAAAACAGTTAAGCAAAAGGCAATAGCGATGGAAGAAGATATTAAGAAACTCCTGGCGGCATGGCAGAGAAGGAATATTCAGGGACTCTACTGTCAGAATAAAGAAGAAGCCTTGGAGGAGATTTTAAAGATTATCCCGCTTTCTGCCAGCGTAGGCATCAGCGGCTCTCAAACCCTCGATGCACTTGGGATGGTAAAAAGCCTGGAGGCGCGCGGTAACACGGTATTTAACCAGTATAAATCCGGCATCAGCCGCGAAGAAAGCCTGGAATTGCGCCGCCGGGGTACGCAGGCGGATTATTATCTGGCAAGCGCAAATGCCATATCTCAAAAAGGAGAGTTGGTATTTTTCAGCGGTTACGGTAACCGCACTGCCGGCGTCTCTTACGCCAAGAACCTAATCGTAGTCGCAGGCATAAATAAACTCACCCCTGACCTTAGCCAGGCGTTAAAACGGGCGCGCGAATACGCCACACCCTTAAATTGCAAGCGCCTGAACTGGCAGACCCCTTGTGTTAAAGACGGCATCTGCCGGGAATCCATTTGTTTTAGCCCGGAGTATCGCAGGATGTGCTGTCAGGTTCTGGTTATTGAGGCAGAGACAGCGCCGGGAAGGACGCGGGTTATCCTCGTAGGAGAAAACCTGGGTTTTTAAAGTGGAGATGAAGGGAACCGCTACATTAATAAGAGGTTTAGCTACCGGCATCGGAAGCCTTCCTTATCTGGATGCGGACAGGGCACTGGATCTTATTTTTAAATACTGCCTCGAGATTCCTTTTTGGCCGCAGCTGCCCCGGCGCGATATCCGCGAAGGGATGACCATGCAGTTCAGCGAGGGGTTACCCTGCCTGAAGGCCACCCGTAGCGGCCTGGTATTTGATTCCCAGAACCGCGAGAAGGAATTAGAGGATTTTTACAGCCGCATCATCGCAGATGACATAGAGTCTTTTAGTATCAGCCCGGATTTTGCCGCGGGTTTTGCGCGTTTTATTTCCCGCCTGGAAAATTCGGATTTAAAGGACGTTGAATTTTTAAAATGTCACGTTAGCGGCCCTTTTACCTTTGCCGCTAGTATCAAAGACGACAAGGGTGTGGTTTTCCTGCACGATGAAGTTATGATGCAGGCGATACTAAAGGGCTTGATTATGAAGGCCCTCTGGCAGATTAAGGCCCTGGAGCGTTTCGGCAAAAAAATCATTCTCTTTGTGGATGAGCCGTATCTGGGTTGTTTCGGCTCTGCCTACACCCCGGTCAACCGCGAGGATGTAGTAAGGGGCTTGAAAGAAATGGGGAGCGCTGTTAAGTCCGAGCGGGTTCTGGTCGGCGTGCATTGCTGCGGCAATACTGATTGGTCAATCTTTACCGACGCCGGGATGGATATCGTCAGTTTCGACGCATTTAATTTTCTGGAACGCCTCATTCTTTACGCGCCGGACATCGGGCAATTCCTGGAAAGAGGAGGTATCC
>CAYWCX010000004.1:0-39751 GCA_964456925.1 uncultured Planctomycetales bacterium
GCTGCTGGCCCGGCAGGCAAAAGCGTAGGACGGCCGAAAAATTCTACCTCCACCCCCTTTTCGTTAAAGGTGCGGTCTCCTGCCAGTGCAAGAACCTCGTTTTCTCTTAGAAGATTAAGACAGCTTCTCACGGCATTACCGACGGGTATAACCTTTACGCCCCTGCTCTCCCGTTGGAAGTTGAAAAAATCGTTGACCCTTTTATCTTTATGCGGCAGGGCTACTGCCGCAAAGGGATAACCGATGATTGCCATTGCCACTCCGCCCAATTCCCAGTTGCCCAGGTGCGCGGTGAGGACAATTACTCCCTTGCCCCGCGAAAGCCCTTCGTCAATATAATGGTTATTTTCTATCCTGACTTGGCGTGCGACGTAATCCCGGTCTATTTCGGAGAAACGGAAGAAATCTACCAGGTATTTGGCGAAATTCCTGAAAAGCGCCTTGCGGATACGGCGGATCTCGGCATCGGATTTTTCCGGAAAGACCGCTTTCAAATTTTCCTTCGTGGCCTGGCGGTCCCGCCAAACAAAGAAGTAATGTAAATCCGAAAATATAACCGCCAACCCATAAGATATTTTTATAGGCAATACTAAAGCCAGAAATTGACCGAAACGGTAAAGGCTGTAATTAACCATGTCCGGCGGCTAAATCCAGAAGTAAACGGGCGATATCCAGGCTTGCCCGCGGCTTGGCAATGCGTTGTACCGCTTGACGCATCGCAAATAATTTATGCGGGTTGTCCAGTAATCCCTCGATAATAAGATTCAGGTCGCGGGGCTGGTCGGTCCTTATTGCTGCGCCCTGGTTGATAAGATAACCGGTATTATTTGCCTCCTGCCCCGGTATGGGTTTTACGATAACCATCGGCAAGCCCCGGCCCAGCGCCTCGGCAGTAGTAACCCCTCCCGGCTTAGTAATGATGATGTCCGAGATGCTCATCAGTTCGCAGATATTGTCGGCGTAACCAAAAAGCGCGATTTTATGTTTAGATTTTTTGATTTTTTTCTTAAGCGAGCGGAGGAGTTTCCTGTTGGTGCCGGTAATAACAATTTCCTGTAAAGGCTTATTCACTTTCTCCAGCGATTCTACCATGGTTTTAATCGGGCCGAGCCCCTGGCCGCCCCCCATCATCAGGATAGTTTTTATATTGCGCTCAAACTTGAGTTTCTGCATCGTTTTGTTTATTTCAGGACGGTCATTAAACTTAGGGTCGCAGGGAATCCCCAGCGCCTTAATCTTGGCGGGGCTGACCCCCTTTTCTGCCAGGCGCAAAGAGACTTCCGGGGAAGGCGTAACATAGTAATTGACATTATCGTGAATCCAGTAAGAATGCGGGATATAATCGGTAAGCACCCCCACCAGCGGTATTTTCGAACAATACGTTTCTTTGAAATCCGAGACCATCCCGCAGGGAAAGGCCTGGGTGCAAGCCACGGCATCGGGCTGAAACCTGTCGAAGAGTCTCTTGAACTTCGGAGAATTAAGCTTATGGATTTTATCCCTCAAGTTTTCGATTTTTTTGGCGATGACGGGGTTGTCGTAAAGATAATCCCAGACCCCGGGGGTGCGTTTTATAATCTCCGTATAAAGGCGGTTAACTACTTTTTCCGAGATGGGATTGGTGTAATTTAAGGCATTGATATTTAAAACGGCGGTTTCGGGCGCCAGCGTCTTAACGGCCTTTTCTATTGCAAGGGTAGCGCTATGGTGGCCGGAAACCTCCGAAATATATAACAGGGCAATACGTGGGGCTTTATTCATCCTGCCAATCAACTTTCCTCAATGTTTGCCAGTGCTTCCCCGATGTTCACGGTATCCCCTTCGCGGTAAAAAATTTCAACCAGCGTCCCCGAACAGGGACTGGGAAGATTAAAGGTCGCCTTGTCCGTCGCCAGCTCCACGAGGTCGTCTTTTTCGGTTACCTTATCCCCTTCCTTGAAATACCAATAGGAAACAATCGCGCTTTTTATGCCTTCGCCCAATTCCGGCAACGCCACTCTCGTCATAGCCGCCTCCTTAATTAAAAACCTGCCTGAATTTTACGGCCAGTTTCTCTTTTACTTCCTCCATCGCGATATCCTTAGCCAGGACGGTCTCCAATGAGGTAATGCCGATATCCATACCGCAGGGCCGGATAAGCCCGAAATTATCCAAATCCGCTTTTTTAACAACGGTACTGATGCCGTGGTAGGTTACCCAGTTCTTTACCGTAATGCCGATGGAGGTAATTTTATCCTCTCCCACCCACACGCCGGTAAGACCGGGTTTCCTGGCGGCAATAATTTTAAAATCCGACAACAGCCTTATTACCACCTCCTCCAGCTGCCTTAAAAACCAGCGGATATCCTTTTTAAAATAATTGAGATTAAAAACAGGGTAAGCGGTAAGCTGGCCGGGGCCGTGGTAAGTAACATCCCCCGCGCGTTCTATCCGATAGCAGGATATTCCTTTCTCTTTTAACTGCTCTTCGGTTATCAGGATGTTATCCTGGCGCGCCAGCCGGCCAAGGGTAATTACCGGATAGTGCCGGCAGAAAAATAGCCGGTTCAACGAGGAATTATCCCGCACCTCGCGATGCGCTTCCCTCTGGATGTACCATGCTTTTCCAAAATCGATTAAACCCAGGTCAGAGATTACGAATCTCATGGCTGTCTTTCAAGGCTTCGCTTAGCGATTCCGAAAGGCTGGGGTGGGCAAATACGGTGTCGCGAAGCTGTGAAACCTTCAGGGAATTATTTATTGCCAGAGTGATGATGCCGATCAGCTCCGTGGCGCGCGGGCCGATAATCGCAGCGCCGAGAATCCGGCCGTTATTCTTATCGGATATTATCTTAACAAAGCCTTCCGGTTCTTCCAGGATACGCGCCATCCCGCAGCCCTTAAAATCAAAACGGTGTATCCTGACAGGAATCCCGCTTTCCGCGGCGCCTTCTTCATTGATTCCGACGCTGGCTATCTCGGGGTCGGTATAGACGCAATTCGGTATGCCCTGATTGTCTTTTTGGTGAGCAGGCGAGACCATATTATTTACTGCCGACTCCCCCTGCCAGGCAGCAAGGTGCGCCAGCATCACCTTGGAGGCGCAATCGCCGGCAGCATAAATATTATCGATATTGGTCTTGAGATTATCGTCGACGATAATCCTTCCTTTCTCCGTCGCCACGCCGGCATTCTCCAAACCCAGACCGCCGGTATTTGCCGTCCTGCCGATACATACCAGCAACTTATCGTAATCTTTGAGGATAACTGCGGGGTCACAGGCATCGCTGTTAAGCATAACCTTAATGCCCCTCTTCTTAAAAATACTCTCTATTTTTCTGGCGACATCCTTATCTAATCCCGGAAGAAGCTGCGGCATCTTTTCTGCGATTGCCACTTTTGCTCCCAGTATTGAAAAGAGCCCGGTAAATTCGCAGCCGATTGCGCCTGCGCCGATAATCATGACCGCAGAAGGCACTTCCTTTAATTCCAGGGCATCATTGCTGGAGATAATCTTTTGCCCGTCAAATTTAAAATTGGGCAGTTTCGTTATTTTAGAGCCGCTGGAGATAAGGATGAACTTTGTTGTTACCCCGTGCCCTCCTATTTGCACGGTATCGCGGGATATCAGGCGGGCCTCGTCTTCAAGAAAATCGACGCCTTTAAGCATTGCCCGCATCCCTTGCCGTAATTGTCCTACCAAGGCATCCTTGCGGGACTGGATACGGTTAAACTCCAGTTTTCCCTGCGAAAGCGAAACGCCGAAGACAGCCGACTTTTTAATGAGGTTATAAATCTTGGCGGATTGAATAAGGCTCTTGGTGGGGATGCAGCCGTAATTAAGGCAGGTGCCGCCTATTTTGTCCTTTTCGACGAGGGCTACTTTAAGCCCGCGCTCTTTAGCCCGCAGCGCAGCGCTGAAGCCCGCCCAGCCGGCACCGATTATGATAAGGTCATAATCCATTAAGGTATCGCGATGTTCTTATACTGCGCCCCGAGTTGGACAGCTACTTTAAGAAAACTATCTTTTTCCTGCGGTTCGAGAGCTAATTCTACGATATCTTCAATGCCGTTTTTTCCCAGGCGGCAGGGAACGCCCACGTATGTATCTTTAACCCCGTATTCACCGTCAAGATAGGCAGATACCCCAATGATGCATTTCTCATCTTTGGCAATCGTCTTTACTATTTCCGTAATTGCTGCGGAGGGCGCAAAATAAGCGCTGCCGCTGGCTAAGAGTGTTACAATCTCATGTCCCCTCTCTGTGGTTTTGTTTACCATTTCCGCTAATATTTTATCGTCCGCTACTTCGTCAAGAGGGACACCGCGCACTTTAGTAAATCTTGCCAAAGGCAACATCCCCTCCCCGTGGCTGCCGATAACGCAGGGCTCAATATCGCTTGTCGCGATATTCAGTGCCTTGCTGATGACATTAGCGAACCTCGCGGCATCTAAATTTAACCCCATCCCGAATACCCGCCGGCGCTCAAATGCGGTGGTCTCCAGGGCCAGGCGGCTCATAAGGTCTACGGGGTTGGTCACTACGATAAAGATTGCCTTATCAGCCAACCTTTTGATATCCAGAGAGATATTTCTTACTATCAGGGCGTTTTTATTTAAGAGGTCCTCGCGTGTCATTCCGGGCTTGCGCGGCAGACCGGCAGTAAGAATTACGATATCGGAACCCGATATATCCTCAATGTAATTACTTCCCTTGACGCTATAATTATTTTTCAGGATTACCCGGGCATCCTCCATATCAAAGGTCTTGCCCTGGGCGAGGCCCTTAACGATATCTACGAGAAGGATTTCGCCCAGCCCCTCTTCGGCCAGGCGCATCGCAGTTAAACTCCCGACGTTCCCCGCACCAATTACACTAATCTTCATATAACTGATTCCCCTGTTTTTCCCTACATACTACATACTATTATTATTTCAGAGCGCCGATAACGGCATCCGCCATTTCCTGGGTTCCGACGCTGGTGGGGTCATCGCGGCTGGGTTTTAAATCATAGGTTACGGATTTAGATTCGGCCAATACTTTTTTCACCGCCTCTTCCAGCCTGTCGGCTGCCGATTCCTCATTAAGGTAACGCAGTAAAAGCACCCCGGAAAGGACCATCGCCGTGGGGTTAACTTTGTTTAGGCCGGCGTACTTTGGGGCAGCTCCGTGCACCGCCTCAAACACCGCCATATCATCACCGATATTGGCGCCCGGGGCAATCCCTAATCCGCCGATAAGGCCGGCGCAAAGGTCGGAGATGATATCGCCGTAAAGGTTAGGCAAGACTAAAATATCGTAGTTTTTGGGTTTCTGCACCAGTTGCATCGCCATATTATCCACAATCGCTTCCTCAAAAATAATCTTTCCGGAATATTTTTTGGCTGTTTCGCGGGCGGTTTTCAGGAATAAACCGTCGCTGAACTTCATGATGTTGGCCTTATGCACTACGGTGACCTTTTTGCGGTTATACTTCAGGGCGTAATCAAAAGCGAATTCCACGATGCGCCTGGAGGCGTAGCCGGAGATAGGCTTGATTGAAATGGCGGAATCGCTGCGGATACTTTTTTTGGTGTATTTTTCGATTTCCTTGATAATCTTTTGGGTCTCGGGCTTCCCCTCCTCAAATTCAATCCCGGCGTAGAGGTCTTCGCTGTTCTCTCTTATTACCACCAGGTCAATATCCTTATAATAACTTTTAACCCCGGGGTAGTATTTAGCGGGGCGCACGCAGGCGTAAAGATCCAGGGCCTGGCGGATCCCTACATTCACCGAACGGAAACCCGTACCTATGGGGGTAATAATGGGGCCCTTCAGGGCAACCTTGTTTCTCTTGATGGAATCCAGGGTGTTTTGCGGCAGGATCTCGCCGTATTTATCCAGGGCAGTCTGGCCTGCCAGGGATTCCTCCCACTCTATCTTAACTCCGGTCGCCTCAATGCATCTTTTGGCGGCAAGGCTCAATTCCGGACCGGTGCCGTCTCCCGGGATAATGGTTATGCGGTAGCTCATGATATTTTCAACTCCTTATGTTTCTTAAGATAATTGATAATCCCGCCTTCCTTTAAAAGCTCCTGCATGAATGCGGGAAATGATGCAATCTTGGTTTCGCTGTTCTTGGTCAGGTTCTTCAGGGTGCCCTTGTCTAAATCGATCTCGAGCGAGTCCTTCTCGTCGATACCGGCGGTATCAACTTCGATTAAGGGCAACCCGATATTGAAACCGTTGCGGTAAAAGATACGCGCAAAACTGGAGGCCAAAACCGCTCCTATTCCGGCTTCCTTAATCACCAGGGGCGCCTGTTCCCGCGAAGAGCCCATTCCGAAATTCTTTCCCGCTACCATAATGGATGAGCCGGGGATAATCCTCTTTGGAAAATCCGGGTCAATATCTTCCATAATATGCCTGGCGAGCTCCTTTATATCGGTAATGGCAAACTTGTAGCGGCCGGAGATGATAAAATCCGTATTGATGTTATCCCCCAGTTTTATCGCCTGCCCTTTAATCTTCATAACTGCCTGAATTCTTCGGGATCCTTGACCTTGGAAAGCGCCATGTCTCTGGTAATTAAACCCGCCTGATAAAGTTCCTTCAGGGATTTATCCATCGTCTTCATCCCGTATTGGCTGCCGGTCTGCATCAGGGTGGGTATCTGTTCGATTTCCTCCTCGCGAATAAGGTTCCTGATCCCGGATGTCCCCACCATCACCTCGCAGGCCAAAACCCGGCCCTGGCCCGACGAATGAGGAAGCAGTAATTGCGAGATAACGCCCTGGATGCAATTGCCGAGTTGAAGTTTCACCTGTTGCTGTTGATGCGGAGGAAAAACGTCGATAATCCTTTCAATGGTCTGCGGCGCATCCGGGGTATGTAAAGTGGCTAAAACGAGGTGGCCGGTTTCCGCAGCAGTAAGGGCGGTAGCAATAGTCTCCAAATCGCGTATTTCCCCTACCACGATAACGTTGGGGTCCTGCCTCAGCGCCCGCCTTAAGGCCTCGGCAAAAGAATGGGTATCCGAATAAACCTCGCGCTGCTTGATGATGCTTTTTTTATTTGTGTATAAAAATTCGATCGGGTCTTCGATGCTGATAATCAGGCATTCCCTTTCCTTGTTGATGATATCGATCATTGCAGCCAGGGTAGTGGTTTTTCCCATCCCGGTAGGGCCGGTTACCAGAACCAGGCCGTTAGGCCTGCGCGCCAATTCTATCGCAATGGGAGGCAAGCCCAGTTCTTCGGGGCTCGGGATCCGGGCCGGGACGCGCCTGAAAGCCGCCTCTACCGCCCCCCGCTGCATATGGATATTAACCCTGAACCTGTCCAGCCCCGGAAGGGCGATAGAAAAATCCAGCTCCTGCTTCTGTTCAAAGATATCCTTTTGGACGTAGGTCATAAAACTGTAAATTACCCTTTTTAAATCCTCGCGCTTAAAGACCTCCCCCCCTGTACGGTAAAGTTTTCCGTCGATGCGCAGAATCGGGGGTTCTCCTTCGGTGAGGTGCAGGTCCGAGGCCTTCTTTTCGACACACATCATTAACAGGTCGCGTATCTCCATGCCAATCTCCTTTTTATAGGTACTGACGCGGGTCAGTGATGTATCCCCTGATTGCCGAAGCCGCTACGGTCGCCGGCGAACCCAGATAGATAAAAGCCGCGGGGTTGCCCATCCTGCCTTTAAAATTGCGGTTCGCGCTTGAAATTACGATTTCGCCGTCGGCAGGGATACCGCTGTGCGTACCCACGCAGGGGCCGCAACCCGGAGCGACTACCACCGCACCGGCCTTAACCAGTATATTGATTATACCCGAATTCAGGGCTTCTAACAATACCCGGCGTGATGCCGGGGCTACGATAAATTTTACGCCTTCTGCTGTCCTGCGGGATTTCAATATCGCTGCGGCAATCTTTAAATCTTCCAATCTGCCGTTAGTGCAGGTCCCGAGAAAGGCCTGGTTGATTTTCACCTCTTGAAGCTCCTCTGCCGGACGGGCGTTATCCACGCTGTGCGGCAGGGAAACCTGCGGCTTTAACTTTGAAATATCGTATTCGATGACTGCGGCATAACTGGCGCCGCGGTCCGCGCTTAGCGCCCTTATCCTTCTATTCTTTAACCGGGGCTTTAACCAGGTAAAGGTCTTTTTATCCACCGGCATAAATCCTGCCTTAGCCCCCATCTCCACCACCATATTGGAAATAGTAAAGCGGGCGTCCATGCTCAGGCCGTCAATCACCGGGCCGCAAAATTCTACTGCCCGGTAGGTTGCGCCGTCGGCGCCGAGACGGGTAATAATATAAAGGATGATATCCTTGGCAAAGACCCCCCGGGGAAGTTTGCCCTTGATTACAATCTTGATTGTCTGGGGAACCTTAAACCAGTTTTTCCCTGTTGCCAGGGCAACTGCCAAGTCAGTAGAGCCTACGCCGGTAGCAAAAGCTCCTAAGGCGCCGTAGGTCGAGGTGTGCGAATCAGCCCCCAGCACGAGGTCGCCGGGAAGGATCCGGCCGGATTCCGGGATAACCTGGTGACATACGCCGCAGCCGATATCATACAGTTCTGCCCCATAATCCCTGCTAAACTCGCGCATCTTCTTATGCACCTTTGAGACCCCCTCGCTGGGAGACGGCGCGCTATGGTCAATCACCATACAGAAATCGCTCTTCAGGCGGGAAAGCCCCATTTCCCTGACGCGGTCAATAATAATTGAACTCGTGCCGTCCTGGCCGAAGGCAAAGTCTATTTTACATACCGCAAAATCGCCGGCGCTAAGTTCGCGTCCGGCGTGGTTGCTGAGTATTTTTTCTGCCAGAGTTTTAGCCATCAGGATCTATCTACCCACTCTCCAAGCCTGTCCATCGCCCGGGCAAGTTCTTCCATGCCGGTAGCGAAACTAATCCGTACGTAGTCACCCCTGCCGAATCCTTCGCCCGGTATCACCGCTACCATCGCCTCATCAAGCAGCCGCCCGGCAAAAGTCAGGGAATCCAGTTTGGTCCTTGAGATATCGCAAAAGACGTAGAACGCCCCCTGCGGCTTGACATAACCGAGCTTCTTAATGGCGTTTAGCCTTGCGATAACGAAATTTCTTCTTTTCTGAAACTCTTCGCGCATCATACTGCTGAATTCATCAGGCGCATTTAAGGCCGCGGCTGCTGCCTTCTGGGCGATGGAGTTGGGGTTGGAGGTGGAGTGGTCCTGCAACCGGGAAACCGCCTCCGCGATATCCTGCGGCGCTGCCAGGTAACCGATGCGCCAGCCGGTCATGGAATGGCTTTTGGATAAGCCGTTGACGGTAATGGTAAGGTTGTAGATTTCGCTGCCGCAGCCGGCAATGGAATAATGCCTGAGGCCGTCGTAAATAAGTTTTTCGTAAATCTCGTCGGATAAAACAAAAATTTTCCTGGCAGCGCACAGCGAAGCAATCTCTTTAAGTTCCTCCGCGCTATAAACGCAACCCGTGGGATTGGAAGGGCTGTTTAAGATAAGGAGCTTGGTTTTAAGGGTGGTGTATTTTTTAAGGTCTCCGCAGGTTATCTTGAAATTATTAGTCGCTTCGGTTTCGATAAAACGCGGGGTGCCTTCGCATAAGCGCACCATCTCGGGGTAACTTACCCAGTAGGGGCTCGGTATCAGGACCTCATCGCCTTTATTTAAAAGCACAAAGATGGCGTTAAAGATGCTGTGTTTTGCCCCGCAGGATACTACGATCTGGCTGGGGGCATACTGAAGGTTGTTGTCTCTCTGGAGTTTTTCTGCGATGAGTTTTTTTAATTCGGGGGTTCCGCTGGTAGGGGTGTATTTGGTGAAGCCGGCATGCAAAGCGCTGATTGCGGCATCCTTGATAAAATCCGGGGTATCAAAATCAGGTTCTCCCGCTGCCAGGTTAATGACGTCCCTGCCTTCTGCTTTAAGCCTCTTGGCTTTACTGGTAATGGCAAGGGTTGAGGAAGGGTTTACTCTTTTTAAACGTTCGGCAACCCGGGTATCTATCTGCATTTAGATGACAGGGTGTTATTATAGGGAGTCTCTCTCCTTCTTAAAGATATTCTTCAGGCCCCCCAGGAATTTCTTCTGCGGCTTCTTGGTAAGCGGGGGTTTTTCTTTTACCGCTACCTTGGTCTCAGCAGCAGCCTTCTTTTCTTCAGCAGGGTGTTTTTCAGGGGTAATGGCTTCGGGTTTTTGTTGGGCAGTTTCTTTGGAAACGCCCTCTTTTTCCTTTTTGGGTTTACGCGGCTCCTTCTTTTTAATCTCGGTAAGTTCCAGTATCACCAGGGGGGTGCCGTCCCCTCTTCTCTGGGCGAAATTAATAATCCTGCTGTAACCGCCGTTGCGGCCCTGGAAACGCGGCGCGACCTCGGCAAAAAGAAGGCTTACTAATTTATGGTCGGTAAGGATTTTATAGGCCTGCCTTCTGGCGGCCAGATTGTTTTCTTTGGCCAGCGAAATAAGCCTGTCCACCACCGGTCTGGCAGCCTTGGCCCTTGCCCGGGTAGTCTTGATACTCTGACAGATAAGCACGTTCTTCACCAGGCTCAAAACCGTAGCCTTCCTCCAGCTGCTGAAACGGTTTAAGCTATATTTTGCCTTAGCGTGTCTCATCGTTTATTGTAACCTCTTTAATTTCTTGGGGTCAATCTGCATCCCGAGAGCCAGCCCCATCCCGGCGAGGAGCTGCTTAATCTCGGTAAGGGATTTTTTACCGAAGTTTTTGAACTCTAACATCTCATCTTCGGTTTTCTTTACCAGGTCGACGATGGTCTTGATACCCGCTTCGCGCAGGCAGTTGGAACTCCTCACGGATAATTCCAATTCCGAGATGGGCAGTTTCAGTTTCTCGTAAAGTTCAACCTCCTCCTTGCTCATCTCCACTTCTTCCTCCATATCCTCTTCCGGAAGCTGTCCGAAGTTAACGAAAATGTCCAGGTGGCGCTGCAGGATATTCGAGGCGTAAAGCAGGGCGTCTTTCGGCGTAATGGCGCCGTTGGTGGAGATTTCCAGGATTAACTTGTCGTAATCCGTCCTTTGGCCCACACGGGTGTTCTCGACGTAAAAGTTCACTTTTTTTACCGGGCTGAAGACCGCATCGATGGGGATAACGCCGATAGGCTGGTCATCGCGCTTGTTTAATTCCGCAGGGACATAACCCCTGCCGCGCGCTACCTCCATCTCGACGTTAAATTTAGTGTCCTTGGTAAGCGTAACGATATGCAGGTCGGGGTTGATAATCTCTATCGTATCGTCGGCTTCGATATCCTTGGCCTTGACCTCCCCCTTCGTATTCTTCTTGATGTAGATGGTCTTGGGAATCTTGGAATGGGAGTTTATCACCAGGCTTTTGATGTTAAGGATGATTTCGGTGGTATCCTCGTATACCCCCGGGATGGTGGAAAACTCGTGCTCCACCCCGGCAATCTTGATTGAGGTCACCGCGCTGCCTTCGATGGAAGAAAGCAGGACCCGCCGCAGCGAATTCGCCAGCGTGATACCGTAGCCTTTCTCAAAAGGAGCGGCAATGAACTTCCCGTAGGTATTGCTGTAACTTGATTCATCGCACTCCAGTCTTTTTGGTAATTGAAAATCCCTCCATTTTATCCCCATTTTTATTGCTCCTTTTTATTGCTGGTATTTAAAAAATCTTATTTGGAATATAGTTCGACGATCAGCTGCTCCTGGATATCCGCCGGGATATCGTTCTTTTCCGGCAGCCTCAACACCTTGGCCTTTAATGCCTTGGGGTCAAATTCCATCCAGGCCACCTGGGTCCTGTCCTTGGCGAGTTCCAGGTTTTCCTTGACGCGGCCAAGCGCTTTCTCCTTGGCTTTCACCTCGACGACATCATCCTTATTAATAAGGTAAGAGGGGATGTTGACCCGCCGCGAATTCACGTAAACAATATTATGCCGCACTAACTGCCGGCTCTGGGCGCGTGAAACCCCAAGGCCCAAGCGGAAGATTACGTTGTCAAGCCGGCGTTCGAGGATCTGCAGCAGCACTTTGCCGGTGACGCCTTTGGATTTTGAAGCAATCTTAAAATACCTGCGGAATTGCCTTTCTAATACGCCGTAAATCCTTTTAACCTTCTGCTTTTCTCTTAACTGCAGGCCGTAGTTCGACAGTTTAACCCTGCTTAAACCGTGCTGGCCGGGTGCGCTGCTCCTTTTGGCAAAGGTGCACTTGGGGGTATTGCACTTATTCCCTTTTAAAAAAAGTTTTTCCCCTTCGCGCCGGCATAGCCTGCAAACTGCCTTGATATAACGGGCCATCTGCTATACTCTCCTTTTCTTCTTGGCACGACAACCGTTATGCGGTATCGGAGTCACATCCTTGATTGAGGTAATGGTAATCCCTGCTGCCTGTAGCGCGCGGATAGCGGATTCCCTTCCGAAACCCGGGCCCTTGACGTAGACATCCAGCTCCTTGATTCCGATCTCCTTGGCTTTCTTGCCGGCATCAGATGCGGCTACCTGCGCGGCAAAGGGAGTGGATTTTTTGGAACCGCCGTAGCCGACCACGCCGGGAGCGGACCAGACCAGGGTGTTACCCTGCTTATCGGTAATGGTAATGATGGTATTATTAAATGTTGCGCGGATATGCGCAATCCCCGAACTGATGCCTTTGGCAATTTTTTTCTTCTTTGCTTTATCCTTGGTAGCCATTAGGCCTTACCTCCTTTAGGCGCTGCTGCCGCGGGCTTCTTTTCTTCAACCTTCTTGATGAGTACGGCGCCGCTGCGCTTCGGCCCCTTGCGGGTGCGGGCATTGGTGCGGGTACGCTGGCCCCTTACCGGCAGGCCCCTTTTATGACGCAGGCCCCTCCAGGAACCGATTTCGCTTAATCTCTTGATATTCTGGGAAATGTCCCGGCGCAGGTCGCCTTCAACCTTATAGTTCCCCTTCTGGATAATATTGGTGATCTGGGCCACCTGGGCCTCGGTTAAATCCTTGGCCCGCATATCGGGGCTGATACCGGCTTCTTTTAATATCTGGTTAGACAGCACCCTGCCTACTCCATAAAGGTAAGTAAGGGCGATCTCTATCTTCTTTTCCTTCGGAATATCGACGCCTAACAGTCTGGGCATAAACTTCAAGCTCCTCTCGTTTAATAAAGGCGGACTACCCCTGCCGCTGCTTATGCTTGGGGTTGGAACAGATTACCCACACCACGCCGCGCCTACGGATAATCTTGCACCTGTCGCAAATTTTTCTAATCGATGCCTTTACCTTCATTTCAGTCTGAATGTAATTCTTCCCCGGCTCAAATCATAAGGTGACAGTTCTACCTTCACTTTGTCTCCCGGAAGTATCCTGATAAAATTCATACGCATCTTCCCCGAGACGTGCGCCAGCACGACGTGCTGGTTTTCCAGCTGCACCCGAAACATTGCGTTAGGGAGCGCCTCGATAATCGTACCTTCGGTTGCGATTAATTCTTCCTTAGCCATTTAAACGCGTCAGTATTTCCGGGCCTTCCTCGGTTACGGCAATGGTATGTTCAAAATGCGCCGAGGGTAAGCCGTCTTTGGTTACGGCAGTCCAGCCGTTATCCAGGATCCTGGTCTCCCAGGTCCCCATATTCACCATCGGCTCGATCGCCAGGACCATCCCGCTTTTTAATACCGCCCCGCGGTGAGGCCTGCCGAAATTCGGTATCTCCGGTTCCTCGTGCAGCTCTGTTCCTATTCCGTGTCCGACAAAATCCCGCACTACGAAAAAACCGTTTTTCTCCACGTATTCCTGGATGGCGTAAGAAATATCAAAAAGGTGATTATCAACCGCCGCCTGTTTTATCCCTTCGCTCAGAGCCTTCTTGGTTACCTCGATAAGCTTTTTGACACGCGGCTCTACCTTTCCTAATGCTACGGTAACGGCCCTGTCCGCAAAATAATCCTGGTATTCTATGCCGATATCTATGCTCACGATATCCCCCTCCGTCAGGACTCTGGAACCGGGTATGCCGTGCACCACCTCTTCGTTAATGGAAATGCAGGTTGCTTCGGGGTATTCTTTATACCCCTTAAAGGCCGGCTGGCAATTTGCCCCGCGGATAAACTTTTCCGTCAGGGAATTGATTTCGGCGGTTGAGATACCCGGCCTGATAGATTCCTCGACCTGCTGCATTATCCTTGCGAGTATCCTGCCGGCATCCCTGAGTATCGCGAGCTCTTTTTTAGACTTTAGCGGAATCACGGGTATCACCTATCAAGCGCAACATTTCACGAAGGACCACTGCGGGGTCCTTATCAGCCAGGATGCTTTTGAGCTTGCCTTTATCTTCGTAATACTGGATGAGGGGATGCGACTCCTTGCGGTAAACTGCAAGGCGGTTCTTAATCGTCGTTTCGTTGTCATCAGCGCGGTGATAGAGGCTGCCACCGCATCTGTCACAGGTCATCTTAACCTTGGGCGGCATATTGGTAATGTGATAATTCGCGCCGCACTTGCTGCACACCAATCTTCCGGAAAGCCGCTGGATAATAACCTCTTCGCTGGCATCCAGATAAAAAACAATGTCTATAGAGCGGTTTTTGTTCTCGAGGGCGCTGTCCAGCGCCTTTGCCTGAGCGAGATTGCGCGGATAACCGTCCAGGATAAACCCGGGCCGGGTATCGTCCTGGTTGATCCTCTCTAAAAGCATCTCGGTCACCAGCGCATCCGCAACCAGCTCCCCCTTATTCATAAATTCCTGGGCGCGACGGCCTAATTCCGAACCTGCCGAGACGTTCTGCCGCAATAAATCTCCCGTGGAGATGTGCGGCAGCTTGATATTTTCCGCCAACACCCTCGCCTGTGTTCCCTTG
Source organism: uncultured Planctomycetales bacterium (assembly GCA_964456925.1). Classification (GTDB taxonomy): domain Bacteria; phylum Omnitrophota; class Gorgyraeia; order Gygaellales; family Profunditerraquicolaceae; genus JBAZKK01. The sequence continues at coordinate 14,776 of CAYWCX010000004.1, forward strand.
CCGGCCCCCGGAGGGCCCAGTAAAATAATATTCACTATCTTCTGCCCCTGATGCGCCCTGCCCTTAGAAATCCTTCGTAATGATGCATTAAAAGATGCGATTCAATCTGTTTAATGGTATCCAGCATCACTCCCACGATAATCAGGATACCCGTGCCGCCGAAAAATGAAGCAACCAGGTACGGCACCTTAAGCCATGCCATCAGGAAATCCGGGAATATGGCGATAAATGCCACGAAGAGCGCGCCCGCCAGGGTAATCCTTACCATAACCCGGTCAAGGAATTCTGCAGTAGAGCCTCCCGGCCGGATACCCGGGATAAAACCCCCGTACTTCTTCATATTTTCCGAAAGGTCCACCGGATTAAAAACAATCGCGGTATAAAAATAACAAAAGAATACTATTAATAAGGCGTACACTGCCGTATAAAGCAGGTGCCCCCTTACCAGGCCCTGCGCCCATCTCTGGAACGTGGGGTTGGGTATAAAGGAAGCCAGGGTTGCCGGAAATAAAATGATGGACTGCGCAAAGATAATGGCGATAACGCCGGCGGTATCGACCTTAAGCGGTATGTAAGTACTTTGCCCCCCGAAGATTTTCCTGCCGACTACGCGCCTGGCATACTGCACCGGGATTTTGCGCTGGCCCTGCGTTATCAAGACAACCGCAAATATTACCCCTACCAGAAGCGCTGCCATAATCAAAAGCGTTACCGGCTGGATCTGGCGGTTTACCGGGTTAAGCGGCGATATCAAAATGTAAAGCTGGTGAAAGGCCGCGGGGATGCGCGAAATTATACCTGCGGTAATCACCAGAGAAATACCGTTTCCGATCCCGCGCTCCTGTATCTGTTCTCCTAACCACATGATAAAAATCGTCCCGGTAGTAAGGGTCAGCACCGTCAGGATACGGAACCCCCATCCCGGATACATCACGACCCGCAACCCCTCAAAACGGCTGGGGTTTTCCAGCCAGAGGGCGATAAAAAACGATTGGATTACCGCCAACCCTACCGTACCGTAACGGGTATACTGGTTAATCTTTTCTGCTCCGGCCCTGCCTTCCTTGGCGAGCTTTTCGAGACTCGGTATTACCGCGGTCAAAAGCTGCAGGATAATCGAAGATGAAATGTAAGGCATGATCCCGAGGGCGAAGATGGTCAGTCTTTCCATTGCGCCGCCGGAAAACATATTGATTATGCCAAAGAGCGTGCCGCCCTGCGTTTTGGCAATACGGTTGAAGAACTCCGCAAGGGTTGCGCCGTCGATGCCGGGGGTAGGTACATAACAGCCGATGCGGTATATCGTAAGCAACCCCAGCGTAACGAGAAGTTTCCTCTTGAGGTCGGGAATCTTAAAGGAATTAACAAGAGCGTTAAGCATTAATCAACTCTATTTTGCCGCCGGCCCTGGTAATCTTATCCGCCGCCTGCCGCGAAACCGCGTGGGCCTGTATGGTTACGGCATTTTTAATTTCGCCGTCGCCCAAAATCTTCACCGGCTGATTCTTCCCTGTGATGAGGCCTTTTTCTTTTAAGAGCGCAACGCTGATTACGGTTTCTTTGAGCCGGTTAAGGTCGCTTAAATTTACGACCTGGTAAACTTTTTTGAAATTGCTGGTAAAGCCGCGCTTGGGGATTCTGCGGATTAAAGGGGTCTGGCCCCCTTCAAAACCGGGATAAAAATCCCTGCCGGCGCGCGAGGTCTGTCCTTTGCTGCCGCGGGTAGAGGTCTTGCCGTGGCCGGAACCAGGTCCCCGGCCGAGAATCCTTTTGTGCTGATGTGCGCCGAAAGGCGCTTTAAGTTTATGCAAACCCACGATCCTGGGCGCCTGCGGGACTGCGACTTTGGTTTTCTTTACCGGCTTTCCACGCGCAGCTTTAGGCTTGAGTGCCGATGTCTTGGTTATCTTTCGGTTTTTCTTTTCCATCTTCCTTAATTGCCTTGAGTCCCTCTAATGCCGCCATCGTAGCCTTGATGACGTTTACGGGGTTTTTAGATTTTAAAGACTTGGTCAGTATATCCTTGATACCCACGGCTTCGCAGATCGCTCTTACCGGTGCTGCGGCAATAACCCCGGTTCCTTCCGATGCTGGCTTAAGCAATACTTTGGCTGCTCCGAAATGGCCCAATATCTCATGCGGTATGGAAGAACCCTCCAAAGTCACCTTCACTAAATCCCTCTTCGCCTTGGTAAGGGCCTTGCGGATGGCATAGGCCACTTCATTGGCCTTACCCATCGCAAACCCTACCCTTCCTTTTCCGTCACCCACCACTACCAGGGCCGCAAAGGAAAGCTTCTTACCTCTTTTGGTAACCTTGGAGACGCGGTTTATCATAATAACCTTTTCCAGTAATTCCGGTTGTTGCTCTAAATTCATATCGCGCATATTTAAAACTCCAATCCTGCTTTTCTTAATCCGTCGGCAAAGGCCTTGACCCTGCCGTGGTAGAGGTAGCCGGCGCGGTCAAACACGATTTTGTTTATGCCTTTTTCCTTTGCCCGGCGGCCGAAAACCTCCCCGAAAAATCCCGCGGCCTTGACATTGCCCCCGTAGGCAAACTTCGGCTTTATTTCTTTATCCATCGTAGAAGAGGATAAAAGGGTCTTGGCAGAAATATCATCTACGAGCTGGGCATAGATATTCTTTAAACTGCGCCGCACTACCAGGCGGGGCCTTTCGGCTGCCCCCTGGATACGCCTCCGGATTCTTCTATGCCTTTTTAACCTTAATAATTCGGTCCTGTTCTTCATAATTATTATTTAGCGCCGCTTCCGCTGGCTGCCTGGGCCTTACCGACCTTCTTTTTGACGCGCTCGCCGGTATAACGCACGCCTTTGCCTTTATAAGGTTCGGGCGGGCAGCAGGCGCGAATCTCGGCAGCAATCTCTCCCACCTTCTCTTTATCAATACCGCGGATAACAAGCTGGGTGGGTTTGGGCGCTTCAATCTTGATGTCGGCGGGCAGGTTAAAAATGACCGGATGCGAAAAACCCAGCTGTAAGGTCAGTTTATTACCCTGAACCTGAGCCTTATAACCTACGCCGATAATCTCGAGCTCCTTTACATATCCGTCTACCACGCCCTTAATCATATTGAATATTAAAACCCGGCAGAGCCCATGTAGGGATTTATCCAATTTGGTATCAGAGGTGCGGCTTACCATAACGCGGTTATCCTTAACCTCAGCCTTGATGCGGTCAGGCATCGCGCGGCTGATTTTGCCTTTGGGGCCCTCTACTAAAACTAGACCCTCTCTTACCTCAACTTTAACGCCCTGCGGTATTATGACAGGCTTATTGCCTATTCTTGACATTTTATATCTACCAGATATACGCGATTACTTCTCCGCCTAACCCCTGCTCCCTTGCCTCCCTGTCCGTGATTATGCCTTTGGGGGTAGAGATAATCGCCAAACCCCTGCCCCTTAAAACTAACGGCACTTTCTTATGCTTCACGTAGAGTCGAAGCCCCGGGCGAGACACGCGCTCTAAGTGGCGTATCGCGGATTTTCCTGCCAGATATTTCAGATAAATCCGTAAAATCCCCTGTTTTTTGTCCTCAATCAACTTGAAGTTATCGATGTAGTCTTCTTTCTTGAGAATCTCCAGAATCGACTTTAGCATCTTCGATGCCGGAATATCCACATTTTCCTTGCTCACCATTATGGCGTTACGCACGATGGTAAATGCATCAGCAACTAAATCCGTTCTTGACATATTGTTGTCGTCTCCCCTATATGATGCCGCTTACCAGCTGGCCTTTTTTATTCCCGGGATAAGCCCCTTCCAGGCCAATTCCCTGAAACATATGCGGCAGAGTTTGAATCTACGTAAATATCCGCCGGACCTCCCGCAAATAGCACAACGGTTGTATTTACGGGTGGAAAACTTGGGTTTCCTTTTCCATCTGTTTATCTGTGATGTTTTAGCCATTTAATCACCGCTTTTAAAGGGTATCCCGAAGAGTTTTAATAACTCTCTGGAATGTTCGTTTTTCCTTGCGTTTTTAATTACGAAGGTTATCTCCATTCCCTGAGAACGCGAAGTCTTATCAATATCTACCTCAGGGAAGATGGTCTGGTCGGTAATGCCGAGGGTATAATTTCCGGCGCGGTCAAAAGAATTATCCGGCACCCCGCGGAAATCCCGGATACGCGGAAGCGCAATGCTGATTAACTTATCCATAAATTCGTACATGCGGTTGGAACGTAAAGTAACTTTACATCCGATGGGATTACCCTCTTTAATCTTAAAATTAGAGATGGCTTTCTTGGCGCGCCTGATAATAGGTTTTTGACCCGTAATCAGGCCTAACTCCTCAGCGGCCTTATCCAGAATCTTGATATCCTGTAATGCCTCCCCGACCCCCATATTTACCACGACCTTTTCAATACGCGGCACCGCAAACTTGTTGGTGAAATTAAAAGTCTTACACATCTCGGGGATGATTTCGTTGCGATATCTCTCTAATAATCTGGGTACCATGGCTACACTACCTCTTTACAGGAACTGCAGATCCGGGTCTTTGTGCCGTCCTTTAAAACCGTAAAACCGATTCTTACCGCATGGTTACAATGTTTACAAAAGTAACCGAGATTAGCTATCGAAATCGGGGACTCTATAGAAATGATACCGCCCTTCTGGTCTTCGCGGGTAGGACGCTTGTGTTTCTTGACGAGATTAATCCCTTCTACCATGGCGCGCCCCGGCACGCCGTAAAAGACTTCAAGGACCTTGCCTTTTTTACCGCGGTCCTTACCTTTAATTACCACAACCGTATCGCCTTTTTTTATTTTAAACATTAGATTACCTCTGGCGCTAACGATAGTATCTTGGTAAAATTTTTCTCTCTTAATTCCCTGGCTACCGGCCCAAAGACGCGGGTCCCCCTCGGGTTTAACTGCTGGTCAATAAATACTATGGCATTGCGGTCAAAACGAAGCACCGAACCGTCGGGCCTGCGGATGGCTTGCTTGGTCCTTACCACTACCGCCTTGGCAACTTCGCCTTTTTTAATCGCGGCGTCGGCAGAGGACTCTTTGACATTCACGTTAATAATATCGCCAATCTCGACATCAGGACGATTCTTGCGGCCCAAAACGCCGATACAGGCAGCCTTCTTGGCACCGGTGTTATCCGCAACATTTAAAATCGTACGCAGTTGAATCATTTGTTTTCTATACCTGGCTCTTCCTTAATTTCCACGCGGGGCAGCTGGGACTTTTTAATTACCCCCAGCAGCCTGAAGCGTTTCTCTTTCGATAAAGGCCTGGTTTCCTGAATCTTAACCAGATCCCCTATTTTTGCGCTGTTATTTTCGTCATGGACCTTGAACTTATTGTATCTCTTTTGAATCCGGCCGTACTTGGGATGCTTAGCCATATGCACTACCCGTACGATAATGGTCTTATGCATCTTGTCGCTGATTACGGTACCGCTCAATACGTTAGTCTTACCCATTTGACTTTTCTTCCTTTTGGCGCAGAATGGTATTAATTCTGGCGATGTCTTTTTTCACCAGTTTAAAACGATGGGGCTTGTCTACCCTGCCGTCGTAGCGCTGCTGATTAAGTTTCGCAAGTTCCTCACTAAGGCTGAATTTCTTCTGCACTAATTCCTCTTTGGAAAGATTGTTTAAGTCTTTGGTACCCATCTTATCTATGCGTCCTGGTTACAAATTTAGTCTTGATCGGCAGTTTATAGGCTGCCAGGCGGAAACATTGTCGGGCGTATTCTTCAGGCACTCCGCCTAACTCAAATAAGATGCGCCCCCTCTTTACCACTGCTACCCAGTGGTCCACATCGCCCTTGCCTTTACCCATACGGACCTCCTGGGGTTTCTTGGTGATGGACTTGTCGGTAAAGACCCGGATCCAGAGTTTACCTCCGCGATGCAACTGCCTGGCGAGGATGACGCGTACCGCTTCAATATGGTTATTCTTCAGCCAGCCGTTGTTAATAGCTTTGAGCCCGAACTCGCCGAAGGCCAACTCTGAACCGGCAATGGCAACACCGCGCCGTTGCCCCTTCTGGCTTTTGCGGTATTTTACTCTCTTAGGCATCATTACCATGACAGAAAACCTTCCTTAACTGCGATTAGTGGGTTGCTGTTTTGGACCTGCAGTTTCCCCACCTTGACTCGGAGGAGGGGCATAAACGCTGTTTTTGTCTAAAATATCGCCTTTGTAAATCCAGGCTTTGATTCCGATTAAACCGTAAGTAGTCAAGCTCTCTACAAAACCGTAATCGATATCTGCGCGTAGGGTCTGCAAGGGTATCTTGCCCTGTTTGTATGTTTCGGTGCGGGACATTTCCGCGCCGCCTAACCTCCCCGAACATACTATCTTTATCCCCTTGGCGCCGGCATTGATGCTCTGTTCGATGGCGCGTTTTATCGCCCTACGGTGAGCTACCCTTCTTTCTATCTGTAAAGCCACGTTAGCCGCCACAAGTTGGGCATCCAGCGCCGGATTTTTAACCTCTTCGATGTCGATCGCCACTTCCTTCTTGACCATATTATTGAGGTCCTGGCGCAGCTGTTCGATATCCGAGCCGTGCCTGCCGATAATAATCCCGGGCCGGGCGGACGAAATGCGCACTTTAACCTTGTCGGTTACACGCTCGATTATAATCCTGGAGATAGCGGCGTTCTTGAATTTCTTTTCGATAAAATTACGGATACGGTAGTCCTCTTCGATGAAACGCGGGTAATCCTTGGACTTCACGAACCAGCGGCTCTGCCACGTCCGGATAAACCCCAGTCTGAAAGCGAACGGATGAACCTTGTGACCCATAAAATTATTCTCCTGACTTGATGTCTAACTCTATTTTAATGTGCGATGTTCTCCTGCGGATTGGTGCTGCCCTGCCGAATGCCGCTGCCTTAAACCTCTTCCAAGCCGGCCCGACGTCGCAGATAATCTTAGAGACATAGAGTTGTTCGGGTCTGAAGCCTTTGACCTTGGCGTTGGCAATGGCCGAACGCAATATCTTGATAAGATATTCTTTGGGCCTTTTATTTAAATTAAGCAGTATCGCCAAGGCATCGGGTGCATCGCGGTGCCGGATAAGATCCGCTACCTGCCTGACCTTGGTGGGCGACATCCTTAAAAATTTTGCTTCTGCCTTTACTATCATTTAGGTTTTCTCCGGCGCCTTCTTGGCCTTGACCCCGCCGTGTTTACGGAAGATCCGGCTCGGCGCGAATTCTCCGAGTTTGTGCCCTACCATATTCTCGGTAACAAAAACCGGCACGTGTTTCTTGCCGTCGTAAACCGCAAAGGTCGTGCCTACAAAATCCGGAATGATGGTGGAAGACCTCGACCAGGTTTTGATGGCTAAGCGGCTGCCGGTACGTTTAGCGCGGTCAACGTGCTTTAAGAGACTCTCGTGAACATAAGGACCTTTTTTTAATGAGCGCGGCATAGGTTTATTTCCTTCGTTTAACGATAAACTTATCGGAATACTTATGGGGCTTGCGAGTCTTGTAACCCTTGGTCGGCTTGCCCCAGGGTGTTACCGGGTGCGGATTACCCTGTCCGGCTTTTCCTTCTCCGCCGCCATGGCCGTGGTCAATAGGATTCATCGCCGAGCCTCTCACCGTAGGTTTAATCCCCAGCCACCTGGTACGGCCGGCCTTGCCGATGCTTATTGCTTCGTGTTCGATATTGCTAACTTGGCCGATGGTAGCGCGGCAATCTAAATCAATAAGCCTTACCTCTCCTGAAGGGAGTTTAACATGGGCATATTCCTGTTCCTTGGCCATAATCTGGGCCGAAGAACCCGCGCCTCTTACGATCTGGCCGCCCTTGCCTTTTACCAATTCGATATTATGGATCATGGTGCCGGTCGGTATATATCTCAAGGAGAATGAATTACCCACCTTGACTTCGACATCTTTCTGGTCGGAGGAAATGATTTCATCCCCGACTTTTAAACCCAAGGGAGCGATGATGTACCTTTTGTCTTTTGCCGGATTCTGATATTCTAAGAGCGCGATCCTGGAAGAACGGTTAGGGTCGTATTCGATAGCAATAACCTTTGCCGCTACATCCAGTATATCCCGTTTAAAATCTATGAGACGGTAAAATCTCTTATGCCCGCCGCCGCGGTGCCTTACCGTAACCCGTCCGTAGACATTCCTGCCCCCGCTCTTCTTTAAGGCCGCCAAGAGGGATTTTTCCGGTTCATCTTTGGTAATTTCGGAAAAATCCGGACCGCTCATCCAGCGTCTTGAAGCGGTTGTAGGTTTAAATTTCTTTATGCCCATCGCGGTAATCCCCTATTTAATCTCGATTTTCTGGCCCTCTTTGAGGGTCACTACTGCTTTTTTGATATCAGGGGTCCTGCCGTATTGATAACGTACCCGTTTTAATTTCCCCGGTGCAATGAAGGTATTGACATTTGTCACCTTGACCTTATAAAGTTCCTCTACTGCCTTTCTAATCTGTATCTTATTGGCAACCTTGCTTACCAAAAAAAGGTATTTTCTCTGCGGTTCATACAATGCAGATTTCTCGGTCTTCAATAATGATTTTATGATGTCCTGTGACACCTTCATTTCTTAAGCCTCTCCACCAGATCTTTAAGTGCGTTCTTGGTGATAAGTAAATTCCTCGCTAAAATAACTTCGTAGGCATGGGTTTTAGCGGCGAGGTTAAAATCTAAAAAGCCGATATTGCGTAAAGCCATTCTTTCTTTCTTCTCAATCTTGTCAAGCAGTAACAAAACGGCATTATTGTTTGTCTTCTTGGGAGCAACCTTCAAGATGGAAAATATCTTTACTGCTTCCTTAGTCTTAGGGTTGTCTACCTTGAAATCTTCAAGCACCATAAGTTTGTTTTCTTTTAACTTGGCGTTGAGGCTGGATTTTAAAGCCAGCTGCTTAATCTTCTTGGGTACCTCAAAAGAAAAATCACGGGGATGCGGCCCAAAGGTTACCCCGCCGTGCCGCCATAAAGGCGAACGGATGGAACCATGCCTGGAGCGTCCGGTGCCTTTTTGTCTCCAGGGTTTACGGCCGCCCCCGGAAACCTCGCCTCTGGTCTTGGTAGCAGCCAAGCCGTGACGGCAAGCAGCGTGAAAGGCATTCGCTACCTGATAAATCGCTGCCTGATTAATCGTACCGTCAAAGACCCCGCTGTCCAGTTTAATACTGTCTATCTCGCGGCCTTGCAGACTATATATAGGTAAGGTAATTGTTTCCATTTAATCTTTATTAATCCTTCTTAAGGGGCTTTTTAATCGCCCTCTTTATTACTAAATAACTGTTGTTTGAGCCGGCAACCGCGCCTTTTACCAGTAAAATATTTTTTTCGCAATCTATCTTGACTACCTTGAGGTTCTGGGTAGTTGTGCGATTAGCGCCCATATGCGCCGGCAGGTGATGTCCTTTCCAGACCCTCCCCGGAGTAGTGCTGGAACCCAGCGAGCCTACGCGACGGTGTGACATCGAACCGTGAGTCTGGGGGCCACCGTGCCAGTTCCAAAGCTTCATGCCTCCCTGGAAACCTTTGCCTTTGGAGGTGCCGGTAATATCCACGAAATCACCGACCTTGAAGAGGTCTACCTTGACTTCATCCCCTATCTTGTATTCCTTGCCGGGGGCTTTTGCTACTTCCCTGATAATTCTACGAGGTGCGATATTGAGTTTCTTAAAATACCCCTTCTGCGGTTTTTTAACTCTTTTCTCTTCGGCGGACTCAAAGCCCAATTGGATATTTTTCTCTTTAACCGCCAGCACCACGCACGGTCCTGCTTCAATGGCAGTCACGGCGACCATAGCACCGTCATCGGTAAAGATTTGGGTCATCCCGATTTTCTTACCTAATATTCCGGTCATCTTACCTAATCTCTACATCCACGCCCGCAGGCAGATTAAGTTTTCTTAAGGCATCTATGGTTTTTGCCGTCGGTTCATAAATATCAATGAGCCGTTTATGCGTGGAGAGGTCGAACTGCTCCCTGGATTTCTTGTCGATCACCGGAGAGCGTAACACCGTATAGATCTCTTTTTTCGTCGGAAGCGGCACCGGGCCGGAAATTTTGGCGCCGGTGCGCTTCGTGGTTTCGACAATCTCCTTCACCGCCTGATCCAATAGACGGTGGTCATATGCCTTAAGTTTTATACGAATCTTGCTCATGCTTTAACTCGCGTAAGTCATTAAGCAATGACGTCGGTTACTACGCCCGCACCTACCGTATGGCCGCCCTCGCGGATGGCAAAACGGGATTCTTTCTCCAGGGCAACCGGGGTAATAAGTTCTATTTCGAGGTTGGCGTTATCGCCGGGCATAACCATCTCGACGCCTGCCGGTAACTTGGAAGTCCCGGTAACATCGGTGGTCCGGAAATAGAACTGCGGTCTATAACCGCTGAAGAACGGCGTGTGTCTTCCGCCTTCCTCTTTGGTCAAGACGTAAACCTGGGCCTTGAATTTGGTATGCGGCGTGATAGACTTAGGTGCGGCAATAACCATACCTCGCTCTAAGCTATTCTTATCGATACCCCTCAGGAGCAGCCCGACGTTATCGCCGGCCTGTCCTTCGTCAAGGGTCTTTCTGAACATTTCAATACCGGTAACGACGGTCTTGGTAACCTCCGGCCTAAGGCCCACGATTTCGACTTCGTCGTTAATCTTGACCCTGCCGCGCTCGACCCTGCCGGTACCGACGGTACCTCTACCTTCGATGCTGAAAACGTCCTCTACCGCCATAAGTAACGGCTTATCGAGATCTCTTACCGGCGTAGGTATAAACTCATCCACTGCCTTCATAAGGTCAAGGATGGGTTTACAATCCGCATTATTAGGATCTCCGCCTGCCTGTAAGGCCTTTAAAGCGCTGCCCTTGATAATCGGGGTCTTATCGCCCGGATAGCCGTATTTGGTAAGCAGTTCCCTTACTTCCATTTCCACCAGGTCAATGAGTTCTTTATCCTGAACCACATCAACCTTGTTCAAGAACACTACCATTGCCGGAACGTTAACCTGACGTGCCAAAAGAATGTGTTCACGGGTCTGAGGCATCGGACCGTCAGCTGCCGAAACCACCAGGATTGCGCCGTCCATCTGGGCTGCGCCGGTAATCATGTTCTTGATGTAATCGGCGTGACCCGGACAGTCAATGTGTGCGTAGTGACGGTTATCAGTTTCGTATTCTACGTGCGCAACCGAAATGGTAACAACCTTGGTTTCGTCTCTTACTGTACCGCCCTTGGCGATATCGGCATATTCTCGCGCCTTAGCCTTGCCTAACTTTGACAGCACGTAAGTAATCGCTGAAGTCAGTGCAGTCTTACCGTGGTCGATGTGACCGATAGTCCCGATATTTACGTGCGGTTTTGACCTTACAAACTTTTCTTTAGCCATTACTCCACCTCCTCCTATTGTTTAGCATTTAAATTTATACGATTCTCCTCTGGGTTGCCGCTATGGAACCGCTGGTAATCTTCTCTGCTATATGTGAAGGCACCTCGGCGTAATACGAGGGCTCCATTGTATAGGATGCGCGGCCTTGCGTCAAGGAACGCGATATCGTGGCGTAATTGAATATCTCGGCCAGGGGCACATGCGCCCTGATAATCCTTAAGGCTAGCCGGTTCGTCAAAGACACAATCTTGGCGCGCCTGGAATTTAAATCGCCTATTACAACACCCATGTATTCTTCCGGAACAACAATCTCAATATCCATAATCGGTTCCAGGAGTACCGGATGTCCTTTCTTCGCTCCATCGCTAAAGGCCATGGCTGCTGCCATCTTAAAGGCCAACTCTGAGGAATCTACCTCATGATAGGAGCCGTCTACTAAGATAACTTCTACATCTGTAACCGGATAACCCGCCAATACGCCGGTCTTGGCAGCATCAAAAACCCCTTCCTTGACCGACGGGATGAATTCCCGCGGTATTGCGCCGCCCTTAATCTTATCCTCAAAGGTAATGCCCTTGCCCGGCGTCTCCTGCGGTCTCATTTCCACTACTACATGGCCGTATTGCCCGCGGCCGCCGCTTTGCTGAATAAACTTACCAGTAGAGATAACCTTCCTGGTAATGGTCTCGCGGTAAGCTACCTGCGGTAAGCCAAACTGGGCTTCAACATTGAACTCCCGCAGGATCCGGTCGACAATGATATCAAGATGCAACTGCCCCATGCCCGCAATAATGGTCTGTCCGGTCTCATTGTTATAGGTTACCCTAAAAGATGGGTCCTCTTCCGCTAATTTATGCAAGGCGACACCCAGTTTTTCTTGGTCCTGCTTGGTCCGCGGCTCAATAGCCTGCTGGATTACCGGTTCGGGGAAACGCATTGCCTCGATTAAAATAGGGTTCTTTTCGTTGCAAAGCGTATCGCCGGTCTTGGTTTCTTTTAAGCCCACGACTGCGGCAATGTCGCCGGTAACAACCTCCTCAATGATCTCTTGATAATTAGCGTGCATGCGCACCAATTTAGTCACGCGTTCCCGCGTCCTTTTATTAACGTTATAAATATAAGAACCGGTTTTGAGGGTGCCGCAATATACCCGGATATAATTAATCCTGCCTACATAAGGGTCGGTGGCAACCTTAAAACAGAGACCGCAGAATGGCGCCTCATCGGAAATGGCGATTTCTTCAAACTGTTCTGTCTCGGGATTAATGCCTTTAATGGGCGGCAAATCCGAAGGGGAAGGAAGATAGTCGCAGATAGCGTCCAGCAGGGGCTGGATACCTTTATTACGGAAAGACGAACCGCAGAGTACCGGTATAAATTTGTTGGCAATCACGGCCTTGCGGATAGCGTCTTTTATCTCCTTGACTGAAACGTCGCGGCCGTGCACAAATGTATCCATAATTTTATCGTCGGCTTCGGAAAGCTTCTCCAGCAAAAGCTGGTGGTATTTTTCTACTTCTTGAGCCATCTCCTGCGGGACGTCCAGCACTTCGAACTCTTTACCGCTGTCATCCTTATAAACGATTAAGCGGCGCTCTATTAAATCTATCATACCTTTGAAATCACTATCCTGGCCGTAGGGCAGCTGGATTGCGGCGGCATTAGCACCTAATCTCTGGTGGATCTGTTGGACGGTTGCCAGAAAATTGCTTCCGGTACGGTCCATCTTGTTTACAAAAGCGATGCGCGGCACTGCATAACGGTCGGCCTGGCGCCAGACGGTCTCGGACTGCGGCTCTACCCCGCCTACGCCGCAGAAGACCACTACCGCGCCATCCAACACCTTAAGGGAGCGTTCTACCTCAACGGTAAAATCCACATGACCGGGGGTATCGATAATGTTGACAGTAAAATCTCTCCAGATGCAGGTTGTACAGGCAGCGGTGATAGTAATACCCCTCTCTTGCTCCTGAACCATCCAGTCCATGGTGGCAGTACCCTCGTCTACCTCGCCGAGCTTGTAGGTCTTTCCGGTGTAGAAAAGGATGCGCTCGGTAGTGGTAGTCTTTCCGGCATCGATGTGTGCGATTATGCCAATATTCCTTAATTTTTCTAACGACGTCTTTCTCATATTTTGCGTTTCATCTAAGACAGATTTTGCTCTCATTGTGCGCTATTAGACATTCATAAGCGTAAACCTCTACCATCTGAAATGCGCAAAGGCCTTGTTGGCCTCAGCCATCTTGTGGGTATCATCCCTCTTCTTGATCGCTGCCCCTTCGCCTTTATAGGCATCGATAATCTCTTCGGCAAGCTTTTCCTTCATCGGCCGGCCTTTTTTGGTCTTGGCAAAATCCCGGATCCAGCGCAGTGCAATCGAAACGCCACGCTTCTGCCTGACCTCGATGGGAACTTGGTAGGTAGCGCCTCCGACGCGGCGCGGCTTAACCTCCAGGCGTGGGCGCACATTATCCAAGGCCTTGTTAAAGACCTTGATGGCGTCCGGCTCATTGAGCTTCTGTTTTACGATTTCGAATGCGCCATAGACGATTTTTTCGGCCAGGGACTTCTTGCCTTTAGTCATAACCATGTTGACGAACTTGGATACGACCTTGCTGTTAAATTTCGGGTCCGCTAAAATTTCTCTTGCTGGTGCCTTTCTTCTTCTCATAACTGTCTATCCGCTCCTACTGTTGCTTCGCTCTCTTCGCCCCGTATTTGGAACGGGACTTCTTGCGTTGATTTACGCCGGCAGTATCGAGTGTCCCTCTTACGATATGATAACGTACGCCCGGAAGGTCCTTGACGCGGCCGCCTCTTACCAAAACAATGGAGTGCTCCTGGAGATTATGGCCTTCTCCGGGTATATAGGAAGTAACCTCAATCCCGGTGGTCAACCTTACCCTGGAGACCTTACGAAGCGCGGAGTTGGGCTTCTTCGGAGTCATCGTGCGCACCTGAAGACAAACTCCCCTCCTTTGAGGACATCTCTTCAGGGCCGGGGATTTGGACTTTTTTCTCTTTAGTCTCCTGCCTGTCCTGATAAGTTGAGAAATAGTTGGCATAGGTTTAGGATTTTGACCTTTCTTCTGTAGTCTCGCCTTGCGGGGCTTTGGCCTCTTCGACAGACTTGACTATCTCAATCTCGCGGTGGGTGTGGAAACCCGTTCCTGCCGGAATGAGATGTCCTACGATAACGTTCTCTTTCAATCCGAATAATTCATCGTTCTTGCCTGCGGCTGCGGCATCGGTAAGTACGCGCGTGGTCTCCTGAAAACTGGCAGCGGAAATAAAACTTTCGGTGGTAAGCGAGGCCTTGGTAATACCCAATAATAAGGGCGTTGCTACTGCGGGCTTGCCGCCCTTCTTGATTACGCGGCTGTTTTCCTTCTGGAAGGTCCATTTGTCAATATGCTCGGAAGTCAGGAACTCCGTATCTCCGGGGTCCTCGATTTTAATCTTCTTAAGCATCTGCCTGATGATTAACTCGATATGCTTGTCGTTGATATGCACGCCTTGCAGGCGATAAACCTCCTGGACTTCGTTAACCAAATATTCCTGCAACACCTTGTCACCGCAGACACGCAGGATATCCTGCAAGACCACCGGACCGTCGGTAAGTTGCTGGCCGGCGTCTACCTTATCCCCTTTATAGACATTGGGGTGTTTGCCGTGCGGTATCACGTATTCTTTCTGCATCCCGGTAGGCGACCTCACTATAATTACGCGCTGGCCTTTCTTGGTCTCGCCAAACTCTACGAAGCCGTCAATTTCGCTGATTACCGCGGGATCCTTGGGCCTTCTGGCTTCGAATAATTCCGCCACTCTCGGCAGACCACCGGTAATATCCCTTGTTTTTACTACCACGCGGGGGATTTTCGCCAATAAATCGCCGCCGTCAACCCTCTGGTTGTCTTTAACCAGGATGTGCGAGCCGGTCGCCAGGGGATATATGCCCATAACCTCTTTTTTCTCATTAAGGATAATGATCTGGGGATGATATTCCTGCTTGTGCTCTACAATCACGCGCTCGGTAATCTTGGTGACCGGATTTAACTCCTCGTTTACGGTAACGTCGTCAATGAGGTCTTCGAATTTAACCTGCCCGCCGACTTCGGTAAGGATGGGGAAGGTATAGGGATCCCATCGCACAAAAGAAACGCCCTTTACCACGTCATCCCCGTCGGCAATGCTGATAAAGGCGCCCTGGGGTACCGGATAACGCTCCAGCTCCCTGCCCTGCTTGTCGTTAATGCTGACGGAGCCGTTACGGTTCAAAACAATAAATTCCTTATTCTTGGGCACAATCCTTAAACTGTGGTATTTTACCGTGCCTTTATTCTTGGATTTGAGGAATGACTGGGCTACGGTCCTGGAAGCCGTCCCTCCGATATGAAAGGTCCTCATGGTTAACTGCGTGCCGGGTTCGCCGATACTCTGGGCGGCAATAACGCCTACTGCCTCGCCGGTCTCGACAAGCCTGCCGGTAGCAAGGTTCCTGCCGTAGCATTTAGTGCAAACGCCCCTTTCGGATTCGCAGGTGAGGACGCTGCGGATACGGATTTTCTCAATCCCGAGCTTCTCAATCATCTCCGCCTTCTCTTCGGTAATCTCGGCGCCCTGCTCCACGATAACCTCATCGCTGATAATATCCACGATATTATCCAGGGCTACCCTGCCGACGATACGGTCTTTAAGGTTTACCACTACTTCATCGCCTTCGATGATGGCGGAAACCGTGATACCGTTAAGCGTCCCGCAGTCCTCTTCCGTAACGATAACTTCCTGGGCAACGTCAACCAGCCTGCGGGTAAGATACCCGGCATCCGCGGTCTTCAGCGCGGTATCAGCCAGGCCCTTGCGCGCGCCGTGAGTAGAAATAAAATATTCCAGAACCGTTAAACCTTCACGAAAATTCGCGGTAATGGGGCTTTCGATAATTTCGCCGGAGGGCTTAGCCATTAAACCACGCATCCCTGCCAGCTGCCTTACCTGTAACCGCGAACCCCGAGCCCCCGAATCCACCATCATAAAGATAGGGTTAAAAGACTCCATCTCTTTGAAAAGCAGGTCGGAAACGCGGTCGGTGGCATGGGTCCAGACGTCAATAACCTTATTATAGCGTTCCCTGTCGGTAATAATCCCTTTGTGGTACTGTTCTTCGACTTTGGCAACCTCGAGTTTTGCCTCTTTCAAAATCCCTTCCTTGGCCTCGGGGATAGTCATATCGTCAATGCCGATGGATATGCCGCCCAGGGTAGCGTATTCGAACCCTAATCTCTTAATATCGTCGAGTAACTGGATGGTACGCTGGTGACCGAAACGCTTGTAGCATTCGGTAATGATGGCGCCCATGTTCTTCTTGTTTATTTCCTTATTTACGAACCCGAACTCCGGGGGTAAGACCTGGTTGAAGATTACACGGCCGATGGTAGTCTCAATAATACGTTTCTCATTGGAGAACTTGCTCTCACCTAAATCAAAGGTATTGCTGACGCGCACCTTAACCCTGGCATGCAGCTCGGCTTCCCTGTCGCCGTAAGCCACCAGCACTTCTTCGGGGCTGGCGAATATCCTGCCTTCGCCTTTGGCGCCGGGTTTTTCCTTAGTAAGATACGCAGTTCCCAGGATGATATCCTGGGTGGGATTAAGTATGGGCCTGCCGTCGGCAGGAGAAAATATGTTATTGATTGAAAGCATGAGGATCTTTGCTTCCAACTGCGACTCCAATGATAAGGGCACATGCACCGCCATCTGGTCGCCGTCAAAATCCGCATTAAAGGCAGTGCAGACTAAGGGGTGAATCTTGATGGAGCGGCCTTCGATTAAAACCGGCTGAAATGCCTGGATGCTCAAACGGTGCAAGGTAGGGGCGCGGTTTAAAAGTACAGGGTGGTCTTTGATTACCTCGTCAAGGATATCCCAGACCTCAATCTTGCCGTGCTCTACCATCCTGCGCGCGCCTTTAACGGTGTGCACAAAGCCTTTTTCTCTCAGTTTCTTGATGATGAAGGGTTCGAATAACTCCAGGGCCATCTGTTTCGGCAGGCCGCACTCGTTAAGCTTTAACTCCGGGCCGACCACGATAACCGAACGGCCGGAATAATCCACGCGCTTACCTAAGAGATTCTGCCTGAACCTGCCCTGTTTACCCTTAAGCATATCCGATAACGATTTTAAGGGGCGCTGGTTACCTCCCATTACCGGCTTGCCGTGCCTGCCGTTATCCAGAAGCGCATCCACCGCTTCCTGTAACATGCGTTTTTCATTGCGCACAATGATATCCGGGGCGTTCAGCTCGATTAATTTTTTTAGGCGGTTATTACGGTTGATGACCCTGCGGTACAAATCGTTGAGGTCCGAAGAAGCGAACCTCCCGCCTTCCAAGGGCACCAACGGCCGAAGGTCCGGCGGTATAACCGGCAAGACCTCCATAATAATCCAGTCCGGCTTATTGCCCGATTTTTTAAAATCCTCGGTAATCTTGAGTGATTTGAGGATCTTGCGGTTATTCAGAACCTCCTTGGACTTATTCAGCTCGCGGTGTAATTTACGGCAGTAGTCGTCGAGATTAATCTCCCTGAGCAAATCCCTTACTGCCTCGGCGCCGATCTTGGCCTTAAAATTAGCGCCGTAATTACGAAGCGCTTCCTGATACTTATCTTCGCTGAGCAACTCTTTTTTCTTTAAGGGGGTATTGCCGGGGTCAATTACCACATGTTCTTCGTAATAAATGACCTTCTCAAGATCCCTCAGGCTCATATTCAAAAGCGCGGAAAGTTTGCTGGGCACGGTCTTGAAAAACCAGATGTGCGTAACCGGCGCTGCCAGGTCAATATGGCCCATGCGCTCCCTTCTTACCGAAGAATGTTCCACGGTGACGCCGCAACGGTCGCAGGTAATGCCTTTGAATTTAATGCCCTTGTATTTGCCGCAGTTGCATTCCCAGTCGCGCACCGGGCCGAAGATTTTCTCGCAGAAAAGCCCGTCCTTCTCCGGTTTTAAGGTGCGGTAGTTGATGGTCTCGGCCTTTTTAACTTCGCCCTTGGACCAGGAACGCATCACCTCGGGAGAAGCGATCTTAATGGCTATGCTGTCAAAATGGCTCAATTCTTCCATAACTATTTACTCTCTTTGGTTTTTTCCAGGGAAACGTCAAGACACAGGCCCTGGAGTTCTTTGACCAGAACGTTAAATGATTCCGGAACGCCGTGAGTGAGGCGCTGTTCACCCTTGACAATCGCTTCATAAATACGGGTCCTTCCGGCGACATCATCGCTTTTGACCGTTAACATCTCCTGTAAAGTGAATGCCGCGCCGTATGCCTCCAATGCCCAGACTTCCATCTCTCCTAATCTCTGTCCGCCGAACTGCGCCTTGCCGCCTAACGGCTGCTGGGTAACGAGGGAATAAGGGCCGATGGAACGGGCATGAATCTTTTCATCCACTAAATGGATGAGTTTCATGATATACATATAGCCGACCGCAACCTTTTGCTCAAAAGGTTCGCCGGTATAGCCGTCATAGACCGTAATCTTGCCGTCTTCGGGAAGCCCGGCTTTCTTGAGCATCTCTTTTATTTCGCCTTCGGTCGCGCCGTCGAATACCGGGGTACCGACGTACATCCCGAGGACTTTTGCCGCCCACCCTAAATGCGTTTCCAGGATCTGGCCGACATTCATACGCGAAGGCACACCGAGGGGATTCAGGACGATATCAATCGGCGTGCCGTCAGGCAAAAATGGCATGTCCTGTTCCGGTAAGATACGCGCCACCACCCCCTTGTTCCCGTGCCTTCCGGCGAGTTTATCGCCTTCGGATAATCTGCGCTTGGTAGCGATATAAACTACTATCCTCTTTAATACGCCGGGCGGCAGTTCGTCCCCGCGCTTTACCTTTTCAATCTCCTGCTCCTGCTCCAGCAACAGCTCCTGCATCTGCTCGTCAAAGGAAGCAGCCAGGATTTTGGCTTCTTCATTATCGGCGAAATCCATCTTCTCCAGTTTCCTTTTATCCACGCCGAGAAGCTGGGTGAGGCGGTTTGTTTTTTCGTTCTGTAAAAATTCAATCTCCTGTTTATAATAAGCCTCGAGTTCCCTGATCTTGGCTAATTCCTTGCTCTTTTCTTCCTTGGATTTCCTGCCGCGTTCTTTGCGCTGGAATAAATGCACATCTACCACTATCCCTTCCACTCCCGGAGGGACGGTCAGGGAGGTATCGCGCACATCGCTGGCCTTTTCGCCGAAGATGGCGCGCAACAACCTTTCTTCGGGAGACAGTTCAGTTTCGCTTTTGGGGGTAACCTTGCCTACCAGGATATCGCCTGGCCCGATTTCTGCGCCGATACGGATAACCCCTTCCTGGTCG
This sequence comes from uncultured Planctomycetales bacterium, assembly GCA_964456925.1. Lineage (GTDB taxonomy): Bacteria > Omnitrophota > Gorgyraeia > Gygaellales > Profunditerraquicolaceae > JBAZKK01. Next base: position 34,513 of record CAYWCX010000004.1, read on the forward strand.
AGGTTTTTCAGGGATTCCTCGCTGACATTGGGGATATCGCTGGTGACCTCTTCATTGCCCAGGCGGGTCTCAATGGCTTCAACCTCAAATTTTTCGATATGTATTGAGGTAAAGGTATCGTCCTTGATTACCTTTTCGCTGATAAGGATGGCATCCTCAAAATTATATCCTCTCCAGGGCATAAATGCCGCCAGTAAATTCCTTCCCAATGCCAGCTCGCCTTTACTGGTAGCGGCGCCGTCGGCGATAACCTCGCCCTTCTCCACGTGTTGGCCCAGTTCTACGATGGGGCGTTGATTCACGCAGGTATCGGCATTGGTACGGGTGAATTTTTTAAGGTGATGGATGTGTTTTCCGACCGCGATTGAGGAAGCATCCACATAGTTAACCCTGCCGGACTCCTCTGCCACTGACACCGTGCCGGAATCACGGGCAACCTTGGCCTCCATCATGGTTCCGACGACGGGCGGTTCGGGGAACATCAAAGGCACGCCCTGACGCTGCATATTCGCGCCCATCAGGGCGCGGTTGGCGTCGTCGTGCTCCAGGAAAGGCACTAAAGAAGCGGCTACCGAAACCAGCTGCTTCGGAGAAACATCCATGTATTCTACTTGTTTAGGAGGGACTTTTGGGAAATCTCCCCGGTAGCGGCAGGAAACTTCTTTTTCCAGGAAATTACCCTCATTGTCAATCGGGACGTTTGCCTGGGCGATCATCTTGTCCTCTTCGATATCGGCGGTAAGATATTCAATCTTGCGCGTAACCCTGCCGCCTTCGACCTTGCGGTAAGGGGTCTCCAGTAACCCCAGGGAGTTAACCCGGGCATAAGTACTTAAGGACGCGATTAAGCCGATATTAGGACCTTCCGGGGTTTCAATGGGGCAAATCCTGCCGTAATGCGAAGAGTGGATATCCCTTACTTCAAAACCCGCCCTCTCCCGCGATAACCCTCCGGGCCCCAAAGCGCTGAGCCTGCGCTTGTGAGTCATTTCTGCCAGGGGGTTAACCTGGTCCATAAACTGTGAAAGTTGGCTGCGGGCAAAGAAGTCGCGGATCTGGTTTGATAATAATTTGGAGTTTATAAGGTAGTGGACGCTGATGTCATTCAGGTCGCCGAGCATGCTGAGCCTCTCCTTAATGGAGCGCTCGATGCGGGATAGGCCGATCCTTACCTGGTTCTGCACTAATTCGCCGATGGTGCGCACGCGGCGGTTGCCGAGGTGGTCGATATCGTCGATTTTGCCTTCGCCTTTATTAAGACGGATGAGGTACTCGATTACCTTGATGACGGTGGCGGAATCCAGAACGCGCTTATCCAGGGATACGTCCATGCCTAATTTTCTATTCAGGATAAACCTGCCTGCCCGCTCCAGGTCATAACGGTTGGGGTCGAAGAATAATCTATAAAACAAGTTTTCGGCAGCCTCTTTCGTAAGGGGCTCGGTGGGTTTCATCTTGCGGTAAAAATCGAGGTAGGCCTCTTCCTTATTTTTGGTGTAATCTTTTTTCAGGGTATTGCTGATTTCCGGATATTGCGTACCCTGGAAAGCCGCAATGATATCGGCATCGGTGGAGAAACCCAGTATCCTTAATATCTGGGTGGCGGGGAAATTCCTTCTCTTATCGATATACGCCAGGATGGTCTCGGAAAGGTCATATTTGAACTCCAGCCATGCCCCGCGGTAAGGAATGATGCGGCCGTAAAAAATCTTCTTTCCGGTAGGGTGGTCTTCTTCTTCAAAGGATACGCCGGGGGAACGGTGCAGTTGATTTATGACGCCCCTTTCGTCGCCGTTAATGATAAAACTTCCGGTATCGGTCATCAAGGGGATATCTCCGAAATAAGCATCCTGCTCCTTGGTTTCCTTGGGAGTAATGAGGCGGAATTTCACCTTTAGCGGCGCGGCATAACTGACGGCGCGCCTCTTGGATTCCGCCATATCGTATTTGGGTTTACCGAGGGCGTAACTGATGAACTCCAGCCTTACCGAGCGGTTTTGGTCCTCGATAGGGAAGATATCCTCAAAGACCTCCTGTAGCCCTTCGGATTTGCGCTCCTTGGCAGGAACGTCAATCTGCAGGAATTGCTCGTAAGACTCCAGCTGCACATCCAGAAAGTGCGGCAGGTCGTAAACCTCTCTGAATTTAGCGAAACTTTTGCGTTTAATCATCTAAGTTAATTACTGGTGACCCGTTGACAGTTGCCGGACTATTTCAATTCTACGGTAGCTCCTGCTGTCTCGAGTTTCTTCTTGATCTCTTCGGCTTCTTCCTTGGTAGCGCCTTCTTTCACCGGCTTGGGTGCGGCATCAACCAGGTCCTTGGCCTCTTTCAATCCGAGGCTGGTGAAGGACCTGACCTCTTTAATAACCGCAATCTTGTTAGCGCCGGCACTGGTTAAAACCACGGTGAAGGTGGTTTTCTCCTCCTGGGCAGCGGCCTGACCGCCGGCAGCAGCTCCTGCCTGTCCGGCCATCGGCATCGCCATCATCGGCATATTCGCCTGCACCCCGAATTTCTCTTCGAGGGTCTTGACGAGGTCTGAAAGTTCCAGGACCGTCATGCCTTCGATGGACTTGATTAACTCTTCCAGCTTTGTGTTTGCCATCTTTTCCTCCTTTTAACTTCCTTTCTTCTGCCGGATCTGATCCAGGCAGTAAATAAATTTCCTTAAGGTGCCGCTCAACACCATTACCATATTTGTGATGGGAGACTTCATGGTCATCACGACCTGGGCCCTGAGCATCCCACGGGAAGGCAATTTTGAAATCGCCTCGATATCCTTGTTGTTGATAAACTTATCCTCAAGCAAGCCGCCCTCAAGTTTAAGCCTATCGTGTTCCCTGGCAAAATTCCAAAGTACCCGCGATACCCCGACCGGCTCCTCCTTGATAAAGACAAAACCGCAGGGCCCTTCGACGGATTTTATGAGATCCTCCAGACCGCGCTCTTTTAGCGCCCTTCTGGCAACGCTGTTTTTTACCACAAAGAGCCTGGCATTGAGGCCGGTTAAGGACTGCCGTAACGTGGTCATCTCGGGGCTGGATAACCCGGAATACTTAATGATAAAGACACTATTGGAATCCTTTAAATAGCTTTTGACGCGTTTCTCGGAAATCTCTTTTACCAATAAACCTAATTTTTTCATCTTAACTGGCGAGCCTCAATCCGGGATTCATCGTTGACGAAATAAAGAGGCTTTTTACAAACTTGCCCTTGATTGTCGCGGGCCTGGCTTCGTTTATCGCTTCGATTACGCGCGAGGCATTCTCGTAAATCTTGCTTTCGTCAAAAGAAATCCTGCCTACCGCAAGGTGTATCCCGCCCTGTTTGTCCACCTTGAATTCCACCTTGCCTTTTTTGACGTCGCTAATGGCCTTGGCAATATCATTGGTAACGGTGCCGGTCTTGGGGCTGGGCATCAGGCCGCGCGGGCCGAGGACCTTGCCTAACTTGCTTAAATCCTTCATCATCTCGGGGGTAGCGATAACACAGTCAAAACCCAAAAAGCCCCCGGCTACCTTTTCGATTAAGTCTGCGGCGCCGACGTAATCGGCATTTGCCTCCTTGGCAACCTTTTCATGCTCGCCCTTGCAAAAAACCGCAACCGTGACCTTCTTGCCGGTGCCGTGGGGAAGCACTACCGTGCCGCGGATCATCTGGTCGGATTTTTTAGGGTCGACGCTCAGGCTAAAATGCAGGTCCACCGCAGCGTCAAACTTGGGGGGAGCCATTTTCTTCAATAAAGAAATCGCCTCTTTCAACTCGTAAACCTTGGCCTTATTCAGATCCTTTGACGATTCTTTATATCTTTTGCTGGAGGTTTTCATAAGTTTATTTTGCCTCTTCTTCTACCACGCCGATGCCCATACTTCTGGCGGTACCGGCGATGATTTTAACCGCCTCCTTGAGGTCGGAGGTATTCAAGTCCTTCATCTTCTGCTTGGCAATTTCTTCCACCTGTTTACGGGTAATGCTGCCGATTAACTCCTTGCCGGCCGTACCAGAGGCCTTGGCGAGATTTGCCGCGCGCTTAATAAGGATTGAAGAAGGCGGGCTCTTGATAATAAAAGTGAAGGTCTTGTCTTCGTATACCGAAATGACGGCAGGCAATATCAAGCCTTCCCTGCCCTTGGTCTGCTCATTAAACTGTTTGCAGAAGTGCATGATATTAACCCCATGCTGGCCCAGCGCCGGACCTACCGGGGGTGCGGGGTTTGCCTGTCCTGCGGGAACATGTAATTTAATCTGCGCCACGACCTTCTTTGCCATAAATTAAACCTTCTCTACCTGCCAGTATTCTAATTCTACCGGCGTGGAGCGCCCGAAGATGGAAACGCTCACCTTTAGTTTACCCCTATCCGGATGCACTTCGTCAATAGTGCCGTTAAAATTCACAAAAGGACCGTCGGTAACCCTGACCTGTTCGCCGCTTTCAAATATAACCTTGGGGCTGGGCTTGGCTACGGTATCCTGCGTTCGCTTTAAGATATTCTCTACGTCCTGGGGGGCCAGGGGAGTGGGTTTTCTGCCGGCGCCGATAAAACCCGTGACGCCCGGCGTGGTCTTGATAAAAAGAAAAGTCCGCTCGTTGAATTCCATCTCTACCATAAGATAACCGGGGAAGAACTTCCTTTGCGATATTTTCTTTTTGCCGCCGCGGATCTCGGAGATCTGTTCTTTGGGGATGATGACTTTACTGATGAATTCCTGCATTCCTTCTTGGGCAATCCTGTTCTCCAAAAGCGTTCTTACCTTGTCTTCGGAGCCTGTCTGCGTATGCACTACGTACCAGTTCTTCATCTGAATATTACCGTCAGTATCTTGGTAAGGAAAAGGTCAACGACTCCGATAAAGGCAGTCATGAGGAAGGTAATGACGATCACCACCACGGTCGAACCGAATACTTCCTGGCGGCTTGACCAGGATACCTTCTTGAGTTCCTCTCTGGCCTCAACTAAAAAATTCAGCGGTTTTTTAAATAGCTTCATTTTTTCTTTTTTTGTTCGCCTCCTGATATACAGGAGCGGCAGGAGTTGAAGTCGTCGCTATCGCTACTCCCCATAGGGGCTAGAGCCACTCTGGCGTCCCCTTCCAGGGGACTGTCACCCCAAATACGCGGGGAACTTTTCCCCGCACCCCTTTATGTTCGACTCTGAATCCGCAGGAGCGGCAGGAGTCGAACCTGCAGTTACGGTTTTGGAGACCGTTGGTTTGCCATTAACCGACGCTCCTATTA
>CAYWCX010000005.1:0-10202 GCA_964456925.1 uncultured Planctomycetales bacterium
CGCCAAGTGAGCCCCGCTCCCAAGCGGGGCGAACGATGCACGCAAGATACGGGAGCCGCCCAAGCGGCGGTGCCTATTGATATAGATTATTTTATTAACAGGTCTTTCTGGAGACAGGTTCTAACCTTATCCAGTAATGACCACTTTTAATTATGAAGAAGAGCCTGCGGTTGGTTTTAGGTTTATTTTTTTTCGTTATTTTGAACGCTGCCTGCTTTTGGCCCATCGTCATTAAGGCAGAGCCCCTTTCAAAAGAAGCGCTCTACTACCAAAAACTTGCCGATAAAGCGGTCCAATGCCTGCTTTGCCCGCGCCAGTGCGTTATCGCGCAGGGCAGGCGGGGTTTTTGCGGGGTGCGCGAGAACCGTGGCGGCATGCTGTATGCTTTATCCTATGCCAAGCCCGTTGCCATACACATCGACCCCATCGAGAAGAAGCCTTTATTCCATTTTCTTCCGGCCAGCCGCGCCTTTTCCGTTGCCACTGCCGGATGTAACCTGAGGTGTAAATTCTGCCAGAACTGGGAGATTTCGCAGCGGCGCACTGAAGAGGTGGTTTATCAATATATCGAACCCCAAGAATTAGTAACGGAAGCTAAAGAAGCGGGGTGTCCGGTTATCGCCTATACCTACAGCGAGCCCACCATATTCTATGAATATATGCTTGAGACCGCGCGTTTAGCGAAAAAAGAAGGGATAAAAAACATTATGCACTCTGCTGGCTACATAAATGAAGCGCCTCTCAGGCAGCTGGTTAAATATCTGGATGCCGCAAACATCGATTTAAAGGGTTTTACTAATGATTATTACAGCCAAATGTCCGAGGCAACATTAGAGCCGGTGTTGAGGACCCTGAAGATTCTTAAAGAAGAAGGGGTGCACTTAGAAATAACCAATCTGGTGCTGCCGGGCTACAATGATGATGCAGCCACCATTACCAGGATGTGCCTCTGGATTAAGGAGAATCTAGGCAGCGATACACCGCTGCATTTCTCGAGGTTCACCCCGATGTATAAAATGGTGGCGCTTAGCCCTACGCCGGTAGATACCCTTAATAATGCCCGGCAGATTGCCCTGGATTGCGGCCTGAAGTACGTATATATAGGTAACGTCTGGGGGAATCCGGGAGAGAATACTTATTGCCCGCGCTGTAAAAAGATGGTAATAAAACGCGCGGGTTTCAGCGTGTTGGAAAATCACCTGGTAAACGGCCGTTGCGCATTCTGCCGGCAGAATATTGAGGGGGTTTGGGATTAAGATGCGTGTTTTGAGGATTATTTTATTTTTTTGTTTTAGCTTGACAGCCCTGTCGGTTTGCCCTGGCGAGGATGTCAAGCAGCCTAACGTCGCAGGGGCTTTTTATCCTGCTGACCGCCGGGAACTTTCAGCACGTGTCGATAGCCTGCTTGCTAATGTTAATATCCTTCCAAACAAGGCCCAGATATTAGCTTTAATCGCGCCCCATGCCGGTTATGAATTTTCCGGAGGCGTTGCTGCCCATGGCTATAAAGCCATTCAGGGCAGAAATTACCGCACCGTAATAATCATCGCGCCCAGCCATCGTTACGGTTTTAAGGGATTTTCCGTTTATCCCACAGGTAAGTTTGCTACTCCCCTCGGGGTTATAGAGGTTGACCGCGATTTTGCTCAAAAGCTTATTGCCGCAGATAAGGAGGTCTATTTTGACCCGCTTGCCTTTGAGAAAGAGCATAGCCTGGAGGTGCAATTACCTTTCCTGCAGAAAGTTTTATCCAACAAAAATAATTTCAGGATTGTGCCGATTATCAGCGGAGATTGCGACTTTGCCGCCTGTCAGAGATTGGCCTCTGCGATAAAGGATATAATCGCAAGCCGTAATGATGTCCTGGTAGTGGCTTCCAGCGATATGTACCACGGCTACGATTACCAGGAAGCCGAGGTAGTTGATAATTTAACCCTGTCCTATTTAAAGAAGATGGATGCCGGGGCGCTGTATGACGGCTTGAGCCAAGGCAGGCTTCAGCTTTGCGGAGGATTAGCTGTCGTAACGACCATTCTTTTGGCAAAGGAATTAGGGTATAACCAATTAGAGGTTTTAAAATACGCGAATTCTGCCACAGTTACCGGCAGGATGACGAAAGGAATCTGGACCGTAGGTTATGCCAGCTGCATAATTGATGCCAAGGCAGGAGAAGAACAAATGCTGAACAAAAATCAGAGGAAGAAACTGTTAAGAATCGCCCGCAGCGCCATCGAAGCCCATTTAAAAACAGGCAAGGTGCTGCAATTGACGGAAAAAGATGCGGTCTTACTTGAAAAAAGGGGTGCTTTTGTTACGCTGCATAAGCGCGGCGACCTTCGCGGTTGTATCGGAAACCTCATCGGCAATGAAGCGCTCTATCTTACTATCGCAGATATGGCGGTTGAAGCAGCTACCGGCGACCCGCGCTTTCCGGCAGTGCAATTATCCGAATTAAAGGATATCGACATTGAGATTTCAGTCCTTTCTCCCTTAGAGAAGATAAGCGACCCTGGCGTAATTAAATTGGGGACTCACGGCGTATTGGTGCGCCAGGGGTTCAGAAGCGGCGTCTTCCTGCCCCAGGTAGCTACTGAGACCGGCTGGTCCAGGGAGGAATTCCTCGGCAACCTCTGCGCGCATAAGGCCGGGCTTAACCCTGATGCCTGGAAGGATCCCTCTGTCGACATCTACATATTCACTGCCGAGATTTTTTCGGAAAAGAATTATTAAGCAAAGATGTTAAGGACCGCAATCAGCTTATTTATCTTAGGATTAACTTTGGGCAGCGGGCCGTGCCTGGCAAGCTGCGGGCCTTTGCTTTTATCTTACATTGTCGGCACAAATAAAAAAGTAGCGGGGGGATTGCTTACTTACGTCTTGTTTTCCCTTGCCAGGGTAGCGGTTTATATTATTCTCGCTATCGGAGTTTTCTTCCTGGGGAGATTTGCCCTTGAAGGGTTTCTGGCGGGTCTGGCGCGCTATTTATTTATCCTGGGCGGAGCTTTTATTATTTTACTCGGCGTACTCGTTATCTGTGGCGGCTATGGCGAAAATAATACTTGCGCTTTCTTAAAAAGGCAATTTTTAGAACACGATAAAAAAAGCATTGTTCTCTTGGGGGTTGTCGTCGCGATAGTTCCCTGCGCGCCGCTTCTGGCAATGCTTTCTTATCTGGGACTGGTCTCCGTAAATTGGTGGCAGAGCGTTTTAGGCGCACTGTTCTTCGGTATCGGAGTATTTATCTCGCCGCTCTTACTGTTAAGCGGCCTGGGCGGTTTAATCCAGCGCTGGCTAAAAGGGCGACAGGCAGCGATACTTAACTATATCTGCGGTCTCGTAATGGTAATTCTGGGATTACAGTTAATAAGGGGGGCTTTTTAGATGCCGCGTTTTTTTTGTCCCGGCAGCAATATTGCTAAGGAAGAAATTATCCTGGATGTCCCAGCCGGCATTCACCATATTAAGGATGTTTTAAGGCTTAAGCCCGGCGATGAGATAGAGATATTTGACGAGAAACAAAACGCTTATTTCTGCGGTATTAAAAAAATAACGGCAGATAAGGTTACTCTCGCTATTAAGGGAAAGAAGGCTTTTACCGCAAGGCCGCAAGTCAGCATTACGGTTGCCTGTGCCATACCAAAAAAATCCCTGATGGACGAAGTCATTGATAAACTTACCCAGTTGGGGGTGGACAGGATCATACCCCTCCAAACCCATCACGTTATCGTCAGGTTAGATGCCGAGAAAAAAGCCCTGCGCCTTAAGCGCTGGAGGAAAATTGCACAGGCCGCTTGCGAACAGTGCCACCGCAGCGCCCTGCCGGTCATCGAGCCGGTAAAGAGCATAGGGGAGGCCTTGGCCGCGGCAGGTAATTACGATTTAAAACTCATCCCTACCTTAAACGGTAAACGCCGGGCGTTAAAGGATGTTGTTAGTGCCGTTAAGCCTCGGAGCATCCTCGTCCTTATCGGGCCGGAAGGGGATTTCAGCCCTCAAGAGGTAGAATTGGCTTGCGCTAAAGGATGCGTTCCGGTATCGCTCGGGGAATCAGTGCTGCGGGTTGATACCGCCGCTATTGCAGTAGCGAGCTACCTGATGCTGTCGCAGTAATCCTTTTTAGATGCCCACCTTTAAGTTATCCACCCTCGGTTGTAAGGTTAATCAGTATGAAAGCCAGCTTATCAGAGAGCAGCTTTTAAGTGCGGGCTTAACGGAGAGTAACGCCAAGTCCAGCGCCGAGGTTTATATTATCAACACCTGCACTGTGACGCAAAAGGCAGATTCCGAATCCCTGAATCTTATCCGCAGGGCAATCCGGGAAAACGCCGGGGCGCAAATTTTTGTTGCCGGCTGCCTTACTGAACTGGATGCCGGCCGTATTAAAAAACTTAAAACCGGAATAAAAATTATTAAAAATAAACACAAGGGCAATATTGCGAGACACATCTTGGGCCGCAATAAGAAATACGCGTCTCTCCCCGGTATTTCATATTTTAAAGGCCGCAACCGCGCTTTCTTGAAAATCCAGGACGGCTGCAACAACCGCTGTTCTTATTGCAAGGTGCCGCTGGTAAGAGGGTTATCAAGGAGCAGGCCCGTCGATGATATTATTGCCGAGGCAAAAAGGATAACGGCAAGAGGAATTAAAGAGATAGTCCTTTGCGGGATATGCCTGGGGGCATACGGCAGGGATTTAAAGCCGGCGGTTCATCTTGTGGAATTGCTTTGCGGCTTGGAAAAAATAAAAGGGATGGAGCGCATCCGGCTGAGCTCTATCGAAGCAGGGGATATTTCGGATAACCTGATAGATAAAATAAGGCATTCTTCAAAAATCTGTCGGCACCTGCATATCCCCATCCAAAGCGGGGATGACGCTATTTTAAAAAAGATGGGCCGTAATTACAGCAGTAATGATTACCTCACCCTTATCAATAAGATTAAAAGAAAGGTCAGGGGGATAGCCGTTACTACCGATGTATTGGTGGGTTTTCCCGGAGAGGGCAAGAATAATTTTTATAATACCCTGAGTTTAGTGAAAAGGATTTCGCCGCTTAAGGTGCACATCTTTCCCTATTCCGCAAGGGAGGGGACTGCTGCCGCGGATTTTAAACATGCCATTTCTCGCCAGGAAATAAATGGCCGCACCGCGCAATTAAAAAAACTAGCCGCGGAGTGCTCCTTAGAATACAAAAAACGCTTTCTAGGCAAGAAATTAAGCGTCTTAATCGAAGGACGTCATGCTAAAGACGGTCATTTCTGGGACGGGTATACCGATAATTACATCCGGGTTTTACTGAAGTCAAGGCGTAATCTGGCCAACCGGATTATCCCCGTAATCATAAATGAGATTATGCCGGAGTATGCCTTGGCAGAGCCGTGCGCGGGAAAGCGCTTTCCTTGACAATACCCCTTTTGTATGTTATACTTGTAAAAATTTACTCCTCATAAAAGATGCCCTTAGAATTCCTCAAACAAGTGAACTGGATAGATATTTTTGTTGCAATTTTTTTATTAAGAATAAGTTATATCTCTATTAAAAATGGGTTACCTTTGGAGTTTTTTAAGCTTTTAGGGACGGCGGTAGCGGTATATTTATCCCTGCATTACTATACTCCACTGGCATCTTCTTTAAAGGCGCACCTGCCTAAGAATATACCCCCGGAAATAACCGCCTTTTTTTCTTTTATTATCCTGGCAGTGCTGGGTTACCTGGCGGTAGTTTTGCTGCGCCAGCTTTTCTTTAAATTTTTCAAAGTGGAACCGCTGCCCAAACTGAATAAATGGGCAGGGATTATCTTCGGCGTGGCAAGGGGATTTTTATTACTGAGTCTGGTCTTTTGCGCTTTTGCGATTTCGCCCCTGCCGTATCTGAAGGAAAGCGTCAGGGAATCCTACAGCGGCAGTTTCATTTCTAAGATAGCGCCGCAGACTTACGGCGTTTTATGGAACGGTTTAATCTCTAAGTTTGTTGCCGGCGAAAACTTTAATAATAGCGTTGTTGATATTCAAAATACCCTTAGCGCTACAAAATGAAACTCGGATATTTGTACCGCCAGGTAATAAAATTCGGCAGGGAGCGCGACCCCAGCGGTAAAAGCGGGCCGGGGTTTTATGAAGATACCGCAATACTGCTCGGGGATCCCGAGGCTGAAATAAAAAAAATTATGGTCGGCATTGATATCGATGCCGCAGAGTTGCTGATCGCCGACCGGCTGCGCGCAAGCGGCGGCCTGGACCTGGTAATCTCGCATCATCCCGAAGGAAGGTGCTGGGCCTCTTTTTATAAGGTAATGCGCCTGCAGGTGGCGATGCTCGTGAATGCCGGCTTACCCAAAAAGGCAGCGGCGGAATTGGTTGATGAGCGTATGCAGGAGGTAGCGCGAAAGGTTATGCCGCATAATCATATGCGCACGGTGGATGCGGCGCGGCTGTTGAACCTGCCTTTTATGTGCATACATACCCCGGCGGATAACCACGCTTCGCATTTCATAAATGCCTTATTGAAGAGAAAAAATCCCAAAAGGCTGGGCGATATCGTTGAAATTCTAAATGAGATACCGGAGTACCGGCAGGCAAGCAAGGAACAGGCGGGTCCGCGCATCATTGCCGGCAACCCCAACCGTCCGGTAGGCAGGATTTTTGTAGAGATGACCGGCGGCACCGAAGGCCACCGCGAGGTTTACGATAAGATTTATAAGTTTGGGGTGCGTACGCTGGTTGCGATGCACTTAAGCGAAGAGCATTTTAAAAAGGTCAGGGACGCCGACCTTAATGTAGTGATTGCCGGGCATGTTTCCTCCGATACCCTCGGACTTAACCTGCTTCTGGACAGGATTGAAAATACCCATCCTTTTGAAGTATTCAATTGTTCGGGGTTCCGCCGGGTACGCCGGAAGGCTTTAGCGAAATAACCATGGCTAGACACATACCGCAGAACGTATTAGAGGATATTCTCGACCGCGTGAATATCGTGGAGTTAATTGCGGGATATATCCCGCTTAAAAAGGCAGGGAGGAATTTCAGGGCGCTCTGTCCTTTCCATCACGAGAAGACGCCTTCTTTTATGGTGTCTGCGGAGAGGCAGATTTACCATTGTTTTGGCTGCGGGGCAGGCGGCAATGCCTTCAACTTCCTGATGCAGTATGAGCGTCTGGAGTTTCCCGAAGCAGCGGAGATTCTGGCGAAAAAGTCCGGGGTGGTCCTGCCGGAGACACGGGACGTCGACCAGCAAACAGCGGGTTTAAGCACCCAACTTTACAAGGTCAATGAAGCGGCAGCGGCTTATTATGAAACAGTTTTGCATTCTCCCGCCGGCGCGGCAGCGCGCGGTTATCTGGTAAAGCGCGGGGTTAACGAGAAGATTGCCAGGACATTTCGCCTGGGGTTTGCCCCGGATAAATGGGATGCCCTGATGAACCATTTAAGGGCGCAAAACACCAGCCTTTCTTTATTGGAGAAGGCCGGGCTTATCCTCACTAAAGAAGGCGGCGGTTACTATGACCGTTTCCGCAACCGCATCATCTTTGCGATATTCGATATCAAATCCCGCGTGGTCGGTTTCGGGGCGAGGGTTTTGGTAGCGGATAATAAAACCTCCGGCGGCGATAACTTGGCTAAATACGTGAATTCTCCGGAGACCGCTATTTATACTAAAGGCAGGCACCTTTACGGCTTAAATCTTGCCAAGGATGCCATAAGAGATAAAGATAGCGCGGTGGTGGTGGAAGGATACCTGGATTTTATTACCCCCTACAGCCGGGGGCTGGAGAATATCGTAGCTTCACAAGGTACCGCCCTGACGCAGGAGCAGGCGCGCCTCTTAAAGCGCTACAGCAGTAATGTCATCATGGTCTATGACGGCGACGCTGCGGGCGAGATAGCTACCTTAAGGACTTTAGATATATTTATAGAAGAAGGCATGAACGTAAGAGTGGTGTCTTTGGAGCGGGGATTCGACCCGGATTCATTCGTCGCCAAAAACGGCATTGAAAAGTTTAAAGAGAAGATTGAAAAAGCCGAGAACCTTTTTGATTATAAGCTCAAAATTCTAAAATCCCGTTATTCTGCCGGGGAAATAGAGGACAAGGCCAGGATTTCCACGGAGATGCTTCTTACCATAAAGAAATTCAAGGACGCGGTTTTAAAATCCGAATATATTAAAAAGCTGGCGCAGGAACTTGACATCAGAGAGGATGCGCTACTTGAGAAATTAAGGAACACTAAACTTGAAAGGAACTACCAGCCCCAAGAGCGGACAGGCAAAATCGCCCCGGATATCAATCCAACGGAGAAATTGTTGATTAAACTGGTGTTGGAAGAGAATGCACTTATTGAACGCATCAGGGCTGCGGATTTCCGGGATGAAAGGACGGCGAAAATCGTCTCTACGATGATTGAGCTGATACAGCAGGGCAAGTCGCCCAAGGCGCATAACCTGGTAAATTATTTCGGCGACAGCGAAACTCTGCAGATTATCTGCGAGTCAACCCTCGCCCCCGAGATTTCGGAAGAGGAAAGGGGCAGGGTATTTGAAAGCTGCCTTAACCGGCTTAAAAGCGAAAGTATCAAACATCGCAGGCAACGCCTGCATGAGGAGATTAAGACGGCGCAGCGTTGCGGCGACGACGATAAGGTAAACAAGCTGCTACACGAGCTCAACTGTTTGATTAAACAATAACAAAGAGGGGACGGTAATCTAAGGATATGGAAAGAAAGGAATACACCAAGAAAGACGTTAAAAAGATTATTGACCTGGGTAAGCAGAAGGGTTTCCTTACCTATGACGAGGTGAATGAATTACTGCCTGAGGGGGTATCTTCTTCCGAAGATATCGACCGCATCCTCGATATCTTGGGCGATGAGGACATCCAGGTGGTAGAGGCCGAAGATGAAGTAACCCCATCCTCTAAGGCGGCGCCTTTAATCCGCGAGGATTCCTTAAGCGAACACCTCAAGGTCGAAGAGCGCTTCCTGCCTTTGGATGACCCGGTAAAGATGTACCTGAAGCAGATGGGTTCCATCTCGCTTCTTTCCCGGGAGAACGAAATAAAGTTAGCCAAGAAGATTGAGGAGACGGATAACAGGTTCCGCATGGCGGTTTTTGCCACCAGGTTTTCCCGTAACGAAATGCTCGCGGTTATTGACGATATCCTGCAGAACAAAATCAGCTTGGAAGAGATCGTCAAAGAGGATATCAAGGTTGACCACGCCAGCGTTATCAGGAAGACTAAAAATATTGCCCGGCAGTTAAGGAGCACCCGCAGCCAGTCACGGACTATCCAGTTGTTGATGCAGTTAAATTTTATTACCTCGGTAGTGGAGAGGATAGCGCGCAAACTCAGCAGGTTAGTGAGGGAGATAGACCGTATCGGCCGCCACAAAAAACCCAGCCGTTTGAGAAAACGCGCTTTGTTAAGGCGGCTCGGCGAACCTTATTCTAAGGTTAGAGAACAGATGAAGCTTATGAAGAGCACGCATATAAAATTCAACCTGGCTAAAAAAGAATTGGTCGAGGCAAACTTAAGACTGGTGGTAAGCATTGCCAAAAAATACACCAATCGCGGTCTCTCGTTTCTAGACCTTATCCAGGAAGGCAATATCGGCCTGATGCGCGCGGTGGAGAAGTTCGAGTACCGCCGGGGGTATAAGTTTTCTACCTATGCTACCTGGTGGATACGTCAGGCAATTACCCGTTCCATCGCCGACCAGGCGCGCACCATCAGGATCCCGGTGCATATGACGGAAACCATCAATAAGATTATCCGTTTTTCGCGGGTCTTTGTTCAGCAGCGCGGCAGAGAGCCAATGCCCGAAGAGATTGCCCAGAAGATGCGCCTGCCGCAGGATAAGATTAAGGCGATACTGAAGATTGCTCAGGAGCCAATCTCCCTACAGACTCCTATCGGAGACGAGGGGGATACTCATTTCGGGGATTTTATCCAGGATAAGAAGGCAGTTTCTCCCGCTAATGCTACGATGCGCACGATGCTTAAGGATGAGATGCGCAGCGCCTTAAGCACGCTGACCGAACGCGAGAAGAAGATTCTGGGTTTGCGTTTCGGCATCTATGACAGTTGCCCGCGTACCCTCGAAGAGGTCGGCAATATTTTTAAGGTGACCCGCGAACGCGTGCGCCAGATTGAGGCCAAGGCCCTGAAAAAACTGCGTCACCCCACCCGTTCCCGCAAGTTGCGCACCTTTCT
>CAYWCX010000005.1:10302-38930 GCA_964456925.1 uncultured Planctomycetales bacterium
AGGCCCTGAAAAAACTGCGTCACCCCACCCGTTCCCGCAAGTTGCGCACCTTTCTGGACGTAGCTTTAATTCAGCAGCGGGAATTTCTATAATCAACGGGATTTTTCCCCGCAGAAATAAAACCTTAACAACCTTCAAATGATGTGTTATATTTTATTTGAATAGGACACAAGGTTTGTGCTCAAGGGAAAGAACAAAGGAGCGTTCTTGAAAAAGAACGCTTTTTTTATTTTCGGCACTTTCCTTTCAAAGTTAGAAAACCGGATAATAACGTCCTTTTTTAGCAATGCCTGCTAAGTAGGACGTTTTTTTATCGTCAGAACAAAGGCGTTCTCTAATGTCCGAATCGGGACTGAAAATAGGTAGCGCCTTTTTTGTTTTAACGCCCTGCCGTAATTACCGCACAATAATTCTTTACATCATTAAAAAGATTTGTTATATTACTGTGTTAAAGCAAAGTTTTGCCAAAAGCCTCTATTTTAGGGTGCTTTTTGTAACTGGCTGGCAATAAAATAGTAATGACTTGGGGCCCATAGCTCAGTGGTAGAGCAGGTGACTCATAATCACTTGGTCGGAGGTCCGAACCCTTCTGGGCCCAGTGAAGATAGCAGGGCGATTGGCTCAGTTGGTTAGAGCGCCACATTCACATTGTGGAGGCCAGAGGTTCAAGTCCTCTATCGCCCAGATAAATTAAAATGCCGACGACAGACCTTAAATCACAATTAAGCAACCTCATCAAGCTCCAGCGGCTGGACAGCGAGATTTATGCCCTGAAAGATGAGAAGGAGAGGAGGCCGAAGGAGATTGAGGCCCTGCGTCTTGCCTTTGAAGCCAAGAAGCAGAGCCTTGCCGACCTGGAAAAGATGTCGTTGGATTTACAGAAAGAGAAGAAAGCCAGTGAGCTGGAATTGGCCTCCAAAGAGGAGAACTCCAAGAAACTCCAGTCCCAGCTCTATCAGTTAAAAACCAATAAGGAATATCAGGCAATGCTGCAGCAGATCCAGGATGCCAAGGCCGATACCTCGGTGATTGAGGACAAGATCCTGGAGGTTCTCGACAAGATGGATAAAGTCAAGCTCGAGATTGAGAATGAGAAAAAACACCTGCAGCAGGAAGAACAGGCCTTTAATCAGGAAAAGAAAAAATCCGACGACAGGATTAAAGAGATAGACGACCGCCTGGCGCAGCTGGACGGGCAGAGAAAGCAGCTCATTCCCGAAATCGACCACAAGATATTCGCGCAGTACGAAAGGATACTTCATAACCGCGACGGGCTGGCGATTGTGACGGTAAACGGCGATTCCTGCCAGGGCTGCAATATGTACGTGCCGCCGCAGGTCATCAACCTTATCAAGATGTACGAGCGCATCATTACCTGCGAGGTCTGTAACAGGATTCTCTACATTGAAAATGAGACAACTTGAGATTTATATCGACGGCGCCTCCAAGGGCAATCCCGGCCCGGCGGGGGTAGGGGTGATTATCTGCGATGGCAACGGGATAGTAAAAAACATTTCCGATTATATCGGAAATACCACCAACAATATTGCGGAATATACTGCTTTAATATACGGTTTACAGGAAGCCCTGCTTCTTAAGGCCGAGGGCATTAACATCAACACCGACAGCCAGCTGGTTTACCGCCAGCTCAAGAGGGAATACCGCATTAAGGATGAGAACCTCTTGAGGCTTTACCTGCAGGTCGTAAAACTGATATCGGGATTTAAGAGCGTTTCCTTAAGGCACATCCCGCGCAAAGATAACCGCGGCGCGGATAAATTAGCAACGCTGGCGATAAAGCAGGCATTAAAGAAAAATAAGTCCGGGATTAAGCCCGAGACCTGTTCTTTAAAAAGATAAATAAGGATTTAGCGGCAGGCAGAAAGTGGCTGTCCTGGCATCTCGTAATGCCAGGGAGGAAAGTCCGAGCTCCAAAGGGTAGGCGTAATGGGTAACACCCATCTGCCGGTTTTTTAGCCGGCAAGGATTAGAGCCACAGAGACGAGCTTTCCTGACTACAGGAAAGGGTGAAACGCGGCAATCTCTACGCGGAGCAAGGCCGAATAGGAGACCAGGGGCGACCCGCCCCGTTAATAATCTCGGGTAGGCTGCTTGAGCCTGCGGGTAACCGCAGGCCTTAGAGAAATGGCCACTGCTATGCGGATAACCGCAGAAAGACAGAACTCGGCTTATTCTGCCTGCCGCTTAAAATTATCAGATATTTATAAAGCAAGGAGGAAACGAGATGTCCGGTCATTCAAAATGGAAGACGAATAAGGGCAAGAAGATGGCGGCGGACGCTGCCAAAGGCAAGGTTTACACCAAACTCATCAAAGAGATTACCGCGGCAGCGCGCGAAGGCGGGGGTAACCCCGATAACAACATCAGGCTGCGCACTGCCATTGCCCGCGCCAAGGAAGCCAATATGCCTTCGGATAACGTTAAGATGGCGGTTAAGCGCGGCACCGGCGAATTACCGGGCATAGTTTACGAGACGGTATTCTATGAGGCCTATGGCCCGGGCGGGGTAGCGATTATGGTAGAGACCCTTACCGATAACAAGAACCGCACTACCGCCGAAATCCGCAACATCATGTCTAAAAAAGGAGGCAACCTCGCCGGCAGCGGAGCGGTAAGCTGGATATTCACCAAAAAGGGGTATATCAGCGTAGAAAAAAGTTCGGTTGGCGAAGACGAACTTATGAATATCGTGCTGGAGGCGGGTGCCGAGGATATGAAACCCGAGGGTAATAACTATGAAATCTCCACCTCAGTGCAGGATTTTGAAAAGGTCAAGAGCGCCCTCGAGGCCAAAGGCATAAAATGGCAGAGCGCGGAACTGACGATGGTGCCTTCTTCGTCGGTGAAGCTGGCCGGAGGCGAAGCCAAGCAGCTCCTGGGGCTCATTGACGCCCTGGAAGAGCATGACGATGTGCAGCAGGTTTATGCTAACTTTGACATCCCGGATGAGATTATCGAGCAGGTAACCTCAGAACAGGCATGAGGATATTAGGCATTGACCCGGCCTTAACCATTACCGGCTACGGCGTAATAGACGCAGGGCGCAGGCATTTATCTTTAGTTGAGGCAGGTATCATCAAGAGCGCGGCAGGGCAACCCATACACCGGCGCCTGGAAAAGATTTACCGCGCAGTGCTGAAGTTAATCTCCGATACCAGGCCGGAGGTTATGGTGCTGGAAAAACTCTACGCCCATTACCGCCACCCCACTACCGCTTATATATTAGGGGAGGCGCGCGGTGTGATATGCCTGGCTTGCGCCGAAAAGAATATTTCTTTGGTAGAATACGCCGCCACCCGTGTGAAAAAAGCGCTTATCGGACAGGGGCTGGCGCCGAAATATCAGATTCAGCGTATGGTAGCAGGTATACTTAGCCTTAAAGAGCTGCCGCGCTACACCGATGTCACCGATGCCCTGGCCCTGGCGATTGCCCACAGTTATATGACGAGAGCGAAGATATGATTGCGCGCATTACCGGAAAAGTTAGCTCAAAAGGGAATAATTATTTAATCATTGACGTCGGCGGCATCTCCTACGAGGTCTTTGCCCCCGCTACGGTAATGCAGCGGCTGGAGGAATCCTTAGGGGGCAGGCAGACCATAAGTCTTATTACTTACCATTATCTTCAGGTGGAGCCTTCGCGCAGTACCCCGGTCCTGGTGGGTTTCTTAAACGAGATAGAAAAGGAGTTTTTTGAAACCTTTATCACCGTCTCGGGGATAGGGCCGCGTGCGGCATTAAAGGCGTTGAATAAACCGATATCCCTTATCGCCCGCGCAATCGACGAGGCGGACATATTGTTTTTGAAATCCCTCCCCGGGATCGGCGAGCAGAGGGCGAGAGAAATCATCGCCAAATTACAGCACAAGGTGGGGAAGTTCGGCCTGGTCAGGGATGAGAAAATGGGTAAAGGCAAAGAAGCGGCCGGCGATATTATTGAGGATGCGGTCGCGGTTTTAATGCAGTTGGAATACAAGAAGTCCGAGGCAATGAATATGATAAAGAAGGCGCTGGAGAAATCCTCGGATATTAAAAATACGGAAGAGTTGCTCAACGCCGTCTATAAGCAGAGGAAGGCCAGATAAGATGCCGCAGGATAATGCCGCTTGGGTAGTGGAGGCGCTGCTTTTCGTCAGCGAAAAACCCCTGACCCTGGAGCAGATTAAAAATGCCGTCGGTAACTTCGAAACCAGCGAGATCCGCAGGATAATAGAAGAGTTGAACGCCGGCTATGAGCAGTCCAACCGCGGTATCCGCGTTATTGAAATTGCCGGCGGTTTTCAGATGATTACCGTCCCGTGGGTAGCGCCGTTTTTAAAGAAGCTCTATAAACAGCGCCACGTGGAAAAGCTCACCCGTCCGGCGCTGGAAACGCTGGCAATCATTGCCTACAAGCAGCCCGTGACCAAGAGCGAGATAACGTCGCTGCGTAACGTCAATGTTGACGGCGTGGTGGAAACCTTGCTGGATAAGGACCTCATCCGGGTGGCGGGCAGAAAGAAGGCGCCGGGAAGGCCGCGGGTTTACGCAACGACTCGGCAATTCCTGGAGCACTTCGGCCTTAAGTCCCTGGAGGATTTGCCCAAGATTGAAAATTTTCCCGATATGGACAGTATGAAAGAGATTACCGCGGACAGTGAAGCAGCAGCCGGACAGAATATACCGCCTGTTGCTGCGGCAGCAGAACAAAAAGGAGAAGCGCAAAGTGAGCCTGAAAAAACTACGGCAGCAAATTAATATTACCGATACTAAAATCGTCAGACTTCTCAATAAGCGCGCCAGGATTGCGGGGCGGGTAACGGATTTGAAGCGCAAGCATGGCCAGGGCATTTATTCCCCTGACCGCGAGAGGGAGGTCTTGAAAAAAATTATGTCGCAGAACCGCGGTCCGCTCGGCAACCGCGCATTAGAGGCGATCTACCGCGAGGTTATGTCGGCATCGCTGGCTTCCAAGAGGCCGTTGCATATCGCCTATTTAGGACCGGAGGCAACTTTCACCCATCTGGCGGCATTAAAAAGGTTCGGTTCGCAGGTGGAGTATCTCGCCTGTGACGGCATCGCCGATGTGTTCCTGGAGGTAGAAAGGGGAGAAGCAGATTATGGGGTAGTGCCGATCGAAAACTCCATTGAAGGCGCAGTCACCCATACCCTGGATATGCTCATAGATTCGGACCTGAAAATCTGCGCCCAGGTAATCCTCGATGTTTCGCATAATCTACTGGCGAAATGCCCGAAAAACAAGATAAGGCGCGTCTATTCCAACCCGCAGGTTTTCGGGCAGTGCCGGCTCTGGCTGCAGGAGAACCTGCCCGGCGTCGATGCGATTGAAGTTTCCAGCACTACCCGCGCTGCCCAGATTGCCAGCCGCCAGAATCACAGCGCGGCCATCGCTTCGTTGCTGGCAGCCAAGGTCTATAAACTAAAGGTGATTGCCTCTGACATCGAGGATTCCCCGCACAACATTACCCGCTTTCTGGTAATCAGCAATAGCGAGGTCGGGGTCACGGGCGAAGATAAGACCTCGATTGTCTTTTCCATCAAAGACAAGGTGGGCGCATTGTATGATATGCTCAAGCCCTTCAAGAAATACCGCATCAACCTCACTAAAATCGAGTCGCGGCCTTCCAAGAAAAAAGCCTGGGATTATTACTTCTTCGTGGACCTGGAAGGCCACAAGGATGATGCGCGGGTCAAAAAGGCTTTAAACGAACTGGAGAATAAGTGCCGTTTCATCAAGGTATTGGGTTCCTATCCGATAGGAGAGTAAGTTTATGGATTTAGTCCGCAAACACATCCTGGCTATTGACCCGTATGAGGCAGGTAAGCCCATTGAAGAGGTCAGGCGGCAGCTCGGATTAAAAGAGGTAATAAAACTTGCCTCTAACGAGAATCCGCTGGGCCCTTCCCCGCGGGCAATGGAGGCAATCAGGAAAAATATCGGCAGGGTCAACCGCTACCCGGACAGCAACGGTTTTTACTTAAAGAAAAGGCTCGCCAAGACCCTTAACCTGGAGTCTTCCAATATCGTTTTAGGCAACGGCTCGGATGAGCTCATTGATATTATCATCAAGACCTTTGTGGAAGACGACGAGCACATCGTTACTGCCGACGGCACCTTCCTGGAATATAAAATTATCTCCCGGGTCAAGGGCCGCATTGTAATTACCGTGCCGCTGAAATACTTCAAGTATGACCTTGAAGAGATGAGGCGCAGGATCGGCAAGAAGACCAAGGTGGTCTTTATTTCCAATCCCAACAACCCCACCGGCACCTATGTCACCAAATACGAATTGCAGGATTTTATGAAGACGCTGCCGGATAACGTGGTTCTTGTCCTGGATGAGGCCTACGATATCTTTATTGACGTGGATGATTTTCCGCCCAGCCTCAGTTATATCCGCAATAAAAATGTGATTGTGCTGAAGACCTTTTCCAAGGCCTATGGGCTGGCGGGCTTGCGCGTGGGTTATGCCGTAGCGCGGGGGGAGTTTGCCTCATATATGGAAAGGGCGCGCCAGCCGTTTAACGTAAATCTTCTGGCGCAGGAAGCCGCTGCCGCCGCCCTGGACGACAGGGATTTTCTTAAAAAAACGAGAAAGGTAATCCTGGAAGGCAAGGATTATATCTACAACGCCCTTACCAAATCAGGCATTGCGTATGTGCCCAGCGTTACGAATTTTATCCTGGTGGATGTCGGCCGCGACGGAGTCGTGGTCTTTAAGGAACTGCTCAGGTACGGCGTGATTGTGCGGGATATGCGGCAGTATGGTTTTAAGAATTTTATCCGCGTAACCATCGGCACAAAAAAGGAAAACCGCAGGTTCGTGCGGGTTTTGAAAAAAGTCCTGAGCTAAATTTAAACGGAGGTTTTGGATGATTGTCGTATTAAGACCGGACGCAACCGAAGAACAGATAAACCACATTATTGAAAAGGTCCAGAAACTGGGGTTGATGCCGCACGTTTCCAAAGGGACGGAGCGCACCATTATCGGCGTTATCGGGCCGGAGGATGTTTTAAGGGTGACGCCCTTAGAGGTTTTCCCCGGAGTAGAAAAGGTGCTGCCGGTTTTGGCGCCCTACAAGCTCGTTTCGCGGGAATTTCATCCCGCGGATTCGGTAATTGAACTGGGCAAGGGCGTAAAACTCGGCGATAAGAAAATCGTGGTCATCGCCGGGCCCTGCGCCGTAGAAAACCGCGACCTCCTCCTTGAAATCGCCCGCAAGGTTAAGGACGCCGGGGTTACCGTGCTGCGCGGAGGGGCATTTAAGCCGCGCACTTCACCCTACAGTTTTCAGGGGTTAGGGGAGGAGGGTCTGAAATACCTTAATGAGGTCGGCAAGGAACTTGGGATGGTCACTATTACCGAGGTCATGGATCCCCGCGATGTTGACCTGGTGGCGCGTTACGCGGATGTGATGCAGATCGGCGCGCGCAATATGCAGAATTTCAACCTTCTGAAAGAAGTCGGCTCTACCAAAAAACCGGTGCTCTTAAAGCGCGGGCTGTCCTCCAGTATAAAAGAGCTCCTGATGTCCGCCGAATATGTTCTTTCCGGCGGAAACTTCAACGTAATTTTATGCGAACGCGGGATCCGCACCTTTGAGGATTACACCCGCAACACCTTTGACGTGAGTTCTATTCCGGCGGTAAAGCAGCTTTCGCACCTGCCGATAATCGCGGACCCCAGCCACGCTGCAGGCAAGTGGGGCCTGGTTGCACCTTTAGCCAAGGCCGCGATAGCTGCCGGCGCCGACGGCCTGATTATCGAGGTGCACAGTCATCCCGAGGACGCGCTTTCCGACGGAGCGCAATCGTTACTGCCTGCTAATTTTGCGCTCTTGATGAAAGAGTTAAAGGTTCTCGCCCGGGCAATCGGAAGAGAAATTTAGTTAGCAGTCAGGGATTAAAAAAGGGGTAATTTGATGTCGTTATTTAAGAAAGTAGCAATCATCGGACCGGGATTGATTGGCGGTTCCATCGGCTTAGCCCTGAAAAGGAAGAGGATAGCTCTTAAAGTAATCGGGATAAGCCGGCGCCAAAAGACTATTACCCTGGCCAAAAAGCTGAAGGCAATAGATTCCGGTTCGCGCGATATCCGCATTGTAAAGGACGCAGACCTGATAATCCTGGCTACGCCGGTGCATACCATCTTAAGACTGGCCGATATTCTGAAAAAGATTGCCCGCGAGGACGCTATTATTATGGACGTGGGCAGTTCCAAGGAAGAAATCGTCGCCAGGTTCCAGAAGTTGTTTTGCCGTTATATCGGCGCACATCCTTTAGCGGGTTCAGAGCAGCAGGGTGTGGCGAGCGCCTCACCCTGTATGTTTAAAAACTCATTATGCGTGTTGAGCGTTAATCGGAAAACCGACCCTTCGGCATTGAGAAAAATAACCGGGCTCTGGCGGCTTTTGGGGGCGAGGACGGTATTATTGAGTCCCGCCAGCCACGATAAAATAATGGCGATGGTCAGCCATCTGCCGCACAGCGTTTCCTTTGCTCTTATGGGGACGGTGCCGCAGGGTTATTTAAAGTATGCCGCCGGCGGCTTAAGAGGGACTACCCGCATTGCCGGCTCGGATAGCATTCTCTGGACGGATATCTTCTTAAGCAACCGCAAAAATATTCTCAAAGCAATCTCCGCATTCGAGAATAACCTCGCCGGAATAAAAAAAGCCATTCAAAAAAATAACCGTAACCTCCTGGAGAGGAAATTGAGACAAGCCAGAGAAAGGCGGGAACTACTTACCAGGGTGCAGGAGTTATGATAATTGCCATTGACGGGCCCGCAGGTTCCGGCAAGAGTACGGTAGCCAAAATTTTAGCCCAGAGACTGGGCTTTCTTTATATCGACACCGGAGCGATGTACCGCGCCCTCACCCTTAAAGCCATTGAGCAGGGTATTGATGCTGGCGATGTTACCCGCCTTGTTGAGATGGCGAGAACGACCGGCATCAACCTGACAAGCCGCGACGGGCAGTTGACGGTGCTGCTTGACGGCCGCAATGTCAGCAGGGAAATAAGGCAGCCGCGCGTTACTAAATTGGTATCCGATGTCGCCAGGATTAGAGGCGTGCGCGAGGTGATGCTGAAATTGCAGCGTTCCCTTGGC
Source organism: uncultured Planctomycetales bacterium (assembly GCA_964456925.1). Taxonomy (GTDB): domain Bacteria; phylum Omnitrophota; class Gorgyraeia; order Gygaellales; family Profunditerraquicolaceae; genus JBAZKK01. The sequence continues at coordinate 19,437 of CAYWCX010000005.1, forward strand.
AGACTAAGCGACAGCGTGCTGGAGGGCCGCGACATCGGCACCGTGGTATTCCCGGATGCCGAGAAAAAGTTCTACCTCGATGCCGATTTCAAGGAAAGGGTGAACCGCCGTTATAAGGAATTAAAAGAGGTGGAACCCGGACTTAAATCCGAAGAGGTAGCCGAGGATTTAAAGAACCGCGACACCATTGATTCCAGCCGCGAATTCGCGCCCCTTAAAAAAGCGCCCGACGCCGTCTATATCGATACCACGCCCTTAAGCATTGAAGAGGTAGTGGAAAGGCTGTTAAAAGAAATTAAGAACTCGTAGCATTAAACCCCCATGGACACTTCCTTAATCCGTAACTTTTCGATAATCGCCCATATTGACCACGGCAAATCCACTTTAGCCGACCGTATCCTGGAGCTTACCGGCGCGGTAGATAAGAAGCACCTCAAGGAGCAGCTCCTGGACGATATGGACCTGGAGCGGGAGCGCGGCATCACCATCAAGGCCTCGATGGTCAGGTTAAAATACTCCGCCCGCGACGGAAGGGATTATATTTTAAACCTCATTGATACCCCCGGCCACGTGGATTTTACTTATGAAGTCTCCAAATCGCTGGCTGCCTGCGAGGGCGCGGTTTTAGTAGTCGATGCCGCCCAGGGCATTGAGGCCCAGACCGTAGCAAATTATTACCTCGCCCGGGAAAATAAACTTGATATCATCGCGGTAATCAATAAGATTGACCTTGCCTGCATTGATATCCCGCGCGTCAAAAGGCAGATGAGTTCGGTTTTAGGTTTCAAGGAGGAAGATATCATCCTGGCTTCGGCCAAAGAGGGCAAAGGCGTAGAAGATATACTGGAGAGGATTGTCAAGGCAGTGCGGCCGCCGGCCGGAGGAGTCAGCAATCCCCTGAAGGCGCTGGTGTTTGACTCGCGTTTTGATACCTTTAAAGGCGTGGTGGTTTTTATCAGGGTTATGGACGGAAAACTCCAGGCCCATTCCACGATTAAACTGATGCATTCCAGCCAGGTTTATAAGGTTGAAGAATTAGGCGTCCTTGAGGATTTAAAGTACACCCCGGTTGATTCTTTGTCCTGCGGAGAGGCAGGGTATCTCACTGCCAATATCCGCGACCCTCGCGAGATTATCATCGGGGACACCCTGACCGATGTCAGGAACCCCTGCAAGGAGGCCCTGCCGGGATACCGCAGTATCAAGCCGCTGGTATTCTGCGGGATATACCCCGTTAACCCCGGAGATTTTCCTTCCCTGCGCGACGCGATGGATAAGTTAAAATTATCCGACGCCTCTTTCATCTTCGAGCCGGAAAGCTCCCAGTCTTTCGGGATGGGTTTCCGCTGCGGTTTTCTGGGGCTGCTGCATATGGAGATTGTGCAGGAGCGTTTAGAGCGCGAGTATAACCTTAACCTCATCCTTACCGTTCCCAACGTAGTCTACCGGGTAAAAAAGAAGGACGGCGGATTATTGGAGGTTGATATGCCGGCTAAACTCCCGCCGCCTACCGAGATAGAAGAGGTGGAAGAGCCCTACGTCAGCCTGCTTATGATTGTGCCGATTGACAGCATCGAGGCGGTATGCGAACTGGCGAAGTCGCGCCGGGGCTTTTTTGCCTCGCAGGAATACTTGGATGTTGACCGGGTAAAAATTATTTTTGATATCCCGCTTTCGGAAATCATCGTGGATTTTTATGACCGGCTGAAATCCCTGACCCGCGGCTACGGTTCTCTGGATTACGAATTCGAGGATTACCTGCCTACGAAAATAGTCAAACTGGATATCCTTATAAACGCTACGGTCTGCGATGCCTTTTCTTCGCTCATCCACAAGGATAAGGCGCTTGCCAAAGCGCACGCCCTGGTACGGCGGCTTAAAGACCTTATCCCGCGGCAGCTATTTGAAGTCACGATACAGGCAGCAGTAGGAGGTCAGATTCTGGCTTCGGAGCGCGTCAGGGCAGTAGGCAAGCATACCACCAGCAAATGCTCCGGCGGCGATATTACCCGCAAGCGTAAACTCTGGGAGAATCAAAAACAGGGCAAGAAGCGGCTGAAGCAGTTCGGGAAAGTGGAGATTCCACAGGAGGCATTCTTGGAGGTGTTAAGAATATGAAATCTACAAAAACAACGGCTGTCGGGATGAAGGGGATGAAAAAGAAATCAGCGTTAAGGGAATGGATAGAGGCGATTATTATTGCCTTTGTCCTGGCGATGGTCATCAAGGTTTTCATTGTCGAGGCCTTTAAAATACCCACCGGTTCGATGCGGCCGACCCTGCTTGAGGGTGACCTTATCATGGTGAATAAATTTATTTACGGCGCCAAGCTTCCGCTGTTGGACGTGAGATTACCGGCTTTCAGGCAGCCCCAAAGGGGCGAGATTGTCGTTTTTATTTACCCCTACAACCCCAAGAAAAATTTTATCAAGAGACTGGTGGCTTTCGAAGGCGAAAGCGTGGAGATTAGAAAGGGGACGGTTTACGTTAATGATAAGCCCCTCCTGGATGCGGCATTCAACCAGAGGTATTATTATAACCGCGGAGATTTTGCCCGCGAAGGCCAGAAGGTCGTCGTGCCGCGGGACAGTTATTTTGTCCTCGGCGATAATTCCGCCTCTTCCCAGGACAGCCGCTACTGGGGTTTTGTGCCGAAACGCAACCTGCGCGGCAAAGCAATTTTGATTTACTGGCCGGTTTTACGCATCCGGCTCATCAACTAAACCGCTATAAAGATATGAATTTTGCCAACAAAATTTCTACCTTCAGGATTTTAAGCGTGCCCTTTTTTATTGCCAGCCTTCTTTATTACCGTTCTCCGGAAAGGGAATATATGCGCCTGGCAGCCTTGGTAATTTTTATCGTGGCGGCCCTCTCCGACGCCGTGGACGGTTTTATCGCCCGTAAATCCCGGCAGAAATCCCGGGCCGGGCTGGTATTGGACCCTCTGGGGGATAAGATGCTTTTGATGAGCGCCTTTATCTGCCTGTCGTTCATAAAAGAGTTTGCGGTGAGGTTCCCTTTCTGGGTTACCTTCATCGTTATCAGCCGCGATATCCTGATTTTGCTGGGGGCGGTTGTAGTTTATATCGTGCGCGAGGAGATTGATATCCTGCCTACCAAGTGGGGTAAACTGACGACGACATTCCAGATGCTGGCAGTAGGTTTTTTATTATTACAACTGCCCAGGCGTTTCTCTGAACCGCTGTGGTGGCTGGTGGTATTATTTACCCTGATTTCAGGAATGGATTATATCAAGAGGGGGTTTAAGACCTTATATGCTTTGGATAATTCCCGCAATAATCATTAGTTATCTTTTGGGCTCCGTCCCCACCGCTTATATCTTCGGCCGCCTGGTTAAAGGCATTGATATCCGCAAGTTCGGCTCGGGCAATGTCGGCGCCACTAACGCCCTTAGGGTATTGGGCAGGGGAGCGGGGATTACCGTGCTTCTGCTTGATATTTTAAAGGGTTTTCTTGCGGTAGTGTTGCTCGGAAGTATTTTCGGCGCTCGCCTGACTTCGATATCCGGGGAGTTCCTGCGCCTCATTTTGGGAGCAGCTTGTATTTCAGGGCACAACTGGACTATTTTTTTAGGATTTAAGGGAGGTAAGGGCGTTGCCGCTGCCTTAGGAGTGTTTATCGGGTTGGCAGTGGATATCGCGGGCTTAAGGCAGGTACTATTATTGCTGGTTTTGACCTGGCTTGCGGTTTTTCTGTTTTCAAGGATTGTCTCACTGGCTTCGCTCGCCACTGCTTTGGCTTTGCCGTGGTATCTTTTTTTATTCAAGCAATCAACATTAGTTATCTGGTTCGGCATCATCCTGTCCCTGCTGGCAATCTGGCGCCATAAGTCCAACCTGGTCCGCCTCATCCAGGGAAAAGAACCCCGCCTGCAGTTCAAAAAGCCCCATTAATAAAAATCTTGTTTGAAAGCGTTTTCTTTTTTAGGCCAAATACCCTTGAAATGGCTTAATGTAGTGGGTATACTTGGGTTAGAAAAGTAGGAATATTTTTTTGGGGTCTTTTTAAAGGATTTTTAAAAGTATTTAATAATTAAAATCCTAAGAGCGAAGCGGAGGCGCTATGGACGAATACTTTGATAGTGCGCGGGAAAAAAGAGATTTCGCGCGTTTCTCCATAGATTTACGCGTGCAATTTCTCGATGCCGCTAACAATAAGAAAGGAGAAGCCCAAGCCAGGGATATCAGCGCCAAAGGGATAGGCATTTATACTAATGAGGCGTTGCCGCCCAAAACAGAAATAGAACTCTGGGTGCAGGTTCCCAACAGGGAAGAGCCGATGTATATTAAAGGCAGGGTGGTTTGGACCAAGGAAGTAGAGAATAATAAATACCGCGTCGGCATCTGTCTTGACCGCACGGATTTAATCGGAGTGTCGCACATTTTAAGGGAGATTTACGGTAAGGATTGGCTTTAATTTGACAATTTAGTCGTTAAGGGCTCAACCCGCGAGGTAATTGCGGGCGCGCAAAGCTCATAGGGTCCCCAACCCTCGAGCCAAATGGCTATAGGGTAAACCAGCCACAGAGGGACAGGGATAGCCGGGTTGCCGATGAACAAGGAGGAATACAGTTAAATTAAGGCAACCCGGCTTCTTTTTAGTGGATTTATTAGAAAAAGAGGAATATTAAAATGAGAGAAATGGTGTTTCGCAACTTGACTTCGGGTGACCACCGCAAAAGGGTCGTCGCCACCAGCGAGATAGCGGATAAGGAGGGAGTGCGCAGCTCTATCCGGCGCCATTTCATTTATATCGTTAAAGAGGTCGAGGATATGAATTCAAGGCCGCAGCCCGCGGTGCATGTTTTAAAGGAACATAACAACCGCAAACAACTGGAGAGGTTCTTCTGCAAGATAAAAGGCAGTGTTTTTGCCCAGCATAACGGGAAATTATACCTGATTATATTTGCGCATTCTTTGAGCATTACCCTTACGGCCATAGAGCAGGGCTCGATGCAGTATAATGAAGGGTAAGATTTTGCTTGACAGGAAGCATAAGATAAGATATACTTTATAAAAGTATTTAGGAAGTATAAAAACACATTGTAGTCCGGGGTTCTGATTGGGAGGCAGTCAGAACAGCCACGTGCAACATTTAACCGGATTGACGAATGGGGTCAATCCGGTTTTTTATTTTTAGGACTGAACTCAAAGAAAGGAGGTGAAAAAATGAAAAGGACGAAGGTTATGCTGTTAACAGTAGCGGTGGTTCTATTGGCGTTGACCCTGGCGTATGCTGCTGACAAGGCCAACATCGACGTTACGGCAAAGGTTCCTAACGGTTCGCCTCAGATTGTGGTGCAGATTAAACAACTCACCGCAGAGGGGCAGGAGCCCTGGACCGGAAGCGATGTTACCGAGATGAGCTTCGGAGATTTAAGTCACACCATGGCAGACGGCACTGATGCCGGCGTATGGTACAGCCCCAAATACTACTGTGTGTTTATCTTCACCACCAGTTACGGCAACAAGTATGAGGTAAAGAGTACCTGCAACGGCTTAAGCGACGGAGGCAATACCCTGCCGCCGGAAAGTTTTATGCTTACCCCGGGTTATGCCAAGGAGGACGAATGGTCCAAAGGCAACCCGCAAGGAGACCAACCTGTTGACTCGAAATTAGGCAACGCGGATTCAGCAGTAGGGATCGATAGGGTCATCTACACCAGCGAGGCCGCAGGGACCAATAGGATTATCCGCGCCTTCTATAGCCTGCCCTCTTACAAGAAAGGCGGCGTCAAGCCTTACGAGGGTTACAAGCCGATTAAGCTGGACCAGCCCGCAGGCACTTATAGCGGAACGGTGACCATCAGCATCGCGGCGATTTAAGGGCTATTGAAGCGAAATTATGATATTCAGGTAACCTCCAGAAGAGGAGGGGCCCTTGTTGTAAAATAATACTTGCCATTCTGCCCGGAAGGCTGTAGAATAAATTCTATCCCCGCATCCTTACTAATATGATACCGACGCTGAAGAAAATCTCGGGCATAATTTTTATAAGCGGCATAATCTGTGTTTTATTTTTATTTTCCGGAGCGCAAGCCATTGAAGTGGTTCAGGTTGAGCCGGCAAAAAACCGGCTGATTATTGCGCCGGGAACCTCCAGGAGCGGCACCATTCAAGTTTACAATCTTTCCAAGGACCCCAAAAAAATCAAGGCCTACCTTGAGGACTGGGCGTACCTCGCCGTCTCGGACGGCAGCAAGGATTTCAAGCCCGCCGGCACTACCCCTTTGTCCGCGGCAAGATGGATTAGTTTCGTGCCCTCGGAATTCAGCGTCCCTGCTTACGGCAGGCAGACGGTCAACTATACCGTAAAGGTCCCGGCTGATGCCAAGGGCGGCCATTATGCGGTTTTATTTTTTCAGAATTATCTTCAGGAGCCCCAGAAGACCGCGGAAGGGGTAAACGTCAATGTCGCGGTGCGGGTTGCCTCGCTTTTTTATATCGAGCCAAAAGCCACGATTAACCGCAAGGTCAGTATCGAGGGGCTTAAATTAGAGCGCCAAGGCGGGAAATGGAATGTCGGCGCCAGGTTTACCAATCTCGGCAATGTGGATATCAACACCGAAGGGACATTTTTCCTGATTGACCAGAACGGCAAGGTTTACGCGCGGGGTGAATTCAACGATGTTTATACTTTCCCCGGCGACAGCGCGGACCTCGTTGCCGCCTGGAAAAGCGCGATACCCGACGGAACTTACGATTTAGTAATGACTATCAATATTGGCAAGGCCCTTGAGGATGCCGGATTAGGCAAGGCCCCTGCCTTGACCAGGGAGGTCAGTGTTACTATTTCAGATAACGGCGGTACAGTGAAAATCGGGGAAGCTAAATAGAGGGGTCCGAATCCGGCACGTCTGTTTACGCAGGCGCGCCACGGTTGAGAAATCTCAAGCCGGATTGGGCAGCATAAAAGGTCTGTCTAATCCGGTTTTTTATCTTAACTTATAGCTGTTCTTAGAGATAAAAGTATTTGACAAAGTCTTTAAAATTGATATAATATTGCTCACTTATTATAAGGAGATAACCGTAAGATATGCTTAAGAATAAGAAGCGAAATCTAATTCTGGCAGTCCTCGTTTCAGGCGTATTGTTAGTGAGTATTCAGTGCGCCTGGGCGGCGTTTTCTCTTTCGGTGCGGCCTTATGTCGGCGGATATGAATTAAGATACGATAAAGTCAATGTTGCCGACGGCCGGGTCAATAAAGAGGTCTCGGTAAATATCACTTCTACTATCGGCCAGCAATACCGCCTCTTACAGACTTTTGTCCAGCCCTTGACTACCAATGAAGGCAACCGCCTTCCGAATAATTCCCTGGTAGTTTATGCCCTGCGCGGCAGCAATAGATACGGCACCATCAACGTCTTGCAGGAAGTCCCTTTATATATGGACCGCCAGCTTCTTTATACCTCCAATTCCGGCGGCGACACAGATTCCTTTACCCTCGTCTATGGTTTGATTCCTTCCGGTGATATCGCGCCCGGTTATTACCGCGGCAGGCTCGCCTTTCTCTTAGAGCCCCTCGGCGGCTCCACCGAGCAGCCGGTTACCGTAATCCTGGATATTTCTGCTAACATTGAGGTCAATTCCAGCGTAGAGATTAAAACCGAAAGCGGCACCCGCAGTATCGTGCTTAAGGCCGATAAACCGGAAAGCCGCGCTGCCGGCATTTTAGTCGATATCAAGGGCGGCTTTGGCAAACAATTTAGAATTTTACAGGTAGTAAGCGAACAGCCGGTTTCCGGCGATGGCACCACCCTGGACTGGCAGGCAGTTACCTTCAGCGCCGGCAACGCCAAAAAAGGGACGGTGATAACCGGCGCTAACCCTTTATCCGCGATGCAGCAGCCGCTTTATAATTCCTCGCTTAGCGGAGAGGCGGATGCCTTTACCATTCAGTATAGTCTAAGCGATGCCTCCGGACAGGCGGCAGGCAAATATAAAACCAGCATAAAATACTTTCTGGAGGGCGGCGGCCTGGCGCAGATGCGGCTGATTGATACCCTGGCTCTTGAGATCGATAACCCGCGTATGTTTGATATTGTCATTACCCCGGAGAACCAGAAGGGGATGCTGGAGTTTTTGAACTTGAGGCCGGAGGGCCAGCCGCAGAGCAACGAAGTGATAATAGAGGTTAACAGCAATACCGGCAAACCCTACCAGGTTACCCAGAACCTTTACTCTGAACTCAAGAACAAGGAAGGCGAAACCATCAGGGTAAAATACTTTAATTTGCGCACCGAAAGCATGGATACCTTGGGAACCTTGAAGTTTTCCGCTGCCGAAGCGGTGACAAAGGGCGAGGCAGTGCTGTTTATTTCGGATAAGAAGGGTTCTTCTGATAAGTTTAAAGTGGTTTATGAACTGGCGCCTTCGCGGGATTTAAAATACGGGGATTATTCCAGCGCGATTACCTATTCATTATCGGAGATTTAATTTTAAAAAAGAAAAAAATAACTTAAACCAGTTAGAACTTAGGAAGGAGGTGAAAATAGAATGAGGAGACTTGCATTAATAATAGTCTTGTTTCTGGTTCTACCTGCCACGGCCTTTGCTGCCCCTATTTCCTTGACAGCAAACGCGAGCATTGAGCCAGGAACCGCAATCGGCCCTACCGTGCTTATAAAGTGCCCGGGTTATGTAACCACCATTACTAACCCCTGGGTGGCTCCGTGTCAGACCCTTGGTTCCAGCACTACCTTGAACTTCGGGGAACTTACCACTCAGTTGAAGAACACCAGCGGTGCTGATATGGGAGGAGCGGGTTGTTTTTACTCCCCTTATTACTTCATCGTTTACTTGTTCCCGGATGCCTGGGGAGGAACAGGGTACATAATAACCCAACAAGCAACAAGCAGTTCAGCAGCAATTCTGGATGCCCTGATTGTCACTCCGGTGTATTCTCCGGATGACAAGTATTCTAGCGAAGGTGATATCCAAGACGATATGACTTCTACCGAGGAATCAGACAACCCGTTGATTAACACCACGCAGCTGGCGAAGAATCCGGTTCAAATCTTCAAGTCCACTAAGGGCAGGATTGTGCGCGCCCACTACGGTATCCCGCCATATAAAGGGGGTACTCAGACCTGGGCTACTAACTGGGCAGCAATACCTTTAACAACTACGGCAGATGATTATTCGGTTAGTATTACCATTACGATGAGCGAATATACGCCCTAAGCGAATTAATCATTGTAGTTGTTAAAGTGGAGGCAAAGAAGGAAGTCGTTTTTATACTTTACACTAAGAACAGGGTCGGTTCTTAGTGTTTGTTTATAGGAGAATTAAAAGAATGGGCAGGATGAGAATATTTTTGGTCTTATTATTTATCATCGCGCTGCCTTTTTCGGCGCTAAAGGCAGAGGTGTCTTACGCCTTAGACCCGGGTATCGTTAAGGTTATGGTTCCCGCGGGAGGAGCGCATTCCGGCGTTATCAAGGTGTATGCGCGTTCCCCCCAGAAAATCAAGGTTAAGGTTTACGCGGGCGACTGGTTATATACTGAAAATAATGACGGGGCAAGGGATTTTTTCCCGGCTAAAAGCACGGTCTTATCCTGCGCGGACTGGATAACCTTCGGGCCCGCGGAGTTCGTGATTGCGCCCTACGAAATAGGAGCGGTGAATTATGTCCTCAGGCCGCCGCAGGATGCCAGGGGTGGGCATTACGCAGCGCTTTTTTTTGAGACCTCGCTAGTAACCCCTGCTGAGGCGCTGCTTGCGCCGGGACAGGGGGTGCGCACGAAAGGCTCCCTGAATTTAAGGTTAGCCACGGTTTTTTACGTGGATGTAAAAGGCACGGTAAAACGCGCAATAGACTTGAACAAGCTTTCCCTATCCAAAGACCCTGAGCACGACCTTTATGTGTTAACGGCGGATTTTAAGAATACCGGCAATGCCGATGTTATTACCGGCGGCACTTTCCATATTATGGATAAAAAAGAAAGGATTGTCGCCCGCGGTAAATTCAATAATGCTTACACGATGCCGGGGGATAAGGCAGGCGTCACCGCAGAATATAAAAAGGCCTTACCCGAAGGTATGTATAACGTGTTGGTGACCTTAACCCTATCTCCTGACGGAGAAGAAGCAAGGAGAAGAACCAGGGCAGGCTCTCTTGTCAGAGAAGTCGAGATTACAATCGGAGAAAAAGGAGAGCTGATAAGCTCAGGCGAATTCAGATGAAAAAACTAAGCATCATTTTGGTGCTCGGGTTTTTTCTCAGCGCATTGATTGCGCCGCCAGTTTGGGCTGCCTCAATGGCCTCGCAGGCCTTATCTGATGGAGGAGTGAGATTTTACCAGCAGGGCAGGTATGAGGAGGCGCTGGGTGAATTCAGGAAAGCCCTGCTCATTGAGCCCGATTATCAGCCGGCTTTGCAATACATCAAAAAGATTGAAGAGGAATTAGCGCTAAAAAATAAAAAAATCCCCGTCCTTAAATCCAGGCCCAAACCAGTAGCCATCCAGGAGGAAGTTTCCGAAACCGCGGTTTCAACTAAAGTCGTATACCCCAAAACCAAACTCCAGAAGGCAGAGGATATTATTTCTCCTCTGGTTCAACCGCCGCAAGCACCTGCTGGAGGCACCAAGCCCGTCAGCAGGAAGACCAGAATCAGCGGATTCCTCCCTACCGTCGAAGTAGTTTATCCTAAAGTCAAACCCAGTGCGCACGCCGGAGCTATTGCAGAAGCCCTGGATTTGCTGGAATTTGAAATGGAGATGATTGCCCAGCTACAGGGCTATGGCGCAGAAGGCGCAGAAGGCGCAGCAGCCGTGCCTTTAGTCCTGATACTTGATGAGTCCCTGAAGGATATCATACAGCCGATTGAGATTGAACAGGGTAAGTCCATTACCGTAAGAGGCCGCAACATCCAGAGGTTCCTGCTCACCCAGCCGGAGGTGTTAACGGCAGAGAGGGTTAATAACGACGAAATTTTGATTACCGCCAAGGAGATTGGTTACACTTATTTGCACGCCTGGGACGATAACGGCCGCTGGACAGTGGAGTTTTTAACGGTTTACCCCAAACCCGAAGGCCCGACGTATGCGGAAACCCTGCGGCGCGAAGAGGAAGGAGCGCGTAGCTTTAAGTTAAAATATGAGGTAATCTGGAATTCCCTTGAGACCGGCAGGAGGCTGAATAGTTTAAACCGCAGCAGTTATTCCTGGAGCCACCGCCTTGAGCTTAACGGCGAGACCCCTTATGGAGATTTTGGCTCCGCAATTGACGTGCGCAGCCTCAAGACTACCGCTGACCTCAGTTACGTTAATATGCAGTTGCTTAACGGTAAATACGGGGCTTTCAAGGGATTTACCCTGCAGGGATTTGATTATGCTGCCCCGGTCAGCAACCTTGCTATTTCCGGAGTGTCTTTGCGCGGCGCAATGCTGGCTTCCCCTGCCTTTAATAATAAGATTGACTATGCCGCTTTCTGGGGCAGGGAAGGAGGCGGCAGGTACGGCAACCTCTCTCCGGGTTTAACCAAAATACAAAACTCCTTTGTGAACGGTTTTAACCTCAACTATCTCCCGAGCAACGTCCAGAATTACCATTTTACCGTGGTGCACGGCTGGGGCCGGGACAGGGACGCTGATTTTCGTCCCTATGCTTATGATTTTACCGGCAGCTGGGTAGTGGCTAAGAACTTAGGGTTTGATTATGACCTCGCTTATGACACCAAGAGGTTCGCGCACCTCTTCAGCACCCATTACGGAGCCCCCAGGTTTACCCTTAGCAGTGAGCTCAGAAACATTGACCGCGATTTTTACAGCATTACCGGCAAGGGTTGGAGGGCAGGGGAAATCGGCGGCAACATTAACCTCGGCTATCAGGCCACCGATAAGTTGAATATGGCGACCTTCCTTGACGTTTACCAGGACCGGCTCTTTCCTGCGCCGGATGAGGACGAGCGCTTGAATGAAACCTTGAATTGGAACACCAGTTATAAGATAGACCCTTTAACCAATTTGAATTTAGATTATAACCTGCAGAACCATCTCGGAGGCATTTCCCAATACCGCTATCAGGTAGCGCATCTGGGCTTATCCCATAAGTTCGAACTCTCCAGGAATGTCTACGCCTCGATAAACTATTACCATCAGGACAATAAGAATTATTCTTCTCCGGTAAGCTCTTATCTTAATGAGAAACTTAGTTTAGGGGCCAATTTCAATATTATCGGAAACCTGCGTTATTATGTTAATCAGGAGTTTAACTGGCTGGATGAGAGGGAAAGCGGCACCCGCGGCCGTCCCCAGGCCCTTGAGACCGGGGTGGACTGGTCAGGCCAGATATTGAATACCAGGCCGCTTTACGGCAACTTTCATTTCAGTTACCGCGACGAAGAAAACGCCGATACGCCATTGAGCTTCATGTCCGGCGAAGACTATATTGACGGCTATGCCGAATTGTCTTATAAGGCGAGCGACAACAAGGAGATTTACGGCTCGGCAAACGTGCGCAACATCTGGGCGGATAAGGAGGGGGTTACGAAGCGCATTGACGCTACCTTTAATGCCGGGATGCGCTACGTCTGGGATACCGGGGTGCGCTGGGAATCGGTGGGTAATGTGCAGGGCTGCGTTTTTAAGGATTTAAATTCCGACGGCTTAAGGCAGCGCGATGAAGCGCCGGTAGCCGGGGTGCGGGTCTGGCTGGGTAAGGATAAATATGAGACTACCGATACCTTCGGTTATTATAGGTTTAAGAACATCAGAGCCCGTAAGGCCTACATTACCCTGGATACCTCAACCCTGCCGCAGGGTTTTGTGGTGACGGTGCCGGTAACGCAGGAAGTGGCGGTAACGCACCATAAGACCTCGCAGATTGATTTCGGAATTATTTCACGCACGGAAATAAGCGGTTTGGTGTTTGAGGATACCAACGGTAACGGCGAGTATGACCGCGATGATAAAGGAGTGATGGGTATTCTGCTTACCCTTGAAGACGGCAGCCAGGCAGAGACGGATAATACCGGCAGATATACATTTTCGCACGTTGCTACCGGCGGGCACACCATTACCTTAAGTCTCGACAGCATCCCCGTCTACTACTTGCCTGAAACTGCCCTGGCTAAAAAAGTCAACATCTACGAAGGCGTTTCCTACCTGCACAACATCCCCCTGAAGCGCGTCCAGGATTAACCCCCAACTCAACCCCTAAACCATAGTTACTTCAGGTATAAGGTCTGGATTAAGAGCGGTGCTGCCGCAGCATTCGGTGTTATGGGGTGTTGCGCCTGCCTTGTTTCTTCCTGCATGATGGTCGGTAGCGGTTGCGTTGCCGGGTTCTCGCTCTCGGCGGAATTTTGCGCGTTTGCCGTTGCTTGGCTTTGAGCCGGATCCGCCGCAGCGGTAGTCATACTTTGCCCCTCCAGCAACGGAGCATTTACACCCGGTATTGACGGGATAGAGCAGGTTACGGTAAGGGTTATGCTTTTTGCCATCGCAGGTGCGGGCAGACTGATGAAGATGGTAAGTATCGCGCTCAGGAGTATGATGAGGTCCCAGAATGCTTTCATTTTCCTTCTCGCCTTCCTTTTCATTTCAGACCTCCCTTTAATTCCGTGGCAGGTGGGGAGTTTCTTGCTCCACTTTTTGGATGATTCTTTTTTCGAAGTCGTCCTCGGATTTAATCCCTTCGCCGCTCAAGTTTATATCTTTAAGGAAGTCGATGAGCCAGGCGAGGATTTTTGCCCGGGAGACCTTTAGACCCGTGGAAAAAAGGGCATCCTTGCCGATCTTGTCCAGCAGATCGACTTCATCTCGGTCTAGGAATGTCACTACCCGCTGCATTGTCATCGCAATATCCCCCAAAAACAAAAGCCCCGGTAAAGGAATCTTACCAGGGCTTTAAACAAAAAACCCTAAAGGTTTACCTTTAGGGTTCAACCTCTTTGGTAGCCCCGCTGTCCTTCGTGAGGACCGGAAGCTTTGCGCCCCAGCATTACTGCTAGTTTACCTTTATCAGTAGGTATTCCTAATTGTCAAATTAAGTATAACACAAAATTGGCAGAATTTCAAGTTGCACAATTGATAAATTTACAAATTTATAACTCTTTGTAATACAATGGGTTAATTTCCAGCTAAACTGGAGACGTTTTCCTAGTCAATCGGGACAGTGTCTTTACTTGAGACACTATCCCGATTAGGGAGAAAAGCGCTTCCTGTTTGCTAAACGTCTCTTATTCAAGAGAGATGTCGATGCGCTGGATCTGGCGGGAGCGTATTTGCTGGGCGTAGGGGGAAGGCACGGTATCGGAATTTATCTCTGACTTTTTGCCGTTAGCGTCGGTAAGCAGGATTTTTTTGATTACCGCATTGTTGCTGCCGAAGGTATTTTTTCTGGCAGGGTTATGGTAGGTAACCCGGATTTTTCCCAGGAAGTTAAAGCTGTAGGTTTTGCTATCTTTGGTAAAGAGCCATCCGGCAAGCAGGGGTTCGAACTTCAAAGAGAGCCGTCCTCCGGCGTCCAGCCGGAAAGGTCTTTTGCCTACATTAATCGTGCGCCAGATTTGCAGGAACTCCGCGGTGGAGCCGGAGAGCCTTGCCACAAAACCATTGCCGTGCAGTTCTTTATCCGGAAAGGCGCTGCCAACCAGGAATGAGGAGTTCTCCAGGATATTCCTGCCGTAGCGGGCGGGGTCCTGAAACGGGATAAGTGCTTTCCTGAAATCATCATAGAATTCTTCGCAGAGGCCCGCGGAGAGCACCTCGAGCAGGTATTTATATTCCATATGCAGCCAGATGGATTCGTTTTCCAGCCAGCCCGGAGTAAATACCCGGCAGCGGCCGATTTCCTCCGGCATATCGGCAAGCGCGGCAGTGACTTTGTACATCTTCAGTTTTTTGTCATAGAGGGCGCTGTCTTTAAGAGCCCGGTATAAACTTCTGGCTTTTTTAGTATCTTGCGTCAGGCGCAGGGCATGCATCTGGGCTTCCAGGAATAACGGCAGCCTCTTCTGGATGAAGCGGGTAGGTTTTACCGCCGGGGCTTTGAGCGGCTGATGCTCCGCAACTTCATGCATAAAATAAGCGCAATAGATATCCTTTTTTTCATCGCGGGCTTTGGCAATACCGATATCAAGTTTCCTTATCGCATTATCCAGGATGGAGGCCAGGTAAGCGCAGTCCAGTTCGTTTTCCTTGCCGCTGAATCCCAGCTTGGTCTGGTGGCGGTATTGCTCTTTGAGGGCCGAACTCTTATCCCAATAGATATAGTCGCGGTTCGCATTGTCGCTGCCAAGGTAATCCTGGACCAGCCGCCCCAAATCAACTAAAAATTGATAGGTTTCAGCGCTTACGTAAACCTTCGCAAGCGCGGTTTTTTCCAGGGCGGAGCGGATAAATAAAAGCAGTCTTTTTAATTCCAGGGTTTCGCACAGCGATGAGCCGAAGAGCGCCGGCAGGCCGTTTAAGGCATCAAACCAGTTGGGCTTATTTGCCTCCATTTCAATCCCTATGCCGGATGGGTCAAGGGAAGCGAGTTTATTGGCGGCAAGACAGAGGAGCTTGTTAATCATGGTAGTCTGATAGATCTCGCCCAGCCCGTTCTGGGTCCTCACGATGTTGTGGGGAGCGTTTCTTTTTTTGATAAGTTCCCTTTTGGTGTTGTCCGGTATCACGGAATGGAGTTGCCGCACCGCCTTATCCCTGAGGATGTATTTTTCTTCGCGCGGCCTGACTACCTCGGTGTTGTCAAAGAAGGTAAAGGCCTTTTTCTCAAAAACCAGCTCCTTTAATTTTTCGGGATAGACGCCGAGGTAATTTTTCAGGAGGTCAAGGTTATATGTCCAGTGGTCGGTCCAGAACCCTTCCCCGTGTTCCGCGTCCTGCTGCTCCAGAGAGCATTCGATGACGGTATTAAGCAGTTTTTCGGGGGTGGTTTTAAGTTTTATCCCCGCTTCCTCCAGAAAGAAAAGGAAACTGCCGGGAGTAAAGGGTTTGGTTACAAATAATTCCAGCCGCGCAAGATATTTTTCCTCAACCATACCTGCGAGGGTATTTTTCAGGTCCACGGAGGCCTTAAGCGCGAAACGCATCCCTTTTACCACCAGCGGGTTAAACCCGTCAGCCTGCAGGAGGTTGAAAAAGGTAATGACATTGTGTTCGCCGATTTCGGGATTGAACCAGATGTCCGAACGGCGGTTCTGGTTAATATCGCGGTAATTGCCGTTGCCCTGCGAAAAATAAGAGGGCTCCAGCTGAAACTTATTGTAATCCCGTTCGAGGTCCCCGTGCTTGCGGGCATAGAGATAAAAGACGCTGGTATTGCGGGCAGACTTGAATAATACCGGATAGCCGCCGCGCATAATATTATCAAGGTAAGTCTGTTTGGCGTAGAGGTCAAACTCCGGGGAGCTGCTTTCGGTAGCGATATCCTGTTGTAGCCCCAGGATAATCTCCCGGTTTTCCTTTCTTTTTTGCTGGAGGTATCCGGGCGCGGTTATTCTTTTCAGGGAAGCATTGAGAATTTCCTGGCTGCGCATATAACCCGCCAGCGCAAAGAAGGTTTTGGCTTCGCCTTTTTGTAATTCCATGTCCAAGAGGAGCATGCCCGAAGGGGTTTTATTCCGGCTAATCTGCCCTTCGGGATAATTAAAGTTTTTCTCGTGCAGGAAATTATAAGGACAGGAAAGGTCGGTTACCGGTCCGAAGACCGCCGTCGGGTCAATGATAGGCTTGATAATGCAGGGTTTATTTTTCCGGTAATGAAAACCGAGATAGAAATTGCCCTCTTTAATGTGCACTACTTCCGGCCGGTCGGTGGGGTCAACATCGAGCTTATAAAAAGGCACGCAATTCTCGAGGTTCTTTACCGTCATCCAGGCCTCGATAGTGCGGCTGAGTTTCTTTAAGAAAAGGTTGCCGGTGCCGAAGGGGATAATCTGGGGAAGGCCGTCAAGCAGTTGTATTTTCTTATTGCTGCGGGAAGTATTTTTGATAGTGACGATACGCACCAGCGCCGCATAGGAATCGTTGGGGACGGTAAAATATTCCACTTCGGTCTCAAGGCCGAGGGAAAGGTTATTTTCCTTAATCCTAAGGTCATAGGAAGTGATGTGCATACTGTTGGTGATTTTAAACCCGAAGTTGGCAAGGCCGTTGTGGAAGGGCTCATAATAGGCGATGTCTTTACCGTTGGCCAGTTTTATAAAGGTGCGGAACCCCCGCAGGGAAACGAGCTGCCAGGCCTTATCGGCAGGGAAGAATTCCAGGATGGAGTGGTCTTTATCCTTGGTGCCAAAACTCGCGATTCCCTGGCCGCGGTTGACGTAGAAAGTCCACATCGGGATACCGTATTTGCCGGCAATCCCGGGGAAGAAGTCGGCAAAGGGCCGGGAGAAATTATAATTGCTGATTACGAATTCTCCATCGGATTTAAGCCGGTATTGCGGTTTCTTAAGGGGTTTTTTAATTGTCATGCCAGGATGAATTCCAGTGCCGGGTAGATGATTTTAACTTTCCTTATTTTACAGTTTTTTCCGCTTTTGTCTATCTTTTTTTATCCTAATATTCTTTGACTTTTGAAGTAAAGGATGATATTATTTAATTTCTAAATGCGTTAGTAAAGAAAGAAGTGCAGAATGGAACTGTCCAAAGATACGGTTAAGCACCTGGCGCACCTGGCGCGGATGGAATTAAAGGCCAAAGAGTCCGGTATCCTGGCAGGGCAGTTAAAGGATATCCTGGATTTTATCGATAAACTAAAACAGCTCGATACCTCGAAAACCGCTCCTACCAGCCATATATTACCTATAAATAATGTCTTAAGGGATGACAAACCCGGCAAGTCCCTGGCCACAAGCAAAACCTTAGAGAATGCCCCGCAAAAAGACGGCAGTTTCTTTGTCGTGCCCAAGGTTATCGAATAGGCAAATTTTTATCGCCTGAAATGGAATTAAATACCTTAACCGCGCATCAACTCCTAACTTTATTAAAAGAAGGCCGCAGCACTGCGGCGGATATATTTGATTCTCTCGACAAAAGTATCCGTGGTCGGGATTCGCGGTTGCGCGCCTATGTCAGGTTGAAAGATAAGCTCGCCTCTAAACCCGGCTCCTCCCAGGGAGTACTTTGCGGTATCCCCGTTTCCATCAAAGATAACATTTGCACCGAGGGCTTTGCTACCGAATGCTGTTCCAGGATATTGGAGGATTTTAAGCCGCCTTACGATGCGACGGTAATCAAAAAATTAAAAGAAGCCGGTGCGGTTATTTTAGAATCAAAGACCAATATGGATGAGTTCGCCTTCGGCTCCTCCACTGAGAATTCTTTTTTCGGTCCTACCCGTAACCCTTGGGACCTCCAGCGCGTGCCGGGCGGTTCTTCCGGCGGTTCGGCAGCAGCCGTAGCTTCGGATGAAGCCATTTCAGCTCTCGGTTCGGATACCGGCGGTTCCATAAGGCAGCCGGCCTCATTCTGCGGGATAGTAGGGATGAAACCCACTTACGGCAGGGTTTCGCGTTTCGGCCTGATTGCCTTTGCCTCCAGCCTTGACCAGATCGGCCCGCTGGCTAAAGATGTCCGGGACACCGCGCTTATTATGAACGTCATTTCCGGATACGACCCTTATGATTCCACTTCGGTTAACGTCGATGTCCCTGATTATGCCGCTTCTCTGGTGAATGATGTAAAAGGAATCAGGATCGGGATACCCAAAGAATATTTTATTGAGGGCATTGACCCCGAGGTAAAAAAGAATATCCGCGAAGCCATTGATAAACTTAAGGAACTGGGCGCGGAGTACCGCGAAGTTTCCCTGCCGCACACCGAATACGCCGTCGCAGTTTATTATATTATCGCCACTGCCGAAGCCAGTTCCAACCTCGCGCGCTTTGACGGAGTGCAGTACGGCCTGCGCTCTGCGACCAGCGCCGCCGAAGGGCAGTTAATCGAGATGTACAAGCGGAGCCGCGGCGATGGTTTTGGCGAGGAGGCAAAAAGAAGGATTATCCTGGGCACCTTTGTGCTCTCGCACGGTTATTATGACGCCTATTATCTGCGGGCGCTCAAGGTAAGGACGCTCATCAAACAGGATTTTGATAAAATATTCAGGGATTTTGACTGTATCGTTACCCCGACTTCTCCGACCCCGGCTTTTAAAATCGGGGAAAAAATCAAAAACCCGCTGGAGATGTATCTCTCGGATATCTATACTATCTCGGCAAATTTAGCCGGGATACCCGCGATATCCGTCCCCTGCGGTTTTACCAAAAAAGGATTGCCGGTGGGTTTGCAGATTCTGGCTAAGCCCTTTGCCGAGGAGACGCTTTTTAGGGTAGCGTATGCTTACGAGCAGAATACCGCTTGGCATAAAATGAAACCGAAGAGTTAATCAGTAATTGGTAATCCGTAACCGGTAAATCGTAATCCTTTATTCTTAAAAATTACTATTTACGACTTACGAATTACGATTTACGGCCTTTAATTACCAGTTGCTCGTTACTGACGTACTAATTACTAAAC
>CAYWCX010000006.1:0-35141 GCA_964456925.1 uncultured Planctomycetales bacterium
CGTCTTAATATGTTTCGCGGGTGGCTTGGGCTGGATTCGAGCGGGGCGTCCGAGGAACCCGAGCGGGCACGGTTCACCTGCTATTAAATTATCGGTGAGAGCGAGGGCCCGAGAGGCCGAGCGAAATTTTGCCTCTGCCTGAGGCAAAATGAGCGTCCCCGCGAGAAACAGACCAAGACAACCGCGATGATTTATTTATCGAATAATTCCTGCTGGTTGTCGAATTTCTTTCCGAAGTGTTCGAAGGCGATTTTTGTGGCGACTCTTCCGCGCGGGGTGCGCTTCAAATACCCGACCTTTAAAAGGTACGGCTCTACGGTATCGACGATTGTATCGACTTCCTCGTTGAGGCTGGCAGCGAGAGATTCCACTCCTACCGGCCCGCCGCTGTAAGACTCAAGGATTACCTTGAGCACCTTGCGGTCAAGGTCATCGAGGCCCGCCTTATCAATCCCCAGTTCATCGAGGGTGCGGCTGGCGACCTCAAAGTTAATCTTGCCGATTTTTAAAACCTGGGCGTAGTCCCTGACGCGGCGCAGGAGGCGGTTGGCAATCCGCGGGGTGCCGCGCGCACGCCGGCCAATCTCCGCTGCTGCATCGTCGTCTATCTCCATGCTTAAAATCTTAGCGGAGTGCTTGATAATCTTTGCGAGGTCCTCCACCGGATAAAAATCCAAGTGATAGAATATCCCGAACCTGCCGCGCAAAGGAGCGGATAATAAACCGCTTCTGGTGGTAGCGCCTACCAGGGTAAAAGGCTTAAGGTTAAACTTGATGGTCTTGGCATAAGGTCCTTTGTCAATCACGAAATCAATCTGGAAGGTCTCCATCGCCGGATAGAGGAACTCTTCTACTACTTTTGACAAACGATGGATTTCGTCGATAAAAAGAATGTCGCCTTTCTCCAGGTTAGTGAGGATGCCGATAAGATCGCCGGCCCTCTCAATCGCCGGGCCGGAAGTGGCGGTAATCTTGGTATTCATCTCGTGGGCAATGATATGGGCAAGGGAAGTTTTACCCAGCCCCGGGGGCCCGGAAAAAAGGATATGCTCTAAGGGCTCTTTGCGCTGTTTGGCAGCGGCGAGGCAAACCTTGAGGTTCTCAAGAATCTCTTTCTGGCCTACAAAAGTGGAAAGCCGGCTCGGACGAAGCGAGATATTTAAGACTACGTCTTCCTCGGACTCCTGCTCGCCGGCGATAACCTGATTATGCGCGAGGGGCGTCGTGCCCTTAATTAATTTCTGCCTTGTTTCTCTGGTCATAGGGGATGATGTTGTTTTCGTTACGCATTATTTCGATTTCACCGAAAAGGCCCTTCTGCCGGATGACAATTTCCTTTACGCGTATCAGTTCCAGGATTGCCAGAAAAGTAACGATAATCTCCATTTTGTTTTTGGCCTTGGAGAATAATTCCGAAACCCGCTTGCTGGGCTCCAGCATCATCAGGTGCAGGATCTGGTGCACCTTGCCCTCGATGGTAAATTCGTCCTTGATTACCTCATAAAATAATTCCCGCGGGACTTCTTCCAGGGCTTTGGTAAAGGCGTTGATGAGGTCGAAGATGCTCGCTTCAAAGTAAACCTCTCCTTCCTCCTTGGCTTCAACCTTATGCGCATCGGACTTGGGGCCTGCCTTAAAAACATCCTGCTGCCCGGCCTCTCTCTGCCTCAGGTTCTCGGCAATCTCCTTGAACCTCTCGTATTCCAGGAGACGGCGCACCAGCTCGGCGCGCGGGTCCTCTTCCTCTTCGGCAGCAGCGGCCTCCTCTGCCGGAAGCAGCATCTTGGATTTAATCTGCATCAGCGTCGCCGCCATTACCAGGAATTCTCCGGCGATATTCAAATCCAAGAGCCGCATCAATTCGATGTATTTAAGGTACTGCTCGGTAATCTTGGCAATGGGGATATCGTAGATGTTGAGGTGGTCTTTTTTGACCAGGTATAGCAGAAGGTCTAACGGGCCTTCAAATATTTCAAGCCTGACTTTATAGCTCATATCTTCATCGCTTCCCGGGCTTCTTTGATGGTGCGGCTGGCAACCTCGCCGGCGCACTTGTTGCCTTCCTCTAAAATTTTAAACACCGCGGATTTATCCTTAAGCAGCTCCTCCCTTTTTTTATGAAAGGGCATTAATCTTTCGATAAGCGCTGCGGCTAACTTCTTTTTGCAGTCGGTGCACCCTAATTTGGCGTGGACGCACCAGTCGTGCACCTCCTGTTGCATCGATGGAGCGAATAAAGCATAATAGGAAAACACATTGCAGGTATCCGGATGGCCCTTATCGCTTAATTTAATCCGCTTGGGGTCGGTGAACATCTCCCCCGTTTTTTTCTTAATCGTATCTTCGGAATCCGAAAGGTTGATGGTGTTGTCGTAACTCTTGCTCATCTTCCTGCCGTCCAGACCTAAAAGCCGCGGCATCTCGGTTAAAAGTGCGCGGGGCTCGGGGAATAATTCTTTGCGGTAAAGACTGTTGAAACGCCGCCCGATTTCGCGGGTAAGTTCAAGATGCGGCAGCTGGTCTTCCCCTACCGGGACGGCATCCGCTTTATAAAGCAGGATGTCGGCAGCCTGTAATACCGGATACCCGAGGAACCCGTAAGTATGCAAGTTGCGGGATTTCACTTCGCGCAGTTGTTCTTTATAGGTAGGGCACCTCTCCAGCCACCCTAACGGCACAAAACAGGAAAAAATCATGTTGAGCTCCAGGTGCTGGGGCACCTGCGATTGCACAAAGAGGGTGGACTTTTTGGGGTCAATTCCGGCGCTGAGCCAGTCTATCACATTATCAACGGCGTATTCCGGTATCTTGCCGGGATTTTCGTATTCGCCCATCAGGGCGTGCCAGTCCGCCACCATAAAGAAACATTCGTATTCCCCCTGAAGTTTCACCCAGTTATCCAGCGCCCCTACCAGATGCCCGAGGTGCAGTCTTCCGGTAGGACGCATCCCGCTTAATATGCGCTTTTTCATAGTTTTCTGGCGATCTTCTCTATTTCAAAAGCCTCGATGCTGTCGCCCTCCTGGTAATTGTCAAAACCGCCGATGGCAATGCCGCATTCAAACCCCTCGGCAACTTCCCGCACATCGTCCTTGAAACGTTTAAGGGATGAAATCTTGCCTTCGAATATCGCCTCGCCGTTTCGCACCAGCGCCACCTGGGCGCTGCGCGTAATCTTGCCCTTGGTTACAAAACATCCCGCAATGGAGCCGGCGCGCGAAAGCTTAAAGACCTTCCTGACCTCTGCCCTCCCCATAAACACCTTTTTAAGTTTGGGTTCGAGCATACCCTCCAGGGCGGCCTTGATATCATTGGCTAATTCGTAGATGATATTATAGGTGCGCGCATCCACCCCTTCTTTTTCAATCAACTCCTTGGCGCGCTCGTCGGCATTAACATTAAAACCCAGGATCAGGGCATTGGAGGCCACTGCCAGTATCACATCCGAGGAGTTAATGTTGCCGGTGCACTCATGGATAATCTGAAGTTTGATTTCGGGGGTCTCTAATTTACTCAAGGTCTCTTTAATCGCCTCAATAGAGCCGTTTACATCAGCCTTCAAGATGAGTTTGAGCTCTTTGAGTTTTCCTTCCTTAATCTGGGTGTGGAGGTCCTCGAGGCTGATCCTCTTTACTGCCTTGACCTGCTGCTGTTTCTCCAATTCCTGCCTCTTGAGCGCGATATCGCGGGCGAGTTTCTCGTCCTCCAGCACAAAAAACTGTTCCCCGGACTGTGGCACGCCTGATAGGCCCAAAACCTCTACCGGCATTGCCGGGCCTGCCGAGGTAACCTGCTGGCCGCGGTAATTAAACATCGCGCGAATCCTGCCGTAATTGGTGCCGACGACGATGGTCTCGTTGCTGTGCAGGGTGCCGTTCTGCACCAGGAGCGTTGCCACCGGGCCTTTACCCTTACTGATCCTTGCCTCTACCACCACGCCCTGCGCTAACCTGTTGGGGTTGGCTTTCAACTCCAGCATCTGCGACTCCAGGATAATCATCTCCAATAGATTATCAATGCCTTCGCCGGTCTTTGCCGATACCGGCACGGTAATAGTCTTGCCGCCCCAGTCCTCGGGATTGAGGTTAAGCTCCACGAGTTGTTTTTTTACCCGGTCAGGCTCTGCCTGGGATTTATCGATTTTATTAATCGCCACGATTATCGATACCCCGGCAGCGCGGCTGTGGTTAATCGCTTCTATCGTCTGGGGCATAACGCCGTCATCCGCAGCCACTACCAATACCACGATATCGGTAAGGCTTGCACCGCGCGCACGCATCGCAGTAAAAGCCTCGTGCCCCGGGGTGTCGAGGAATGTAATTTCTCCGTGCGCAAGGGTTACGCGGTAGGCGCCGATATGCTGGGTAATGCCTCCGTGCTCGGAATCCGCAACCTTGGTCTTACGGATGGCATCCAATAATGAAGTCTTGCCGTGGTCCACGTGCCCCATAAAGGTAACTATCGGCGGACGCGGCTTGAGTTCCTGGGGATTATCGGGCTTCTGGTGAATACGTAAAGCCAGCTCTTCTTCGTCGGGAGCGCTAATAATACGAAAACCGAATTTCGCGCAAATCTCGCTGGCCAAGGCGTTATCAAGAGTCTGGTTAATCCCTGACATAATCCCTTTATCCAAAAGAACCTTTAATAATACCGAGGGCTTTTCCTGAAGTCTTACCGCAAGGTCCTTGAGGTTAATGGGGAGTTTGAGTTCCAGCTCTTTTAATTCTATCTTAGCCGGCGCAGGAGCGGGCTTGGGTGCCGGCGCGGGCTTGGGTGCAACAGCAGGTTTGGGTGCCAGAGCTGGCTTGGGTGTCGGTATTACCGGCGGTGGTGCGGCCTTTGGCATTGCAACAGGCCGGGGCCGGGGTACTGCCGGAGGTTTTACTGCTATTTTTTCTTGAGGCGCTGCGACAGGGGCATGAGCGGTTATTCTCTCAACGGGTTTGGGAGGGGCTGCCTTTTTGGCGTGTGCCGGCTTTGCTGCCTTTGCAGCAACAGCCGGACCCTTGGCGGCCTTTTTAACAACGGGTTTTACCGCTGCCTTACGGCTGACCTTGGCAGCGCTTTTCGTAACCTTCTTTTTCGCGACGCCGCTCTCTTTTTTACTCTTTGGTTTTGGCATTTGATTTCTTATTATGCCCCAGTTTCTTGGCTTCGGCAATCAACTTTTTCGCTTTCTTCTCGCCGATACCCTCGACCTGCATCAAATCCTCGGGGGCAGCCTTCAAAATATCATCAATGGCGCTAAATCCCGCTTCTTTAAGCTTCGCCAGGGTCTTTTCTCCTACTCCGCTTAAACCCTCTAACCCGGTAACCCGCTTTTCTTTTGCTGCGGCTTTTTTCTTCTTCGGCTCGGGTTTTGACTCGGCGGCTTTAGCTGCTTCGGCAGGGGCTTCCTCCTTACCGATTGCTTCCATCGCTGCCCTGGCAAGCATCTCCTTGGTGCGAATGTCCAACTCCCATCCGACCAGCCGCGAAGCCAAACGCACGTTCTGTCCGTGTTTGCCGATTGCCAGGGAAAGCTGGTCGTTTTCTACGATAACCTCGGCTTTGAGTTTATCCTTGTCCAGTTTTATCTCGCTGATCTTTGCCGGTGCAAGCGCCGCCTTGATATATTCACGGATATCATCGCTGTAACGCACGATATCGATCTTTTCCCCGTTTAATTCATTGACGATATTCCTGACGCGGTTACCGCGCATCCCCACGCAGGCACCCACCGAATCCACCTTTTCGTTCTTGGACCAGACCGCAATCTTGGTGCGCTCTCCTGCCTCGCGCGAAATGGATTTTATCTCCACGATACCTTCATAAATCTCGGGGACCTCCAGCTCAAACAATTCCTTTACCAGGTTCGGGTGGGTGCGCGAAAGGACGATCTGCGTGCCGCGGCTGTCCTTCTTGACATCCAGCACAAAGGCGCGGATACGCTGCCCCTGCCTGAACTCCTCGCGCACAGACTGCTCCCGCTTGGGTAACAGGCCTTCGGCCTTACCCAGAAGGTCCACAATGATATTGCCCTTTTCAAAACGGTAAACCGTTCCGGCGACAATCTCTCCTACCTTACCCTGAAACTCGGTAAATACCACTTCCTTTTCCGCTTCGCGGATTTTCTGGATAATCACCTGACGGGCGGTGGAAGCCGCGATACGGCCGAAATCAATGCCGGTAATCTCCTTGTTGTTCTTATAAGCCCGCATGTCGCCGCTCTCCTGGTCCAGGACAACCTTGAGTTCGTCGTCGGCACCGAGGTCAACGACCTTACGCGCCGCACTAAGCAGCGCGCTCTCCACTGCCGCGACCAGCACTTCTTTTTTAATCCCTTTTTCTCTCTCGATCTGCTCTATGATTGTCAATAATTCCTTGCTCATTGAAATCTCCTATTAACTTTTACGGATTACCTGTTTTGCCTTGTTGATGATATTTAAAGGAATCCCGATCTCCCCGCCGTCCTTATCTATAAAAACAGAGTCTTCTGTTACTGCCTTGATTATACCCTGCCACTCAATCCTTTCTTTTACGGGGCTGGAAAGATAAAGCACTGCCTCTCTTTTGAGGCAGCGCAGGAAATCCGCCCTCGTCTTTAAGGGCCGGTCTAAGCCCGGAGAGGAAACCTCAAGGATATAATTCTCCTGCAGTATATTCTTCTCCTCCAGTATATTGCCTAACTCCCGGTTAAGCCGGGCGCAGGTATCGATATCAATACCGCCTTCGGGATAATCCGCCAGGACGCAGAGAACCAGGTTCCTGCCTTCGCGGCGGTAGTTAAAATCTACCAGCAAAACCCCCTGCTCCTTAAGATAACTCTCAATAATCTCGCTCAATTGCGGGATTAAGGCGTCCCTATACATTAAGATTCTCCCTGATGTGTTTTAAGGTTGCGGACGGCGTATCTATCGTTTTTTTATTGGTGCGGCGGACCTTAAGCTCCAATACATCCTTCTTCAGGGACTCTCTTCCGATAACCACCTGCAGGGTTATTCCGAGGAGGTCTGCGTCTTTGAATTTAACCCCGGCGCGCTCGTCGCGGTCATCCAATAATACCGCAATGTCGAGTTTCTTCAACTCCTGATAAACCTTGCGCGCCTTCTGCATCATCGCGGCATCGGTAACATCCAGCGGCAGCACCAGCACCTGGTAAGGGCTGACCTCAGCCGGCCAGATAATCCCGTCCTTGTCATTGTTCTGCCCGATGATAGCCGGGATGAGCCGCGAAACGCCGATACCGTAACAACCCATGATAATGGGCTTGCGTTTTCCCTCTTCGTCCAGGAAATGCGCCTGGAGGCTCTCGGTGTATTTAGTGCCTAATTTAAAGATGTGCCCTATTTCAACGGCATTTACCTTTTCCAGTTT
Source organism: uncultured Planctomycetales bacterium (assembly GCA_964456925.1). Taxonomy (GTDB): domain Bacteria; phylum Omnitrophota; class Gorgyraeia; order Gygaellales; family Profunditerraquicolaceae; genus JBAZKK01. The sequence continues at coordinate 7,357 of CAYWCX010000006.1, forward strand.
GACCCGGCACTTCGGACAATTATTATCCGTATTTTCTGTAAAGGGGAATGTCTGGCGGCACCTCGGGCAGATTAAAACGACGTCTTCTCCGTCGGCAGCCGCAACCATAAACTCATGCGAGACCTTCCCGCCCATCACCCCGGGGTCTGCCTCTACGGTAAGGCAATCCAGGCCGCATCTTTTAAAGATGCGTTTATAGGCCTCGTACATTGCCTGATAATTCTTCTCCAGGCCCTGCTCGTCTTTATCAAAACTGTAGGCGTCCTTCATAATGAACTCGCAGGCGCGGATTAAACCCGAGCGCGGCCGGATTTCGTCGCGGAACTTAGTCTGGATCTGATATAAAACCAGCGGCAGCTGGCGGTATGACGAAACGTGACTCTTTACCAAGTCGGTAATCGCTTCTTCGTGGGTAGGGCCGAGGCAGAGGTTCCTTCCGCGGCGGTCAACAAAACGGATTAACACTTCGCCCAAATCCTTATCCCGGCCAGAGCATTCCCAGAGGCCCAGCGGCTGCAGCGCCGGAAGCAGCAATTCGCTGGCGCCGGCCGCCTCCATCTCCTGACGGATTATGCGTTCAATGTTATCCAGCACCTTTAAACCTAAGGGTAGATACGAATATACCCCGGCTACCAGCATCCGCACCAATCCCGCGCGCAGCATCAACTGATAACTGACAGAATCCGCCTCCTGCGGGACTTCTTTTAAAGTAGGGATTAAAGTCTTTGACCAGAACATTTTATCTTTTAACCTCTCTTAATAAAACTTCCAGGCAGTCCGCAAAGGAAACCTTACGCAGCGCCTTTCCTTTTTTGAATAACAACCCCTCTTTATTATTGCCGAAGGCAATCCCGATATCCGCCTCGCGGGCTTCGCCCGGGCCGTTGACCACGCAACCCATCAGCGCAATCCTGAGCGGACGAGCCGCCGGCTCCCAGGATAGAAAAGAAAGCCTTTTTTCCAGCTCCCTTACCTTAGGGATAAGGTCCACCCCACACCTGCCGCAGGTAGGGCAACTTATTACTTCGGGAGCGAAATTCCGCAACCCCAATGACTGCAATATGGCGCGGGCAACGCGAATCTCCTCACCGGGCTGGTCGGTGAGCGACACCCTTATTGTATCACCTATTCCTTCTAATAGCAAAGCCCCAATTGCGATGCTGGATTTAACCGCACCCTCCTGCGGTAACCCAGTTGCAGTAACGCCGAGATGAAAAGGATAATCGCAGTATCGGGCCATCATCCGGTAAGCTGCAAGGGTATCTAAAATATCCGAGCCCTTCAGGGAAACCACGATGTTGCAAAAACCGGACTTCTCTAAAATCTTCAAGTAATCCCGGGCCTCCTTTACCATAATCGCGGCAAGGCCGCTATTTCTTTTACCCCGGGTTTTTAAAGAGCCAGAGTTCAACCCCACCCGGATGGGGATGCGGTGCATCCGGCCAGCCCGGGCAATCTCGCTGACCTGGCTGCGCTTGAAGATATTCCCCGGGTTAAGGCGTATCTTATCCGCGCCGTTTTCAATCGCGAGCAATGCGAGACGCCAGTCAAAATGTATATCTGCCACCAGCGGAATCTTAATCCTTTTTTTCAGGTGCCTGATGGCGCGGGCGTCGCTTTCATCCTTCACTGCCACGCGCACGATTTCGCAGCCGGCAAGCGCCAGCTCCTTAATCTGCGCTGAAGTTTTTTCGATATCAGCGGTCCTGGTCTTGGCCATAGACTGTATTGCTATTCTATGGCTGCCGCCGATAGCGAGGTTACCGATTTTAACTATTCTGGTCTTGCGCCTTTTAATCCGCGTCACTTGAATAACCCCGCAATCTTATCGCCGAAAAACCTCCAGATATCGATGTAAGTCACCAGTACCGCGAGAGAAACAATAAAAGCCATCCCAATCCTGGTGACGATGTTTTCTGTCCTGGCGCTCAAGCGCCGGCCGCGCAGTTTCTCTATCGCCAGAAACATGATGTGCCCGCCGTCAAGTATCGGTAAAGGCAGGAGGTTGAATATCGCAAGGCTTAAACTCAACACCGCTACCAGTTGAATCACCGCAGTTACTCCGACTTCAGTGGCCTTGCCGGTGATGTAGAATATGCCTAACGGCCCGGTGACGGATTCACGCCATGACAACTTCCCGATGATAATCCTCCAGAGCCCCTTGTAGGTAACGACGGTCAATTCACAGGTCTTTTCCAAGCCCAATAAAAAGGATTTAAACGGGCCGTACCTTACCTTGGTAATCTCTCCTTCGGGGGTTACGCCCAGCAGCCCGACCTTCTGCTTCTGGCCCAGCATATCCCCGACTTCTTTTTCCTGGATTTTAACCCTGAACCTATATTCCTTATTATTGCGCAGTACTGTAAGCCTGACGCTCAAGGCTCCCTTCCTGGAACGGATAATTTTCTGCAACTCCTCCCAGAACTCCACCTTTTTGCCGTCAATGGCAATGATTTTATCCCCGACCTCAATCCCGGCCTCCTCGGCGCCGAACCCTTCGATAAGACCGCCTACCCTCGCGGTAAGCACCGGGTAGCCGGTGGCAAAAATAAACCATAAGCATAAAAAACCCAAAACATAGTTAAGCAGGGGCCCGAAAAATATGATTGCCGCGCGCTCGCTGATTTTCCTGGAGAGGTACTCGTCGGGCTTGCCCTGGTATTCCTCGGGGTTATCTCCGGCAAGTTTCACGTAACCTCCGAGGGGTATGGCACTGATACTGTATTCGGTTTCTTTACCTTTGGTTTTAAATAACCTCGGCCCAAACCCCAGCGAAAACTTTTCTACCCTTACCCCGATTTTTTTGGCGACGATAAAATGCCCGAATTCATGCACGATAATCAGGATGCCTAAAATAAATATAAAAGTAATCAGGGAAACCATTTTTTAATTACGGATTAAACTGCACGCCTGCTCTCTTGCCCAGGCGTCAGTTGCCAATATATCTTTAAGACCAGGATGTCTGATATTCCTGTGCCGGGACAGGACCTTCTCCACCGTCGCGGTAATCGCGACAAAGGCGAGTCTCCTTTTTAAAAACGCCTCCACCGCCACTTCATTAGCGGCATTCAATACCGCCGGCGTGGTCCCGCGTTCCTCCGCTGCCTCATAGGCTAACCGCAAGGCAGGGAAACGTCTGAAATCCGGCTCTTCGAAACTCAAACTTTTAAATTTCATAAAATCCACCGTCGGCAGCATGGCGTTGGTTAATCTTTCGGGGTAAGAAAGCGCATACTGGATGGGTATACGCATATCCGCGGCAGAAAGCTGGGCTAAAATTACCCCGTCCGTGAACTCAACCATGGAATGTATGATTGCTTCGGGATGCAGCAAAACCTTAATCTTTGCGGCCGGCACGGCAAAAAGGTACATTGCCTCCAGAACCTCCAGCCCTTTATTCATCAGGGTTGCGGAATCCACGCTGATTTTCCGGCCCATATTCCAGCGGGGGTGCCTTAAGACCTCGGCTATTGAAACGCGCCTTAAACTCGCGGGCATCCTCTTCCTGAACGGCCCGCCGGAAGCAGTCAGATATATCTGCTTAAGTTTTGCCTTATCCTCGCCCTCCAGGCACTGCCAGATTGCGGACTGCTCGCTGTCAACCGGAATAAGCCGGGCTTTGCTCCTCCGCGCGGCCGGCATGATAATCTCGCCTGCGATGACCAGGGCTTCTTTATTGGCAAGGGCGATATCTTTGCCTTTGCTAACGGCAGTCAACAGCGGTGCAAGTGCCGCAGAACCGCTGATAGCCAGAACAACCTTATCTACACTGCCCAGACCCGCTAACTCTTTTAGCCCGTCTTCGCCGAGGAGGATTTTTGTGCCGTAGCCCTTCAACTTCGGGCTTAACTCGCGGGCTGCCTGGCAGCTGCCGACGCAGACCGCCTCGGGCCGGAAGGCCTTAATCTGTTGATATAAAAGAGCGGTGTTGGAATTGGCGCTTAAGCCGACGACCCGGAACCGGCGCCTGAAATTCCCGATGACCTTTAGGGTATTAATACCGATGGAACCGGTTGAACCTAAAACAGCAATGCCTTTCATAAAAACGATTATTAATAGTGCCGGAAAATTACATAACTGCACAGGAAATAGAATACCGGAGCAGTGAACAGCAGGCTGTCGATTAAATCCAGAAACCCGCCTATGCCGGGAAAGGAATTTCCGGAATCCTTGACCCCGCAATCGCGTTTCATCAGCGATTCGGATAAATCCCCGACCTCACCGAGGACGCCGATAAAAATACCCAGCAACACCAGTTGCGGATACGGGATACTCACCAAGGTTTTGCCTATCAGGGCGCCCAGTATGCTAAAGAGTAATCCGCCGGCTGCGCCCTCCACGGACTTGTGCGGGCTGATGCGCGGCATAAGCGGGGTCTTACCTAAACGCGAACCCACGACGTATGCCCCGATATCGCCTAGCTTGGTAATAAGTAAGACGGTTACCAAGAGCCCCAGCCCCTGCTCCAGATGACGAATCCTGATTAAGAAACTGAAGAACCAGGAGACGTAAAGTATCCCGAAGAGGGTGGTAGATATTCCGACGATTACCCCGGAATTCTGGTGCCGCCTGAACTGCATCAGAATCAGGGACAATAACCCCAGCACCGCAAAGAACAATTCCCACCCCCTGGTCAGCTCAAAACGAAACATAATCGAAAGCGGGATAATCGTGCCTATGGCGATGCCGAAATACTTGTAGATGATAATGCCTTTCTTCTCCAGCATCGTAAAGAACTCGTAAAGCCCCCCGATGATAAATAAGGTTACCGCGAGGCCTACCAATAACTGCGAGGATACCACCAGGGCAATCATACCGATAAGCAGGATGGAAGTAAGTATTCTTTTAAATAGCATAAGTTATGCCTCCGTTACGCTGCCGAAACGGCGTTCCCTCTTTTGATAATCCCGGATTACCTTTTCGAGGTCTCCCCTTTTAAAGTCCGGCCAGTATTTTTTAAGGAAATACAACTCGGCATAAGAAAGCTGCCAGAGCAGGAAATTACTAAGCCGTATCTCGCCGCTGGTGCGGATTAAGATGTCAGGGTCAGGCAGGCCGCGGGTATAAAGGTAATCGGCGAAACCTTCTTCATCAAGGTCTTCTGTTTTGGCTTCCCTCTTTGCCACTGCGCTGGCGAACCTCCTGGCGGCATCCAGAATTTCCTGTCTTGCCCCGTAATTTAAAGCCAGCACTACCGTAAGGCCGAAGTTATTCCTGGTGCGCTCCTGGACATCCTTGAGTTTTGCCTGCAGGTATTTAGGCAGAGGTTCGTCCCTGCCGATGACCAGAAGCCGGATATTATTCTTATCCAGGTACTTGAGTTGCCGGCTCAGGAAATTGTCCAGAGTCCGCATAAGCATCTCCACCTCTTTTTTCGGTCGCGACCAGTTCTCGGTAGAGAAGGTAAAAAAGGTAATTGTCTTAATGCCGAAGTCTGCCGCGGCTTTGATAATCTCTTTAATCGCCTCAATGCCGGCGCGGTGCCCGGCAGTACGCTCCAGCCCCCGTTCCTTTGCCCAGCGGCCGTTGCCGTCCATAATGATTGCAATGTGGCGGGGAATGTTATTTTTATCTATCATGGATTAGTAACTGGTAAACTAGTAACGAGTAACTAGTAATTTTTCGTAATTGGTAACCCGTAATCGGTAAATCGTAATCTTTTATTCTTAAAAATTACCATTTACGATTTACGAATTACGGTTTACGGCCTTTAATCTACTTCACTGATGTACCCTATAATCTATATCTGGAAATATATTGTCGCGGTATTCGATATCCGCCAGCCAGTTCTCGTCGATATAATTGGATTTGATATCCTCAAAGAGGCGCGTAAACCGCAGGAGATGGTCCTTGGTGCGTTTGACGGCGTAGGGCACGTGCGTGCCGGTAGCCATGATAAAAGCCCAGTCTGAACTCTGGGCAAGGAGCAACTCCCTTAATGCCTGGTTCAGCGCCCGCCTCAATAAACCTTCGGCGGACGGGAAACTCTTCACGAGTTCCGTCATACGCTCCGAGGCCTTATGCAGGTGCCGGTAAATCCAGTCATTGGGCCCCTGCAGCCACATCTCGCTATAGCCCTTCCATCCCCAGCTGGATAACGAAGGGGTGGATACCTGGTTGCGCGGGTTCTCCGTGAGGTATTCCGAAGGGGTAATGGTGCGGATGGTCTTCTGGTCAAAATAAATCTTGCGCAGGAGTAACTCCAGCCACATCACCCCCTCATACCACCAGTGGCCGTAAAGCTCGGCGTCATACGGAGAAACAATAATGGGTTTGCGCTGCAGGAAACCCGCAAGGTGCTCAATCTGTTTCTCGCGGTTAAACATGAAGTTGCCGGCGTGCTCTGCCGCCTTCTCCCTTGCCAGGTGGGGGCTGTAGGGCTGCTTGTGTTCGCTGCCGGTGATGCGGTAATATTTGATACCGGTATTAATCCTGATGCCGTCGGGATGAATATAGGGCTTGATATATTCATAATCCAGGTCAAAGCCGATATCGCGGTAAAACTCGCGGTAATTATAATCGCCGGGATAACCCTCGATGGAAGACCACACCTGTTTGGCGGATTCCAGGTCCCTGGCGAAACAGGCCACCCCCGATTTGCAGTAGATGGGCGCGAACACCCCGTATTTCGGGCGCGGGGTCGCGTGCAGCACGCCGTGGGCGTCGCTGAAGAAATATTTTATCCCCGCCTCTTTAAGTATCTCGTCATAACCGGGGTAATATCCGCACTCCGGAAGCCAGATCCCCCGCGGCCTTCTGCCGAAGGTCTTCTCATAGTGGTCGGCGGCGACCTTAACCTGCGCCCTTACCGAAGGGCGCATTACTTCCAGCAAGGGAAGATAACCGTGGGTGGCGCCGCAGGTAACAATCTCAACCTTGCCTAAATCCTGGAAGTCTTTAAAAGGCTGCGCAAGGTTGCCGCCGTAACGCCGGAAGGTTTCCCGCGCGCGATAAAAATTATTCAGGTACATCACTGCGAGATGGTGAAACTCCGGCTGCCAGCGCGTCCTCTCCACCTCTTTATGCGCCAATTCAATCAGCTTGTTTATATGATTGAGGTACCTTGACTGCAAAAGCGGGTCCAGAAACATCGCAACCAGGGTGGGCGACAGGCCGATGGTGATGCGGAAATCCACCTTATCGTTAATCAACCTCGCTAAGGCATCGATGAGGGGGATATAGGTCTCGGTTACGGCTTCGTAAAACCAGTCCTCCTCCAGGAAATCCTCGTAATCGGGATGGCGCACATAAGGAAGGTGGCTGTGTAAAACAATAGCGAGATAACCCTGGTATGTCTTAGGCATCCTATCTGGTTTCCTTGTTGATGACCGGTGTAATGACGCGCTCTTCGTCCTTACCTGCAGCCGCGGCTTTTACCGCAATAACCTGCTTTCCGTCGGGAAGGGCAAAACGCAGGGTAAAGGTGCCGTCGGGGCGCAGTTCCACCGGCCTGCCCTGAACAGTCACCTTCGCATCGGGCTCGGTAGCGCCGTAAACGATTAGTTCGGTATTTACCACCAGCCAGAATTTTTTCTCTTTAAGCGGTTTCTTTACCGGGCTGGCCCCCGAAGAAAGCGCGCCGGAAAAAAGCGCCTTCTTCGCGCGCTCCTGCCAGGCCTTGCCTACCGGCGAACTCTGCCCCAGGCCGAACCCCATCCCGTAAAGCTTGGCAAAAATATCGTCGGGCACCATCCACTCTTCGTCGGTAACCCAGGAGGGACCCTCGATAGGGGTGTGCACGGTATTGGAGCGGACAATGGTAATGAATTTTCCGTTGGCCAATCTTAATCCCAGGTCTACGCACCAGGACCTTCCCGGCCCCTTCGTATCGATATACCAGCTGTTCGCGTCGGGATTAATCTCGATATCAAAGAAACTGTTGGCGTTGCTGCCGTTAAAGATGATGTAACTGACGTCATAAACCCGAAGCACCATCCTGGCAGCGTGAAAGGCATCCCCTAAACGCCGGCGCAACCCATCCATCGTCTCCTGCCTTAACTCCCAATAGGCGTGCAGCCACCAGGGGTCCCTTACCTGTAATATTATTTTATCTTCATTATAACCTGCGGGTAATTCTTCCATCACGCGGCGTGCGGGCCGCTGGGGCTCCGGTGTGAAAAATTTGGCTTTTACCACCGCGGTCTCGTAAGTGCCGAGTAATTCCTGTTTCTCTTCTCTTTTAGCCGCAGCAACCCTGGCTTTGCTCACGGGCCTTTTTCTGTCTTTAGCGCGGGTGCTTTTTAATTTTGACTTTGTCCTGCGTAACCTTGCCATCTTTACCTCCCGGGACTTTTAAGGTCCTCCCTTGTCTAAACTCCGCTCTGCTTAACAAAAAAGGGGATAACCGCTATCCCCTTTGAAAATGCGCGCGTCCCTTTGCTGCCGCTCCTTCTATCTCATCGAAAAACCATTCCTATTGCCTGGACTTTGAGGACTTGCCCTTTACCAGGGCTTCCTTCAAGTCCTCCTCGAGCGCTTCTTTAAGTTTGAGCACCTTCTGCAACTCTTCGTTAGCGGCCTGGCTGACAAGCCGTTCTTCTAACAGTGCCTTACGGGTAACTTCGTGCGCGGCTTTTTCTTCCTGGAGCTGCCGGGTAAGATTGGCAATCTGATTTTCCAGGTTGCCTGCCTTCTCCTCCAGGTCCAGGCGGGTGATTATTTCCTTATCCCGCGCGAGTTTTTGCCTGCGGGCGCTGCCGCAGGAACCGACGGCAGCAAAAAATAAAACTGCCGTAAATACCGAAAGTATGAGTATGACGCGGTTTCTGATTGCCTCTTCCATTCTTAAAAAGACCTTTTTGGGCGGTTAAATTATTTCAGGTTCTCCGGGGGTTCAACGCTTTCCGATTCTTTTACTTTGGAAACCCTGGGCAGGATTACGATCTCTACCCTGCGGTTAAGCTGCCGGCCTTCGGCATTATCGTTAGAGGCAACCGGATTATACTCTCCGTAACCGATAGCGGATACGCGGCTGGGCCGGATGCCTTTCTCGTCTACGATATAATGCAAAACACTCAATGCCCGCGCAGTGGATAATTCCCAGTTAGATTTCCAGCCGGAAAATTTTATTGGCACGTTATCGGTGTGCCCCTCGATGCCGATATTATATTCCGGGACGTTTTCGCTAAGGACCCGCGCTACCTTATCCAGGGTAGCATATGCCTCGGGTTTAACCTTGGCCTTGCCGGAGTCAAAGAGGACGTCTGCCACAAAGGTAATTACCAGTCCCTTCTCCATCATCTCCAGCCTTACCTGTCTGTCGCTGATCTCCTGGGATAACCTGTCCTCGAGGAGACTTTTGGTCCGGCTAAGTTCATCGAGCTGCCTGGAGAGGCTCTCAATCTTCTCGATATCCGAACGCCTGCCCTTTTGTACCACAAAGGTACACCCTGTAAATACGGTAATTATTGATATTATTAGTACGAATTTAAGCGCTGTCGCGGGTTTCATACCGACCTCCTGTTCTAAGAATAGGTTTTAACTATAACACATAGCCAAATTTTAGTCAAGCGCTTTTCTAGCGCAGATAAAATTAAAGCCCGAGGATTACGGTTTCGTGACGGGAGGACCCCACCGAAACCATGGATATCCTGATTCCTGCAATATCCTCCAGCAACTTAAGGTAATTTATCGCCTGGGGGTTTAAATCCTTGCGGTGCCTGGCCCCGCTTACGCTGCCCTGCCATCCCCGCACCTCTTTATATACCGGCTGGACTTTACTTATGGCCTCGAAATCAGAGGGCATGTTCTTGAAAACCTTACCTTTATATTTATAGGCGGTGCAGACCTTGATGCTCTTAAGGCCGTCCAGGACATCGAGTTTCATAATCGCCAGTTCTGATACGCCGTTTAAAAGCGCCGCTTCCCTTACCATTACGCTGTCAAACCAGCCGCACCTGCGGGGCCTGCCGGTGGTGGCGCCGAACTCGTGGCCCTTCTCACGGATAAAACTGCCGAATTTCGCGTCAAACTCCGTCGGAAAAGGGCCTTCGCCGACGCGGGTGGTGTAGGCCTTGGCTACCCCCACTACCCTGTCAAACCTGACGGGCGATATTCCGGTGCCGATGCAGGCGCCTCCCGCGGTCGCCGAAGAGGAGGTAACAAAAGGATAGGTGCCAAAATCAATATCGAGGAACGTCCCCTGCGCGCCCTCAAAAAGAATATCCTTCCTTTCCTCTACCGCCCTGTTCAGCAGGATATGGGTATCGGTGATGTAGGGCTTCAAAATCCTGCCGTAATTCAAATATTCGCGGTAAATCCGCTGGAAATCAAAACCCGCATGGCCATAGACCTTCTTGAAGATTTCGTTTTTTTCCTTGAGGTTATCTTTAAGTTTATCGCGGAACACCGCGGGGTTTAAAAGGTCCGCCATCCTGATGCCGCAGCGGTTGACCTTGTCGGCATAACACGGCCCGATCCCCCTGCCGGTAGTCCCGATTTTATGCGCCCTCTTCATTTCGCGCAACTGGTCGAGGATGCGGTGATACGGCAGTATTACGTGCGCGAGGGTGGAAATCTTAAGCCGCTTATCGACGCCGATGCCGCATGCCTGGAGGCTGCGAATCTCTTTAATCAGGGCAGCGGCATCTACCACTACGCCGTTGCCGATACAACAGACCTTGCCTTTATGCAGGATACCCGAGGGTATGAGGTGGAAAATATATTCCTTTGCGTCCACTACCACGGTGTGCCCGGCATTGCTGCCCCCCTGGTAGCGCACGATATAATCTACCCCCCGCGATAAGATATCGATAACCTTACCCTTGCCTTCATCCCCCCACTGTGTCCCGACTATTACGGTATTCATATTTTTAAGGGGTCATGGTAAAAATCTTGTGCGCGATATCCGGGTATCTGGCGATAAAACGCAGTTCATCGTCAACAAGCGGTTTTTGATTATGGACATTGGCGTAACGCACCAGTTCCAAAATCCGGGTAGCCTCTTCATCGTCCTTAAAGGCTATCTCCAGTTTATCGTAAACATTGCGGAACCCCTTGATGCCGGAATATTCCCCGGCAGTTATTTTACGGCCGGTTTCGATAATCTCCGCTTCGCCGCGGCCTAATTCCTCATAATCATAAAGTTCGTAATTGCGCCTGTCCTTAAGCGCGCCGTCGGCATGTATCCCCGATTCGTGCGCAAAGGCATTAGCGCCCACCCCGGGCTGGTTGATGGGTATCGAGACGCCGAAGGCATAAGAGGCATATTTACACACCTTCCAGGCCATTTTAAGGTTTATCTTTTCGTCCAGCGGATAACCCTGCATCCCGCTGCCGTGCTTGATCGCTAAAATTACCGAAACGAGGTCTGCGTTCCCGGCGCGCTCGCCCATCCCGTTGATACAGGTATTGATATAAGCGTCCTGCCCGGCATCAATCACCGCCTTTGCCCCGGCTACCGAGTTAGCCACCACCATCCCCAGGTCGTTATGGCAATGGATCTCTACCGGAATATTAATCGCTTCAACCAGCGACTTCAATCTTTCGTAAATAGTAAAGGGGGTGTCGTAGCCCAGGGTGTCGCAGTAACGGATACGGTTGGCGCCGGCGGACTTTGCCGCCAGGGCGAATTCCACCAGATAATCCATCTGGCTGCGCGAGGCATCCTCGGCATTCACGCCGACGGAATCCGCGCCGAGCTTGCGCGCCTCTTTTACCGCTGCGGTCATCTCCGCGATTACCGCCTGATGGTCGAGTTTTCCCTTAAATTTGTGCAGGATCATCTGGTCCGAGGTGGAAATGGAAAGGTTGAGGTGCTTGATATGGGGCACCTGCTTAAAAGCGGCCCTGACATCGTCCTTGATGGCGCGCAGCCACCCTTCCAGCCTTATCGGAGAAAGCACTCCTTTTTTAGCAAGCTCAAGATTCGCGTTTAGATAGTTGGTTTCGTGGTGCGTTACCGGAAAACCGAACTCCGACTGGAAGACCCCCATTTCATTGAGATACATATTAATCATGGTCTTTTCCAGTTTGGAAAGGCAGATGCGCGAGGTCTGCACCCCGTCGCGGTTGGTGACGTCGATAATATAAATCCTGTTGGCCTTTTTCATCATCTCACCTCTTATTTTTTAAAAATCTTCCTGAACTCTTCCTGACTCGGAACTCCCTCAACGCCGAATATTTCGCGGTTTTCCAAAAGATAGGTCGGGCCGAACATAATCCCCAGTTCTTTGTTTAGGGCGGTATTTTCCCTTAAAAGTTCCGCGCCTTCCCTGCCCCGGGCGCAGACGCTGATCTTGGTTGTGTCAATGTCAGGGGCGCATTCCTGCCACCAGCTGCTGTTGATGCGCCTGGCGCGGCAGGTGATGTAACCCCAGTAATCGCGGGGAGAGTATTTCTGGACGCAGACGCTGCGCCGGTACTCTTCCACCTCCGGCGTGCCCCTTATCGCACCGAAATCATCTCCGCCCTGCTCGGTCGCCAGAAAATGCAGCACCGGCTGGTAAGAGCGGATGTTTTCTAAAATAACCGCGGCATTTGCGTCATATAAACTTAAAAAGACGTCTACCCTGCCTTTGATTTTCTTGCGGTTTAAAAAATAGGACATACCGCCGAGCTGCGGCTTTAAGAGATAGTAATCCCCCTTGGGCTCCAGGCTGCCTCTGAGGTTATCGAAGTTTTTTCCGTGCTCTGCTTCTTTTCCCAAAAGATAAGCCGGCAGGGTCTGGATGCCGAAATCATTTATCAACTTATCGGCCTCGGGGCTGCCGTAATAAATGTAAGAGGCAGTTATGCCGGGAAACTCCCTGGTCAAATATTCAACCGCCTTTTGCGTATCGCAGACAGTGCAATCGCGGTGGTTGATTACCGTCAATGCGACCAAAACCTTCGGCGCAAAGGCGCACTGCGCATTGTTCTCTCCCGGATTCTGGCAACTGCCGGTAGAGGCTCCTTTTTTACAGTTCAGGTCCGAAAAACAGCGCGGAAGGATTGCGGCTATCGCCGGCTCGTCTTTGACCTTATCCGAAAGCTGAAGCAGGTGGGTTTTATAATTTACGATTTTCTTATTCTCGATATCAAGGGTTAACCTGCCCAGCTGCCGGCCCTGCCAAGAGGTCTTCACGATAAGGGTAGAGCCTGTTTTCGCAAAGAGGTCGTCCTTGTTATTACCGTGGCTGTCAATAATAATATCGATGCCGCCTATTTTCTGGATTAACCCTGTATTATGTTTCTCGCCGAGCTGGGAAAGCAGCACGATAACATCCGCGCCTTCCTTCTTCATCTGGGCAAGCGTTTTTCTTAACGCCTCTTCGGGTTCGGCAAATTCCAATCCCGCGGCCTTGACTGCGGCAGCGGGGCTGGTTACGCCGGTGATGCCGAACTTTAGCCCTCCTATTTCTTTTATAATATAAGGTTTAAGAAGTGCGGATTTTACATTGCAGGACAGAAAGGGAATCTTTGTTTTCTTGATATTTTTTTCCAAAAAGTCCCTTCCGAAATTAAACTCGTCGCTCTCCAGATTAACGGCGTCATACCCCATCATCTCCATTGCCTTAAGCTGAATCAGGGTGCGCCGCATATCCAGTTCACTGTTCTGGGTGTATTCGTCCATCAGGCCGCCGGCAAAAAAACTTCCGGCATCCAGGACTAAAGTGCGGGGGTTTTCGCTCCGGTGCTGTTTTATCAGGGTGCTGCGCCGCGCTATCCCGCCGTCGGGCTCCAAAGGGCAGTTACAGGGATAAATCATGGCGTGGGTCTCTGCGGTGTAAAGAATAACGAACTCCGCGGCCCGCGCCGAAGATACCGCCGCAAGGATTAAGAGCAAAGCCAGAAGGCAAATCTTTATTTTAGGAATGCTGAATCTCAAAGTTTAATCACCTTTACCGCAATGATGTTTTCGCTTTTCTTAATCTTGGCAGCCACCTCGGCCGAAATCGGATTATCGACGTTGAGCACCGTAATGGCCTTGCCCTGGCGCTTCTCGCGTCCGAAGGTCATCGCGGCAATATTAATCTTGTGCTTGCCGAGGAGTGTGCCGAGATGTCCGATAATGCCCGGCCGGTCCCAGTTCTGCAAAACCAGCATCTCTCCCTTTGGCGCGGCCTCCACATAATAATTGTCGATCTTGACGATGCGCGGCTGTTTATTGGGAGAAAGCGTGCCGGCGACCCTGCGGGTCTCTTTATCGGTCTTAATCTCGACGGCGATCAGGGTAACGAACTCCCCTTCTTTGGAAGACTTGGATTCCTTGACGGCAATCCCCCGCTCTTTGGCAAGGCTGGTGGCATTGATAAAGTTCACCGTCTCTTTAAGAATCGGGGAAAGCAGCCCCTTTACCAGCGCCATGGTAAGGGAGCTTAAGTCATACTGGATAATATCGCCGCTGTAAGTGATGTTTATTTCCTGGAACCTGCCTTCTACTAATTGGCTGGCAAAGATCCCCAGTTTTTCCGAGAGGCTGATGTAGGGCTGCAGGATTTTGTATGCCTCGGCGTCAACGCAGGGGTAGTTTGCGGCATTGCGGATACCGCAGCCGAGGAGCGCATCGCGCACAATCTCCGCCACCTCAATGGCCACGTTCACCTGCGCCTCTTCGGTAGATGCGCCTAAGTGCGGGGTTGCCACGACATTCTCAAGTTTGAGCAACTCGCTGTCCGCGACAGGAGGCTCTTTTTCAAAAACGTCAATGGCAGCACCGGCGACCTTGCCTTCCTTGATGGCAGCTAATAACGCCGCCTCATCAACAATGCCGCCCCTGGCGCAATTGACAATGCGCACCCCTTTTTTCATTAAGGCGAATTCCCTGGTAGAAATCATATGTGTGGTCTCCGCGGTAAGCGGGGTGTGCACGGTAATATAATCCGCGCGCTTCAATAAATCCTTTAATTCCACCATCTCGATGCCCATACTCTCGGCAACCTCGCGCGAGAGAAAAGGGTCGCAGGCAAGGATTTTCATCCCGAAAGAGAGCGCGCGTTTGGCAACCTCGCTGCCGATCCTGCCCAAACCCACGATGCCGAAGTTCTTGCCGTAAAGCTCCACCCCCATAAACCGGGAACGTTTCCATTCCCCTTTTCTGACGGAGGCGCTCGCCTGTGCGATGTTCCTGGAAAGCGCCAATATCATACTGAAGGTATGCTCGGCAGTAGAAATGGTGTTGCCTGCCGGTGTATTCATCACGATAATGCCTTTTTGCGTGGCTGCTTCAAGGTCCACGTTATCCAGGCCCACGCCGGCGCGGCCGATGACCTTCAGGCCCCGGGCAGCCTCGACGATTTCCCTGGTAACCTTAGTGGCGCTGCGCACAATCAGGGCGTCGTAATCCTTGATTGCCTCTTTCAGGGCCTCGGGCTTCAATTCCGTATTGACATCCACCTGGAATTCCTTGACGTCCTTTAAGATTTTCAAACCCTTCTCAGATAGGGGGTCGCTTACCAGTATCTTATGCATTGAACCCTCCGCTTAAGTTAGAAATATTTCCTGGGCTGCCCTTACCCCGCTAGCCAGTTGAAATTTATAACCCATCTGGTGTAGGACCTTCTCCAGGCAGGAGATACCCACGATAATGTCGAACTCCTCGATATAACCCATATGGGCGATGCGAAAAACCTTGCCCTTTAACTCGGCCTGGCCTCCGGCAACGGTAACGCCGTAGGTATCGCGCATCGTCTTGACTAATTTTTCTCCGTCAATGCCGGCGGGGACCTTTACCGCGGTAACCACGTCCGAAGCGGCCGCAGGCGCGAATAATTCCAGGCCCAAGGCGCGGATTGCGGCGCGGGTGGCATCCGCCATTTTTTTGTGCCGGCGGAAGATATTCTCCAAGCCGTCCTGACGGATAATCCGCAGGCTCTCGTTTAGCGCAATGATTAAGGATATCGCCGGGGTAAAGGGGGTATCGGTCTTTTCTAATGCCTTGCGGGCCAATTTCAGACTGAAGTAATACTTCGGGGATTTGGATTCTTCAATCTTCTTCCAGGCCTTGGTGCTTACCGAGATAAAAGCCAATCCCGGAGGAAGCATCAGCCCCTTCTGGGAACCCGAGACGCAGACATCCACTGCCCACCCATCGGTCTTTAAATCGATGGCGCCTAACCCGCTGATGGCATCTACTACTAAAACGGCATTGCTCTCCTTGACTGCCCTGCCGATTGCCTCAATATCACTGGTAACGCCGGTAGAGGTCTCGCAAAGTGTGACGAAGACCGCTTTAATGTTAGGATTGGCCTTAAGTCGCTTCGCAATTTCCCCGGCGTCAACCGCCTTACCCCATTCTACGTCCAGGGTCTCGGTATTAATCCCGTAGGCGCGGCAGAGCTCGGTCCATCTCTCCCCGAATTTACCGCCCTGGATAGCAAGGGCGACGTCGTCCGGCGACAAAAGGTTTACTACCGCCGCCTCCATTGCACCGGTTCCAGAAGAAGCAAGCATAAAAACGTCGTTTTGAGTCTGGAAGACGTACTTTAAGCCGTCACTCGCCTCCTTTAGGATTGCCTGAAACTGCGGGGTGCGGTGGTGTATGATCGGGCGGCCTTGAGCCTCCGATACTTCATAAGGTAAAGGGGTAGGACCGGGGGTAAGCAGGTATTTCTTCCTCATTTTAAATCTCTCCTTTTATTTGTTCTTTTGCGGAATAATAACTTCGTCCACCAGCCCGTATTCCTGGGCTTCCTTGGCAGACATGAAATAATCGCGGTCAGTATCCTTTTGAATCTTCTCCAGCGGCTGGCCGGTATGCTTGGCGAGAATCTCATTGATGCGGTCGCGCATCTTTAGAATCTCGCGGGCGTGGCGCGAGATATCCTCGGCAGCGCCCTCAAACCCTCCCCAGGGCTGATGAATCATAACGCGCGAGTTCGGCAGGGTCGAACGCTTGCCCTTGGTGCCGGCGCTCAAGAGAAGAGCGCCCATGCTGCTGGCCTGCCCGACGCAGTAGGTGGCGACGTTGCATTTTACAAACTGCATCGTGTCGTAAATCGCAAGGCCCGCGGTAACCGAACCGCCCGGTGAATTAATGTAAACGTTGATGTCCTTGTTGGGGTCTTC
Organism: uncultured Planctomycetales bacterium; assembly: GCA_964456925.1. Classification (GTDB taxonomy): domain Bacteria; phylum Omnitrophota; class Gorgyraeia; order Gygaellales; family Profunditerraquicolaceae; genus JBAZKK01. The sequence goes on from CAYWCX010000006.1 coordinate 24,343, forward strand.
CATCTGCAGAAAGAGCATCTGCGCGATGATGAGGTTGGCGATCGTGTCGTCGATGGGGGTGCCGATAAAAATAATACGGTCCTTTAAAAGCCGCGAATAGATGTCGTAGGCGCGCTCGTAACCCCGGGGGGTCTGTTCGATTACCATCGGAACCAAGGTCTGCATTCTTGTAGCCATATCCACCTCCGTTTATTTGGCCTCCTGCCAGTCGGCCTCTCTTAATAATAATTCCATCGCCCTTGCCGGCATCTGGTCGTCAACGGCGATTTTTTCCTTGCGCGCGATCTCCGCGAGGATAAGGTAAGTCTTGACCTGCGCCCTGGCCTGGGGCTCCAGTTCCTTGGCCAGCTCGCTTTCCTTTTCGTCAATCTTTGCGCGCTCGACGCCTTTGAGGGCGAGGTCCAGTTTTGTACGGCGCAGCAAATCCTCTAACTGCCTTTTTACGAGGGATTCCGGCAGTTTAAAATCCGCTGCCTTACTTAAGGTCTCAATCAAAGTTGCCTCGATATTCTGGCGCTGCAGGTTTTCCTTCTGCAGTAAAATCTGCCGCTCTACCGCCCGCTCTAAATCCGAAACAGCGGGGTATCCTAAACTCCGGGCAAAGGACTCATCGGTATTCTGGGCCTTGTGCGATTCCCTTAAAGAATCAATCTGGCGCTTGACCTCATCGGGTGCCGCCTCAATCTTTTTATATTCTACCCTCATCCCTTTATAATTAATCAATTTTATCTCCGGGGCAACCTCTACTGCTGCCTTAAAGATAAGGCTTTTGCCTTCGAATTTAACGTCATAGATGTCCGGCAGGTCAATCACGTCCAGGCCTTCCTTCTCGATTGCCTGGTTGTAAACCTCCGGGATTAATTCCTTAAGCGCCTGCTGCCGGGCCTGCGCTGAATAATGCTTTTCCAGGACGTCGCGCGGGGCATGCCCCGGCCGAAAGCCCGGCACCTTGGCCTCCTGGCCGATCTTTTTAAAGACATCTTCAAACTTATTGGTGATGACGTCACCCTCTACCTCGACGTGTAACTCCCTCTTGGTGCCGTCAAGTTTTTTTACCTGCGTCTTCACGCTGCTCCTTACATACTGAATTTTTCGCCGAGATATATCTCGCGCGCCTTGGGGTCTTCAATCAAATCCCGGGCAGTGCCCGAAATAAGGATTTTACCCTCTGCGATGAGGTAGGCGCGGTCGGTTATCGAAAGGGTCTCGCGAACATTATGGTCGGTCAAAAGGATCCCCAATCCTTTATCCCTTAATTCTTTGATAATCTCCTGGGCTTCGTTGACTACGATAGGGTCGATTCCCGAAAAAGGCTCATCCAGCAATATGAAGGAAGGGTTGGTTACCAGCGCCCGGGTAATCTCCAGGCGCCTCCTCTCTCCGCCGGATAAGGTATAGGCCTTGTTTTTCTTTAAATGCGCTATGTTCAATTCCTTCAGTAAATCTTCCAGCCGCTTCATCCTCTCCTGCCGGGTAAGGGGCAGGGTCTCTAGGATTGCCATGATGTTATCTTCGACGCTGAGCTTCCTGAAAATTGAAGGTTCCTGGGAAAGGTAACCTATGCCGTAAGAGGCGCGCTCGTGGATGGGCAGCCTGGTGATGTCCTGGTTATCAAAGACGATCTCGCCGCTATCCGCCGGGACAATCCCCACTACCATATAAAAGGTGGTGGTTTTTCCCGCGCCGTTGGGGCCCAGCAAACCCACAATCTCTCCGCGCTTTACCAGAAGGTTGACGCCCCTGACAACCTCCCTGCTGTCATAGGACTTGGTAATATTCTTAATTTCCAGCAGATGCATCAAGTTCCTCCGTCGAATAGATGACGAGCCGGGGCTCGCCCAGCAGGGTAATCTTTTTATCCGCGGCGTTATACATTGCCTCGTCGCTATAAGAGGTGTTGTCGCCGCGTATAATCCTGACATTGCCGCGGGCAACAATCCTGTCGATGCTGGTGCCTACCGACATCGGGCTGATATTGCCGGTTGCCTTTTTCTTTGTGCCGGCCGGCTCTTCCTTTTTGCCTTTACCGGAAGACAGAAAATAAACCTCCATCTTATCGCTGTAAATCTGCAAATCCTGCCTGACTACTTTAACATTTTTATTGAATACTGCAACATTTTTTTCGTAATCTATTTCCAGGGCGCCGTCGCAGGTAATGGTAATCTTTTCGGCATCCTCGGGTGTCTTCGTTGCTTTTTGCTCGGGCGTTATTTCTACCTTGACGTCATTCTTTAGGTTGACGCGCTTGAGGTCGGTCTGTCCGAGGGCGCCGCGGGCGGTAGTGACCATATTATCTTTCCTGATATTGACGACTTCCTCGGTAGAGACGATCTGGTTCTTGCGGTCCCAATCCAGGCGCTCCGTAGTAAGCTGGGCGCCGCTGGAACTGGTAATAACTACATTGTCCTGCAGGTGCACCCGGGCATTGGCCTTGTCAAAGTCGCCCTTCTCGGCGGTGAGATTGATGTCTTCTTCTTCGCCGTAAAGGTTGCCTGCGATATCTTTCAGCTTTACCAGGTTATCAAAGATATCCGCGGACTTTGCGCTTAAATCCCAGGTCTTCCTGCCCTTCTCTCCGTAACCGGCGAGGGAAAATTCGTTAATCTGCTGCTCTGCATCGGGGGTATTCTTAGCCAGGGCGTCCAAAAAAATAACGAGAGATAACGCCAGAACCAGAATAACTGCCGGGCCCTTAAGCCTCATACAACCCTACCATCTCTTTCCACCGCCCTTGGGATTTCAGGATTAGTTCGCTGACCTCGCGCACTGCCCCGCGGCCGCCGTGCCTGATGGTAATATAGGATGCTGTCTGTTTGATTTCCGGCGCGGCATTGAATACCGCCACCGCCAACCCCACCTTATTCATGAGGCACAGGTCCACCAGGTCGTCACCCATAAAGCATATTTCCTCGGCGCTCAGGCGGTATTTCTTCAGAATCCTCTCCAGCACCGCGCTCTTGGGCGAGATGTTGGCGAAAACTTCAGCCACCCGCATATCCCGCGCGCGCGGCCGGATTGCCTTGGAATCTTTGGCGGTGATAAGGATGGTGGGGATGCCGGCGCGGCGTAAGAGATACACCCCGAGGCCGTCATGGACGTCGAAGAACTTGGCGTCACGGCCCTTGGAATCATAAATGATGCGTCCGTCGGTAAGAACGCCGTCGACATCCAGAAGCAACAGTTTTATCTTCTTGGCCTTCTGGACGATATTGGCGTCCAGCGCATTGCTGCCGTTCATTTAAACCAACCCCGCCTTCAATAAATCCTGCACGTCTAATAGCCCCACCGGCTTTTTATTCTTATCTACTACCGGGACCTCATCGATATTCTTTGCCTGCAGGATATGCATTGCCTCCGCTGCCAGCATCGCGGGGCTTACCGTAATGGGGTTCTTGGTCATCACGGTTTTAACCTTGCGCACGGCAAGATGCGGGTCAGCCTCAAGGTGCCGCCGCAGGTCGCCGTCGGTAAAGATGCCCGAAAGTTTTCCCTTATTGTTGACCACCGTCGCGCTGCCGGCCCGGCACTGCGTAATCTTAAATAAAACCTGGGAGACCTTCTTATCCTCGCGCACAATGGCGTGGGCGCTGCCGGTGCGCATAATATCGCCTACCTTCAAGAGAAGTTTCCTGCCGAGCAATCCGCCGGGATGATAAAAGGCAAAATCCTTCTCCTTAAACCCTTTTAACTCCAGAAGACACACTGCCAAGGCATCCGCCATTGCCAGCATCGCGGTGGTAGAAGCAGTAGGGGCCAGGCCGAGCGGGCAGGCCTCTTTTTCTACCGCGGTGTTTAAGACCACGTCGCTGTAACGCGAAAGTATCGAGCGGGTATTGCCGGTAAGGGAAATGATGCGCGCGCCGATTTTTTTCAAAAGGGGCAGGAGTTTTTTAATCTCGTCGGTCTCGCCGCTGTTGGAGAGGATAATAACCACGTCAGCCGCGGTAACCCTGCCCAAGTCTCCGTGGATGGCCTCGGCAGAATGCAGGAATAAACTCGGGGTGCCGGTAGAAGAGAGCGTCGCGGAAAACTTCTGGGCAATGATACCGGCCTTGCCCATCCCGCTTACCACTACCCGGCCTTTGGAATTAAAAATAATCTGCACCGCCCGGTAAAAATCCCGGCCGACATACCTCTTTAAATTACTTACTGCCTTTGCCTCGGTATCGAGGACTTCCCTGGCACGCTTAATCACGTTTATCGCCATAAAGCACCTTCTATCTTTTTAATCTCTTTTAAGAGTTTTTCCAGTTCGCTTAAAGCGATCATATTGGGGCCGTCGCAGGGGGCATTATCCGGTTCAGGGTGCACTTCCAGGAATAAACCGTCGCAGCCGAATGCTACTGCGGCCCGCGAGAGCGCTCCCACGAATTCGCGCTGCCCGCCGGAACAGCCGCCCTTGCCGCCGGGAAGCTGGACGCTGTGGGTAGCGTCGTAGATTACCGGATAACCCGACTCGCGTATGATCGCAAGCGCCCTTAAATCCGAAACCAAATTATTATAGCCGAAGGATACCCCGCGCTCGGTGATAAGTATCCTGCGGTTGCTGGTAGACTCTATCTTGCGCACGATAGGCATGACATCCCAGGGCGAAAGGAACTGCCCCTTCTTGATATTCACTACCTTGCGGGTCTGTCCTGCCGCTACCACGATATCCGTCTGACGGCAGAGGAACGCCGGGATCTGGATGATATCGAGCACCTCGGCTGCCTCCTTTATCTCTTTCTGGCAGTGGATATCGCTTAATATCGGGACATCGACCTTTTGCTTTACCTTGCGTAAAATCTCCAGTCCCTTTTTGAGGCCCGGGCCGCGGTAAGAATCTATTGAGAGGCGGTTGGCCTTGTCAAAACTGGATTTAAAAATAAAGGGCATGCCGAGTTTATGCGCGATACCCTTGATCTGACGGGCGACATCCAGGCTCATGCGCTCGGATTCAATAACGCAGGGTCCGGCAATTAAAACCAGCGGGTTACCCGAACCGATTTTAATATTTTCTACTCTTATCGTACGCATCTTAATCCTTCCGGCTGGCTAAATATTGTCTGACCTTCTCTAAATCCTCGGGGGTGTCCACCCCGATAGTGTCGTATTTGGTTTCAATAACCTTAATGCGGTAGCCCTCCTCCAAAACCCGCAGCTGTTCCAGTTTCTCCGCTTTTTCCAACTGCGAGACCGGAAGGTTCTTATAGATGAAAAGGAAATCCTTGGTGTAACCGTATAAGCCGATGTGCTTATAGTAGAGTGGCGCCTTAATCTCGGAGTGCGGAGGGCAAAAAGGTATTGCGGCGCGGGAAAAATATAAGGCAAAATTGTTCTTATCCACTACCACCTTTACCACGTGCGGGTCGTTGATAAGAGAGGAGTCTTCGATGCGGTGCATCAGGGTCGCCATACACAGAGAACTGTCGTCCAGAAGCGCCCGGGCAACGCTGTCAATCATCGTAGGATGAATCAACGGCTCATCGGCCTGGATATTGATGACTATCCTGACGTCTAAAGGATTTACCACCTCGGAGATTCTGTCCGAACCCGACTCGTGGGCTTTGGCAGTCATCACGGTCTTGGCGCCGAATTCGGCGGCTGCCCGCGCCACCTGTTCGTCGTCGCAGGCAATGATAAGGTCATCCAGGACCTGGGATTCCTTTGCGCGCTCCCATACATGCGCCAGCATCGGTTTACCGCCGAGGTCCGCCAGGATCTTGGCGTTTAACCTGCTGGAAGAATATCTTGCCGGTATTACGCCGATAACATTCATAATCTTACCTTTATAATTAACCTGCCTGAATCTTAGCCAGCAGTTCTTTCCTGCTGACTGCGGCAGTGCCGAGTTTACTCACCACGATACCTGCGGCAAAATTCGCCAGGTGCGCTGCCTCTAATTTCGAAGCCCCGCAGGAAAGCGCCAGGGTAAAACAGGCAATCACGGTATCCCCTGCGCCGGAAACATCAAAGACCTCCTGTGCTACGGTCGGAATGTGCGTGGTGCGGTTACCTTTTTCGAAAAGCCGCATCCCCTCTTCGCCGAGGGTCACCAGTAAAGCCCCCAGGGAAAGGTACTTGATAATCTCGCGGGCTGCCAGGTCAATATCTTCATCCTGAAATAGTTTATCGCTGTGCAGCCGGAAGCGGTTGCTGGTGTCTTTAATTTTAAGATTACGAATCGCGTTCTCCAGTTCCCTGCGGTTAGGGGTAATGGCAGTGACGCCGTGGTAATACTGAAAGTTTTCCTCCTTGGGGTCAACCGTGATAATCTTTTTATTATCCCGCGTGATATCCAGTAACTCTTCCAAAAGATGGCTGTTTACTACGCCTTTGCCGTAATCCTCGATAATCACGGCGTCAAAGTCATCGATATTCCTGTCGATAAATGCCGCGATGCGTTTATTGAGGCTGCGGGGAAGGGAATCAGTGTGCTCCCAATCCACGCGCACCACCTGCTGATGCCCCGCTACAATGCGCGTCTTGACCGTGGTATGGCGGTTCGGCTCGGTAAATACCGCCCTGGTATTTATTCCTCTCTTGCTTAACCCGCTGCGCAGGATTTCGGCATTCTTATCGCTTCCGGTAACCCCGACCAGGCAGGCCTTAGCGCCCAGGGCCGAGACATTATTCGCCACATTGGCGGCGCCTCCCGGAACAAAGGTCCTTTTCTTCGCCCATACCACCGGCACCGGCGCCTCCGGCGAAATCCTTTCCACTTCGCCCCAGATATACTCGTCAAGTATCAGGTCGCCGATAACCAGGATTTTAGCGCGCGGGAATTTAGCGACTATCTCTTTTAATGCCTTGGCGTTCATAATTTTTCTACCACGGCCTGGGCTAACAGCGGCAGCATTATTTCATGGTGGCCGATAATATAATAGCCCTTTCCGCCGGATGATACCGGCCGCAATACTACGTTCTGCGCCGGCCGGTACTGATAATACATATCGAAATTAACGCTGGTAAAATCCCTGACCCGCCGGCCTAAATTGCGCGCGAGGTTCAGGGCCTTCAAAAATACCTCCGGTAAAACCACGGCTGAACCGAAATTCAAAACCACGCCGCCCTTATTCAAACCCCCTACCTCTTCTACGAGGGTATGAAAATCCCGCAGGCTTCCCTCTGCGGTGAATGCGGCATTAAAGGAAGGGTGCTGGTGGATGATATCCGTGCCTACTGCGACAAAAACGCACACCGGCACCTTATATCTATAGGCCTGATAGAAAAGACTGTTGCGGCGATAGGGTAATTTGGAATTTGCAATCCTGGATGCCAGGCTAGAACCCAAGCCCAAACCCCTGGCTACGCCCTCTTCGGCCGCGCGATTGATAAACTCCGCGGTCTCGCGGCCCATCCCGAACCTGCCGTGTTTGAGGTTGGCGGCGACGTCCTCGGAGGTCTTGCCCTGGAAGGCGATTTCAAAATCGTGAATCATGCCCGCGCCGTTAAGGCAAATAGAGGTGATGACTTTCCTTTTTATCAAGTCGATTAATACCGGATTCAGGCCGCACTTGATGATATGGGCGCCGGCCATGAAAATCACGGATTTTCCGGCGCGCCGGGCCTTTACCATCGCCCCTGCCGCCTCATCGAGGTCCTGCGCTTTTAAAATCCTGGGAAGGGACTGATAAAATTTAAGGAAACTCCTGCCCTTGGCAGGCGGCCGGGCAAAGCTCTTCTGCTCCACCTTGCTGTACCTCTTTCTTACGGAATATGTCTTGACCTTGTTTATATTCAGCATCAAATCTATAATTTTAGCATAAAATAGCGCCAAATCAACCTAAATCTCCCGTGGAGACGCTTTCCTCGTCAATCGGGACACTGTCCGGTTTAAGGAGGAAAGCGTCTCTACTCTATGGTGGTAATTTTTTGGCGCAGGAGTTTCTTTTCGGACTGCCGGCGTTTGGCTTCCAGAACCTTTAATTTCGCCCTGCGTGAACGCCGGCGCTTCTGCCTGCGAATCTTCTCAATGCGCTTCCTCTCTTCGGAAAGCCTGCCTAATAACAAATTCTCAATCTTCTTCAAAAGAATCCGGCGTGCGAGATAGCGGTTCAGCGCCTGGGAACGTTCCTGCTGACATTTCACCTGAATGCCGCTGGGAATATGCTTAAGCCAGACGCAGGTAGAAGTCTTATTGACGTTCTGCCCGCCCGGTCCGCGGGAGCGGATGAAGTTTTCGGCAATATCTTCCTCCCTCACCCCCAGCTCGCGCATCTTCGCGCGCAAAATTTTTTCTTTATCCAGCCCTACCCCGAACTCCGGCATAGTTTTCTAATCCTCAACCCTTAAAATACTATCCGCGGCAGCCATTACGTCATCCACGGTAATCGCCTTAAGGCAGGCGAAGTTCTTCACGCAATTATGCGCCAGGCATTCAATACATCCTATTTTTTTATGCAGAATTTTATCTTTAAGTCCTAGGGAACCCCACCGTTGGGGACTCAAGCCCTCCTGACCCCGGCCAAAGATGGAGATTACCGGCACTCCCACTGCCGAGGCAATGTGCACCGGACCGGAATCATTAGAGATAAAAAGGCGGCATCTTTTAAGGATGCTTGCCAGCTGGCTCACTGAGGTTCTCCCCGCCAGATTAACGGCCTTGGCCTGCATATGGCTGATAAGCTTTTCAGCCAAGCCCAGCTCTTTCGGCCCGGCAAGAACCAAAATCTTAAAACCGTATTTTTGGTTTAATTTGTCTGCCACCTCGGCAAACCTCTGATACGGCCAAATCTTCGAAGGACAACTCGCCCCCGGGTGTAAGGCAAGGAGCTTATCAGACTGTCCTACCTCTTCGTCTCTTAGAATCTTGTCCGCCCAGCGCTCGGAATCTTCTCTTATCGGCATAAAAGGATTTTTATCCTGCGGCTCAATACCGACGTAACGCAGGAGGTCAAGAGTATATTCCAATTCATGTTTTTCTCCCAAATGCTTAAGGTGTACTATCCTGTCGGTAAGCAAAAATCCCAATTTACGGTCATAGCCGACGCGGCGCGGTATCGCGGCAAGCAAGGTTATCAGATGTACGCGATTAGTAGGATGTAAAACCAGGGCTAAATCAAACCTTTTTTTCTTAAGGTTCCGGGCAAACTTCAGGGTACGGCGCCAACTGCGGTGCTTGCCCTCCTTATCGTAAATAATCACCTCGTCCAGATAAGGGTTGCCTTCTACGATATCTTTGGAATAAGGCGAGACCATTACCGCGATGTAGGCGTGGGGGTAGTTCTCCCTGAGGGCCTTAATTACCGGCGTGGATAAAAGCACATCCCCGATCCTGTCGGTGCGCACCACCAGGATACGTTCTAAATCTCCTGCGGCGGCATTAACAACCGCAGCTGCCGGCGGGCCAAGAATTTTTCTTACCTGGCGCAGGACGTCTTCTTTATTGACGACCTGCAGGCATTGCAGCGTCGCAAAACGGCACTGCGCCTTCTCGCAGGGCCGGCAGAAGATATCCTTTTTTACCACCGCCTTGCGCTCGGACCAGGGGCCGTATTTATTTTCGTTGCTGGGGCCGAAGATGGCAACGGTCGGGGTATTTAGATAACTTGAGAGGTGCAAAACCGCGCTGTCGTTGGTAATGACAACGCCGGCCCTCTTAAGCAGGGATGCCAGTTGCGCAAGAGAGGTCTTCGCAGTTAAATCCACGACCGTATCTTTAGCCTGCTGGCTGATATATCTGTTGATGGGGATATCGTCTTTGTCCCCCACCAGGACTACCCTGGCGCGGAATTCTCCGTTCAACTCGCTGCTGAGTTCCAGGAATTTGTCGCTCGACCATCTCTTGGTGTGGCTTCTGGCTCCGGCAGATACGACGATAAACCTCTCGGCAGCAGTTATGCCGTTATTTCGCAGGAGATTATCAATATAACTTTCGTCCTGCGGGCTGAAGTAGATAGTGCTTGAGTCGGGGCGCGTCTTTTCGTCCTTTAACGCGGAAATGATGCGGCGGATTTTATAGAGGTGCCTCTCCTTCATATGCTCTAATGCCGCCGGGATAAACAGGAATGGCGAGGTCTTGTGCCTTGCGGCAAGCAACAGTCCGAAAAAGCTGTTGCGTAAATCCACTACGATATCAAACCTCTCATTGCGTAAGCTGCGCCATAAATTTATCTTCTCCTTAAAAGAGGCGTGCTTATCGTAAACTATTACCCGCTCGATACAGGGGTTATTCTGGAATATCTCCTTTGGCCGCGGCCCCACCATCACCGTAATATGCGCCTCTCTTAAATTATCACGCAGGGCATCCAGGACAGGCAAGGTGAGGATTACGTCTCCGATGTTACTGAGGGTAATAAACAGGATTTTCATCGTTTCCCCCTGATTTTAGCCGCCTCCGTAAAAACATCCTCGGGAGTCACTGTCTTCATACAACGGTTATCGCTGCAGTCAACCTTATAGCACGGCAGGATACAGCCGACATCCTTTTGTAAAATAACTATATTCTTCAGCGGGTAGGGCGCGGTCACCTTGGCGGATGTGGGACCAAAGATGGCAATGATATTCCTGCAGCCCGCGGCATTGGCGATGTGCAGCGGCCCGCTGTCGGCGCTAATAAATAAATCCAGCCTTTGGGCTAAAGCCGCAAATTGCTTGAGGTTAAAAGTCCCGCAGGCAAAGATGGGTTTCCCTTTCATCAAAAGCCCAATTTCCCTGGCGAGCGAGACGTCCGCAATCCCTCCGGTAATGATAACCGTGGCATTGAGTTTAGTTATCAACATATCCGCCAATTGCGCCCAGTATTCCTTAGGCCAGCGTTTGGGCATCCAGTTGCCGCCGGGATTTATCCCCACCAGAAAAACATCGCGGCCTATCCC
>CAYWCX010000007.1:0-32719 GCA_964456925.1 uncultured Planctomycetales bacterium
ATGACGCGGTTACCGGCGCTGCCGAAAATCTTCTGCTCCATCATACTGCTTACGGCATCTTCAGCCTCTTCTACGCTTTGCGCTACCACCACTCCCTTGCCTTGCGCCAGGCCGTCCGCTTTTACCACGCAGGGGACACCTCTTTGCGCAATATATTTTTTGGCTTCCGCAGGGTTATCAAAGACCCTGAAATCCGCGGTAGGCACCCCGTATTTTTTCATCAACTCCTTGGCAAAAATCTTGCTCGCCTCTAACTGCGCCGCCTGACGGGAAGGAGCAAAAATATTCAAGCGGTAATTGGCGAACTCGTCCGCAATCCCCAAAACCAGAGGCGCTTCCGGACCCGCGACGGTTAAATCTATTTTTTCTCTGCGCGCGAAATCCAGGAGCGCTGCGATATCGTCGGCTTTGATATCAACGCACTCGGCGCAATCGCTGATACCGCCGTTACCGGGGACGCAGAATATCTTATCCGCCAGTTTTGACTGCGCCAGTTTCCAGACTAAGGCGTGCTCCCTGCCTCCGGAGCCAATGACTAAAATTTTCATTTACGGTAAAGGTGTGCCGTCCCAGGGGCAATATTTATAAGCACCGCTTAATTTTTGCTTGCAGGTCGGACAGGTTTTCTCCGGCAGAAGCGAAGTCAAAGGTAATTTCCATTGCACTTCTTTATCGCCTAATCTTACGGAAAAGGCGCCCTCTTTTCTGGGGTCGGCGATATCCGTTCCGTCTTTACCCTTGGATACGAAAACAAAAAAATGCATATTCTGGCCCATCGGACCCATGGTGTTGGCAAAAATGGGTTTCATCATCGCCAGGTAACCCCTGGTCATGGCGTTTATCCCGTCTTCCGCAAGAGGGACATATTCATTGCCTGAAGCGTCAATAAGCCGCAGGTTAGCGCGCATCTCCGCTTCGCTTTTATAAGTAACGGTGCCCAAAGGGTCAACCTTACCCATCACTACTGCCATAATAACATAAGGGCGAAAGACGCTTAAGGTCGCTTCTATCTGTTCGGGTGTAATATTGGGGGTCTGCGTCAGGCTTGCCCGCCAGATATCTTCCGGGAACCACCAGATAATATTTATTTCACCGGGGCTCTCCGCCCTTTTCTGGGTCTCCTGAACCAATAGATTAACATTGATTTCCTGCGCCGAAGCGCCAAAGGGAACTGCCAACTGCGCAACCAGCAGTAAAACCAACGCCAACTTTAGAACTCTCATTATTTACCTCCCGCGATGGATTCCTAAATAATATTAACCTTGCCTTTGCCTCTGGTAATGCGGCCGACGACCCAGGACTTGAGGTTAAAGCGGCTCAACTCGGACTTTATCCGGGATTCGAGCCCCGACCTTACGATTAAGACCATCCCAATCCCCATATTAAAGGTGTGGTACATCTCGTGCTCCGCGACATTGCCTTTATTTTGAATCAGGGCGAATATCTTGGGTGGATTCCAGGAGTGCTTATTGATTTGCGCATCAACGTCAGGGGGTAAAATCCTGGCGATTTTATCATAGAAGGCGCCGCCGGTAATGTGCGCGATGCCTTTAATCGCCCGGCTGGAACGCTGCCGCAGCGCGGGGCTGCGCAATAAAGACAATACCGGCTTGACGTATATCCGCGTGGGCCGGAGTAATTCCTTGCTTAAGCTCTTCATCGCTTCCGGGCTGAAAACCCTCCTTACCAGCGAGAAGCCGTTGGAGTGCAGGCCGTTTGATTCCAGGCCGATGATTACGTCCCCGGCTTTAATATTGCTTCCGTCAATGATGTCATCGCGCTCCACCACGCCCACGCAAAAACCTGCGAGGTCATATTCTCCCTTAGCATACATCCCCGGCATCTCGGCAGTCTCTCCCCCGACAAGGGCGCAGCCTGCCTGGATACAGCCGTTGCTGATGCCCTTGACGACATCATAAAGAACGCCGGGCTCCAATTTACTGCAGGCAATATAATCCAGAAAGAACAGGGGCTCCGCACCGGTGCAGAGGATATCGTTGACATTCATCCCCACCAGGTCAATCCCCACCGTGTCGTGGCGGCGCACCAGGACGGCAATCTTTAATTTCGTCCCCACCCCGTCGGAAGAGGAGACCAGGACCGGTTTTTTTACTTTAAGATTGGAGAGGTCAAAGAAACCGCCGAACCCGCCGATATCGCGCAGCGCTTCGGCCCTGAAAGAACGCCGCACCAGCGCCTTGATATCTTTCTTAAAGGCGCTTGCCTTCCTGATATCTACGCCCGCACTCTGATAAGTCAGTCTTTTCATTCTAAATCTCTCCCCGGCCGCAGCAACGCGCCTCTAAAGAAAACTTTCCGGCCTTTTTCTCCGGCGCGAGCGGATACTTACCTGTCCAGCAGGCAGTGCAGTAACTGTCCCGCGGGTTTTTCAGGCAATCAAGCATCCCCTTTAAGCTGAGGTATCCCAAGCTATCCACCTCAAGGTAACGCCTGATCTTATCGATAGATCCGTACCTATTAGCAATCAGTTCCGAAGAGCGGTGAAAATCAATCCCGTAGAAACAGGGGAAGCGGTGCGCCGGGCAGGAGATACGCAGGTGCACCTCTTTTACCCCCGCAGCGCGCAGGTTGCGCACGCGAATCTTTGAGGTTGTGCCGCGCACAATGGAATCATCCACAATCACGATGCTCTTGCCTTTTAGGACATCACGCAATAAATTAAATTTCACCCGCACCTCTAAATCGCGGATATCCTGTCCCGGCTCAATGAAGGTCCTGCCGACATAATGGTTACGGATGATGCCCATCTCTAGCGGTATGCCGGATTCCTGGGAATAGCCCAAAGCCGCCGAAAAACCCGAGTCCGGAACCGGCACTACAAAATCCGCATCCACGGGATATTCGCGCGCTAATTGCGCCCCGAGTTTGCGCCGCACCAGATGCACTGTCTCGCCAAAGACAACGGAATCCGGCCGGGCAAAATAAACGTGCTCGAAAGTGCAGAAGGCATGATGCGACCTCTGGCGCCCATCCCCCAACCGCAGGGACTTAATACCGTCCTTATTGATAAAAACTATTTCACCCGGGTCAATCTCACGGATAAACCTTGCGCCGATTAAATCAAAAGCGCAGGTCTCCGACGCCAGGCACCAGCTGTTCCCCAGTTTACCCAGGACAAGGGGCCGGAAACCCAAAGGGTCGCGGACACCGATAAGGTTTTTGTCATCCATCATCACTAAGGAATAAGCGCCCCGGATTCTCTTAAGGGCGTAAAGCAGGCTCGCCTTCAGGTCGGAGGATGCTGCCCGCGCCATAAGATGCACGATTAATTCCGAATCCGTGGTAGTCTGGAATATCGAGCCGCGCTTTTCAAGGTACTGGCGCAGGATGAGCGAATTTACGAGGTTTCCGTTGTGGGCAATGCAGACCGAACCCTTGGCATAATCAATCAAGAGCGGCTGGGCATTCTTTAATATGCTGGAGCCGGTGGTGGAATAACGCACGTGCCCCACTGCCATATCCCCTTTAAGTTTCGCGAGGGTCTCTGGGCCGAAGGCATCGCTTACCAGTCCGGTCTGCTTATGGAGCAAAATCGTTCCTTTATTATTAGCGGCAATGCCGCAGGCCTCCTGGCCGCGGTGCTGCAGGGCGTATAAACCTAAATAGGTCAGCCAGCTTGCCTGCCTGGAACCGTACACCCCGAAGAGCCCGCAGAATTCGCGCGGCCCATCGCCGGCGTCAAACTTTTCATTGGCACGACGCAACATTCGTATGGTCACAACTGTCTTCCTAAACGGACTGGTAAAACTTCTTTATAATATCCACTACCTCTTGGGGCTCATCCGTGACCTGGAATAGCTTCAAATCCGCGTGGCTGATATTGCCCTGCGCCAGGACGTTCTCCTTAAGCCATTTAAGCAGCCCAGTCCAATAGTGGGTGCCCAGAAGCACCACCGGGAACTCCCGGATGCGGCGGGTCTGGATGAGGTTAATTGCCTCAAAGAATTCATCGAGGGTGCCGTAACCGCCGGGCATAATCACGAAGGCCTTGGCGTATTTTACGAACATCACCTTGCGCACGAAGAAATAATGGAAATCCAGCAGGGTATCGATATAGGCATTGGCTTTCTGTTCCGAAGGAATCTGGATGTTTAAGCCGATCGATAGCCCCTTTGCCCTGCGTGCGCCTTTATTAGCCGCTTCCATTATCCCCGGCCCGCCTCCGGTAATAACGGCGAACTTTTCCTTAGCCAACAGATACGCGACCTCCTCGGCTAACTTATAGTATTTGTTTCCGGACTTGACGCGGGTGGAGCCGAAAATGGAAACTGCCCTGCCTACCTGGGAGAGGACTTCAAAACCGTCCACGAACTCCGACATTATGCGGAATATCCGCCAGGTATCCTCGCTGGTAAAATCATCCTTCAAGTTTATTTTTTTCATCTTTTACCGCCTCACCGGTCTTACGTTAACTCTTAAGGCAATTCCCTAGCGCGTTACTCCAGGTTTTATGCAACTCATTAACGGAGATACAAATCAAATCGTTAATAACGAGCCGATTGCCGCCCGTCCTGCCGATTATTGCAACAGGGGTTTTATTCTTTCTGGCAATCTGTATTATTTTCTTAATATCCTTGCCTTTGGCGCTTAAGACAATGCGCGATTGCGACTCTCCGAACAAAAGCGCGTCCTTTCTTATCTTGCCGTAAGCGAGGTTGATGACGGCGCCGGTTTTTTTCTTCGGAGTACTGATGCAGCACTCTGCCAGGGCAACCGCAATCCCGCCCTCCGAGCAGTCATGCGCAGAGCGAACCAGCCCTTTTGCTATTGCCTCTGAAGCGGTCTTTTGCACGCTCTTCTCTAATTTCAAATCAATCGCAGGAGAGCGCCCTTTCTTTAAGCCATGGACGGTCTTTAAATATTCGCTGCCGCCTAATTCTTGGCGGTTTTTACCCAGCAATAAAATCACATCCCGGCTGCCTTTAAAATACTGCGTAACTATTTTGGCTTTATCTTTAATCAAGCCCACCATTCCTACGATCGGAGTGGGATCAACCGAACCCTTGGGGTTCTCATTGTTGAAACTGACGTTTCCGCTTACCACCGGGGTATTCAGGGCGCGGCAGGCCTCGGAAATCCCTAAAGCCGCCTGCTTGAATTGCCAGAAAACTTCGGGGTTCTTGGGGTTGCCGAAGTTAATCCCGTCGGTAATCGCCAGTGGTTTGGCGCCTGAACAGACCAGATTCCGGGCTGCCTCTGCAACGGCAATCTCTCCGCCCTTAAAAGGATCAAGATAGCAATAAGTAGAATTGCAGTCCGTGGTAACCGCAACGGCTTTTCTTGTCCCCGGCACTCCCGCCACTCCCGCGTCAGAACCGGGGGGCAATAAAACATTTTTTGCCACCTTAGGGTCGCCGTGCTTAAAAACCCAGCCCTTGCTGGCAATCGAGGGATTGCCTAGCAACTTCTTCAACGCGCCATTGTAATCTCTGGGTTCCTTTATCGCGGTTAAACTCAACTCGTTTACCTTCGATAAATATTTTGGCCGGGCAGTTTCTCTTTTATAAACCGGCGCTTCAACCAGCGCCGCTGCCGGAACTTCGGCAACTACTACGCCGTCCTCTTTAACGCGCACCATACCGTCATCCGTAACGCGACCGATGACGTCAACTGGCACGCCCCATTTGGCAAAAACTTTCTTTACCCTTTCTAAATTATCGCGCTCTACAATCACCAACATCCTCTCCTGGGATTCGGAAAGCATCACCTCGTAGGCATTCATACCATCTTCCTTGCGGGGCACCAGCGCGATATCTATCTCGATGCCTGTCTTTGCCTTATAGGAGGTCTCGCAAGTCGAACATATAAGGCCCGCGGCACCCATATCCTGCATGCCCAAGGCCAGTTTTTTATCTATCAACTCCAGGCAGGCCTCTCTCAAAATCCTGCCCATCTGCGGGTCTCCGATAGCGACCGCGGAACTTTTTTTACTTGCCTCTTCGTCCAGCGCGCCGGAGGCAAAGGCCGCGCCTTCCACCCCGTCCCTGCCGGTTGCCCCACCCACGATAAGCACCAGGTTATCTACGCCGGTAGCCCTGGCTTTCACCAACGCTTTATTTTTGACAATACCCACGGTCATGGCATTAACCAGGGGGTTGCCTTCAAAAGACTCGTCAAAATATATCTCGCCGCCCAGCACCGGGATTTGCGCCGTATTGGCATAATCCGTAAAACCGCGGATGATATTCCTGAACAAAAATTTCACCCTTTCTTTTTTTAAACTGCCGAGGCGCAAAGAATCCAGCAGGCCGATCGGCCTGGCGCCCATGGTAAAAATATCGCGGATACAACCGCCTCCGCCGGTAGCCGAGGCCGCATAGGGCTCAACCGCCGAAGGGTGGTTGTGCGATTCAATCTTAAAAACCACGCCCAGGCCGTCTCCGATATCCACCACCCCGGCATTTTCTCCCGGGCCCTGGATGACCTGTTTTCCCTTGGTGGGAAAAAGCTTCAATACCGGCTTGGAATTCTTATAAGAGCAGTGTTCGCTCCACATCGCCGAAAACAAACCCAGCTCGGTGTAGTTGGGTTGGCGTCCGAGGCGTTTCTTAATCATCTCGTATTCTTCGCTCGATAAACCCTGTTTTTCAATCAACTCTTTGGTGATAGGGATTGCCTGACCAGACATCTTAATCTCCTTCCAATCTTACTTAACTTAGGTGCACGGGATGAATCCTCCCCGCGCGGTCATCCGCTCCTTTGCGGACAAAGTATTATCTTATCTGCGCCATTGCAGATATCCGGTACTTCTACCTGATACGACAGTGTATCATCTGGGTGTTATTTTAGGAGACTGGGGCGGGATTATAAGCTAACCCGTTTTATAATCCGACTTTCCTGAAAATCTTATTTACGTTACGCAGGTAATAATCCAGGTCAAAGATTTTGTCTAATTCGCGCGGCCCGAGATGGCGCGCCACCTCGCGGTCCGCTAAAAGCAAGCCCTTAAAATCCCGGCCTTCCTGCCAGCATTTCATGGCATTGCGCTGCACCAGGTCATAGGCGCGGGTGCGGGTAAGCCCCTTATCCATAAGGGCAAGGAGTACCCGCTGCGAAAAGATTAACCCTCTTGTCTTTACGAGGTTTGCCAGCATATTATCCGGATAAACCAGCATCCCTTCCACCACCTCAATAAATTTACGCAGCATATAATCCAGGGCAATGCTGGAATCCGGCATCACCACGCGTTCTGCCGAGGAGTGGCTGATATCGCGCTCATGCCAGAGCGCCACATTCTCCAGGCCCACCAGGGCATTGGCGCGCAGCAGCCGCGCCATCCCGCAAATCCTTTCGCAGATTACCGGGTTGCGCTTGTGCGGCATGGCAGAAGAACCCTTCTGCGACTTGCCGAAAGGCTCTTCCGCTTCGCGCACCTCGGTGCGTTGCAGGTGCCGTATCTCCAAAGCGAATTTTTCCAGACTGGCGGCAATAACAGCGAGGGTAGCAAGATATTGGGCATACACATCCCGCTGGATAACCTGGGTAGAAATGTTTGCAGGCACTAAACCCAGCTTCTTACAGATATATGCCTCGACTCGCGGGTCAATATTAGAGTAGGTTCCGACCGCGCCGGAGGCCTTGCCTACCGCAATTTCCCGGCGGGCTTCCTTGAGGCGCCTGAGGTTGCGTTTGGTCTCCTCAAACCAGAGCGCCAGTTTCAAGCCGAAGGTGGTGGGTTCTGCATGGATACCGTGGGTGCGGCCGATGCACACCATATCCTTGTATCTTCTGGCTTTTTTTGCCAGTAAACGCAGTAGTTTCTCCAGGTCCGCAATGAGGATATCAGAGGCAGCGGTCAACTGCACCCCAAGGGTTGTATCTAATAAATCCGAAGAGGTTAACCCCAGGTGTAGGTATTTCGCATCTGCCCCAATATTTCCTGCCACATTGGTGACAAACGCTACCACATCATGTTGTGTTTTTTCTTCGAGTTTTTTAATCTGCCGGATGTTGAAGCGGGCTTTTTTACGGATGCGCTTTACTACCTGTAGGGGAACCTTTTTTTGGCGGGTGAGGGCCTCTAATGCCAGGATTTCTATCTCTAACATGGTCTGGAATTTAAACTCATCCTCCCAGATACGCTTCATTTCAGGCAAGCTGTAACGTTCAATCATATCCTCTCCTTAATTAAGCGGTTAGGGTATTCCAAAACCAGAGGTTTATTATAGCAGAAATACGCCTTTTGGCAAATAAAAATATAAGGTGCCCCTTCTATGGGGGACACCTTTGCTTTGAGTTGAGAACCGTCCCTAAATTAGATTTTCTTTTTGAGTATCTTCAGGAAGGCACCCGCGATATCGGGGTCGAATTGGCTGCCGGCATTCTCTTTGATGATATTGATTGCCTTGGACTTGTTGTAGGCCTTGCGGTAAGGCCGGTCTGAGGTGAGCGCCTGGTATACATCGGCAATCGCCACGATTCTGGCGCCCATAGGTATCTCTTCGCCCTTAAGGCCGTAAGGATAACCCTTGCCGTCCCAGCGCTCGTGGTGATAGAGCATCAGCGGTATGATGGAATGCAGGAACTGTATCGGCCGGATGATATCCACGCCGATCTGGGGATGCTTTTTAATCTCGTCGAATTCCCTTTTGGTAAGCTTGGCGCGCTTGCGCAGGATCTCCTCGCTGATGCCGATTTTACCCAAATCGTGCAGCATCGCTGCCTGCCGCACCAGCTCGATTTCGCTCCTGGGAAGGCCCAGCTCTTTGGCGAGGTCCGTGGCATAACGCACGGTATTTTCCACGTGCTCGCCGGTGCACTGGTCTTTAAGTTCGATGGTCTTGGCAAAGGCAAAGATGGATTCGATTAAACTCTGGTTAGTGCGCTTGGTGAGCTTCTCGATTTTATCCTTAAGGAACTTAACTTCGGTATTAGCCCTGCTGACAACCATGGCATCGGGCTTATCCTTTAATAAATCCGCGGAGGAGTAAACGCGGTTGCCGCCGGATTCCTTGGCTTTATTCAGAATCCTGGCGGTAAGCTCCACCAGATCAATCCCTTTAATCACATGGTCTTCGGGATAAGAGGCTACCGCAAGGCTAAATTCCAATTTAACCGTATGCTTCTCATTGCCGAAATTATAGAGGTTGAGGGCATCGAAGATCCTCTGCGCCAGCGTAAGTCCCTGGATGTTATCCGTTGCCGGGGACACAATCACGAACTCCTCTCCGCCGTAGCGCGCTACGATATCGTATTCGCGCACCATCTGTTTTAACTGCCGGCTGAACTGCCTCAAAACGAGGTCCCCGAAACTATAACCGTAGACATCATTGATGGACTTGAAATAATCCAGGTCAAGCATAATCACCGAGATAGGATGGGCGTGCCGCTTGGCGCGGTAGAACTCGCGTTCAATAATCTCGTTAAGATAGCGGTGGTTGTAGAGCCCGGTGTGGAGATCCATAAGCACCATCTGCTTGAGCTTCTCGTTGGACTTCATCAACTCCTGGTTGAGCTGTTGGTGTTCCGATTCCATACGCTTAAGCTCCGAAATATCAAGCATGGAAGCCACGCTCTTCTTGGTTCCCGCGATAATATCGATAACCAGATAGACTTCCTTGACGTTGCCGGACCTGTCCACGAAATGGAATTCATACTTTTTAGGCGCGCTGTTAGGGTCAATGCGGCGCAGACGGTGATATTCCAACATTCTCTCCAGGTCTTCCTTGGCTACAAATTCCTTCCAGCTCTTAAGCCCCTCTATCTCTTTAATGGAGTAGCCGGATAACTTAGCGAACTCGGAATTCGCCAGGGAAATCGTAGTATCCTCTTCGACGATAATAGTAGCGTTTCCGGTATTCTCGAACACCGCGCGGTATTTGCTTTCGGAGTCGCGCAGGGCATCGTTTGTTTGTTTGCGGCTGGTGATATCGCGCACGTACTCGATGACGCCGGTGACCTCGCCGGTTACACTGTCAAGCAAAGGGAAACTGTAGAGGTCCAGCCACCCTATTATTGTTCCGTTAGCGCCTGTCAGGGGAACAACCTCGTAAGCTGCCTCCTTGGTTTCGAGGGTGTGGCGGGTAGGGCAAACCTGGCAGTATATGTTTCTGCCGTGGTAGGCCTGATAGCACTTCTTGCCTATTAAAGGCATCTGGTGGGCGTACCACTTTTCCATCGTAGGGTTGACCCGGATAATAGTATAGTCCTTGTCCAGGATACTGATGCCGTCTTGGATGCTCCCGAAGACATTGGAAAGAAACTCCTCTCCGGCACACAAGGCCTCATCCGCTTCTTTGTGCTTAATGGCATTGGCGAAAATAGAGCCAACCGTGCGCAGGAGCGCGATATCCTCTTCGGACCAGAGCTTTTCTTCTTTAAGGGAATCAAAGCCGATAAATCCGATGATATCCTTGTCATAAAGCATCGGCACCAGAATAACGGACTTGACTTTTGCTTCCTTAAAGAATGCCTTTTCGTTCCCTGCCTCGGCAGGAAGATTATCGGTATTACGCGCATAGATGACCTCGTGGTTCCTGAGCTTTGCGGCAAGCCAGGGAAACTGTTCTGCGGAAAGGCCTTTGAGCTTGGATATTTCTGCTGCTATGCCTTCAACGCACCATTCATAGATGTTGTCCGCGCGGGTCTTGTCGGCATTTACCGAAAAGATATAGCTGCGGTCAACCTTGGCAAATTCGCCTATTATTTTTAAGGCGCGGTTGACGGCGCCGTCTATTTCGGCCGGGGTAAGGTTGATAAAGGTGGTGGAAAGGTTGCTGATGAGACGTTCGAATTCGATGCTGTGCTCCAGGCTCTTTTTGATACTGCGGCGGGACTCCTCTACCCCTACGGCAGAGGCAATAATGCTAAGGATGTTCTTATCCTCCTCGCTGGGTTCGATATCCCTCTGGTAAACTACGCAAAGCGAACCTACCCGCTCCCCGGAGATTCTCACCGGGCAGCCGACGTAGGTTTGCAGATTGTAAAGGGCGACGTTAGGGTCGGTTTTGGCGTATACGCTATTCTGCAGGTTGCGCACTACCTGGATATCGTCGCTTTCGCGGCGGATAACATCGTAACAGATATGGCCTTCGGCCTTATCGTTCTTGTGAAAATCCGGCGGGGCATTCCAGAGGCTTAATGTGGAGAGGTATCCGCCTTCGATGTGATTATAAAGGGCGCAATCCGCTCCCAGCAGTTCTCCGCAGAGGTTGACCAGGGAGTTAATATTCTCGGCCGGATTGACCTTGAACTTCAAGAAGCACTCGTTGATGCGGATGATACGCTTTTCGAATGATTTATGGTCGGTGATATTAATTTCCATCTACCTTATGCCCTGTCCTTGCCGCGCGGTTGAGAATAAAAAAAGGCAACCCTCTCTTCCAGGAGTTGCCTTTTTCGTCAGTTTTTCTTTAAATTTGCGCCATTTTCCCCGCCTTAAGTGGTAGTTTAATTATAACATATTAAACCATTTTACGTCAAGCCTCCCACCATAATAATAAAATCTACTGATTCAACCGCTTTAACGTTCTTTTCCCAGGGCCGCAGGTATTTGAAAGAAACCCTGGCCTTTCCCGGGCCAACCGCCTTAAAGGTCCAGACTTCTTTGCCGCCTGCCCCTACCAGTTTGCTCTCAGCCGGCCGGTATTCACTGGATACAAGTTCCAGGATATCGGCGTCTAAGGGCCGGACAAGCTCCCACTGGTAACCGGTAGTGCGGTTGGAGTCCAGTCTGATAATAAACCTTTCTCCTGCCCTGACTTCAATGGTCTTAACAGGGCTGCTGCCGCTGGGGTGTTTATTTTTAGAAGCTGACAGACCCACTCCGAATACGATAATCGCCGTCAGCAATATAAGGATGAGCCTTCTTTTAGCCATGGTTCCTATTCATACTGGATATCGTCCAAATAGAAGATGCAGCCGTTGGGGTTGCGGATTTTTTCAACCACCCAGCAAAAACCGCCCATAATGCGCGATAAATCTTCACCTTGCAGGTCAATAACATACTGTTTCCACTCCTGGGTAAGGGCTACATAAGGAAGCTCGACTAAAGCGGTATCCGCAAATTGCGTGCCTCTTATCCCGCCCATTTTGAAACTGATTACTTCGTCACCCTTTTCTCCCCTTGCCCAGAAGGTAAGTTTGCTGAAATTGCTGAGATTAAAGCCGCCGTCGATGTCCCCCCAGTTGCTGGCGGGATTCTGCCAATATACCCCTGCCCACCCGGAATTAACGGTATCCTTGACGGTATATGTCCATCTCTGACAATATGACCCGGAATGGGGATTGTCCTTCCAATTATACTGGCAGGCTACCGCCGAGGCATCCCCCATAAACCCGTAGGGGAAATAGCCGTTGATATTGCCTTTTGGCCTCTCGTCATAAATAATGAATTTCTTTTGCACCACCAAAACCGGCTCAGCGTAACAGAACGTCCACGATATTGTCAGTAATAATAACCATATTAATACGGCTGTTTTTCTCATCACGACCTCCTGCCCGGAAGAAAGGCCCTTTCTTCCCGAAATTTTATCTTCCTCAAATCTTCTTTAAATCCTTGGTTAGAAAATAACTCAATACCGTCCTGATGACCACGATTGCCCCCAGTATCCCTAAACTCTGCCAAGAAGGAGTGATAATGGTCTTGACAATATCTCCCGCGATAAAAAATTCTAAAGCCAAAACCAGATAACTGCCCAGCTGGATGCGGATGGTTTCATTAAGCTGGATTGCCTCGCTCCTCTTTAAGATCTCTTTTTTCAGGAATCCGAATAAAGAAATAATTATGCCCCAAATGGTAATCAGGGCGCCGATGATATTTAATAAAAAGCTGATATTGTTAATAATATTATGGAACGCATCCATCTTTTGTCGTCCTCCCTTCTTTTCCCGGAGTTAAGCGGTAAGGCGGATTAGATGGTTTCGGCTGCTTTTTTCGCTGCCCCCTGGGCTTCTTTTATCTTCTGCTGCTGCACCTCAACCCCCGAGGCATCCATAGGTTGCGCGTGTATGAATGTTATATCCGTTAATCCGACAAAACCAAAAACAATGCGCAGGTAAGGCTCCTGTAAATCATAGGAGCGGCTGGGGCTATTAACGCCGTAATCGCCGCCCCGGCTCGTAATCACTACCATACGCTTGCCTCTTACCAGCCCCTCAACCCCTGTCTATGTATAGCGGAATAAATACCTGGGCTGCACAATTATATCAATGTAATGTTTTAAAACATAGGGGATGCTGAAATTCCACATCGGCGTGCTGATGAGGTAGGTGTCCGCCGCGAGGAAACGCTCGATATGCCTGACTATATCCTGCCAGGCCTTTTTTAATTCAGGGGATAATTCCTTCCCGCTTAAAAGGACATATTTACCGTCAACCCTCTCGGCAGTAAGGCCGGGTAACTTGTCTTTATAAAGATTTAGCTCGTCTATAACTAAATCGGGATGTTTTTCTTTAAGGGCGGCGATAAATGTTTTTGAAACCGCCAAGGTCCTGGATTCTTCTTCTCTCGGACTGGCGATGATATGTAATAATTTCATTCATCCTCCTCTTATTAAGCCGCCGGCCGGCCCTAAGCCTGCCTTCGTTCTGTCTCATTATATCCCTAAGCGGGGCGCACATCAATAAAAAACCCGCCTCAAAAAAGGCGGGTTTTTATCTGGTTGCGGGGGACCGATTTGAACGGTCGACCTTCAGGTTATGAGCCTGACGAGCTACCGAGCTGCTCCACCCCGCGAATGTCGCTGCGCCGCTGCTTATCCCGTTATCTTTTCTCTTCGGGGAAAATCCTGACCGGGATTTCGCCCTTGCGCACTATCCCAAGCTTGTCCCGGGCGACCTTTTCCTGATAAAGCGGGTCGTTCTCTAACCTTTTTAATTCCTGGCTCAAGAGCGAATTCTCTATGTTTAATTTACGGATCCTGGCTTCCAAATCCCGGTTTTTATCTTTAAGGTGCTTTAACTTCGCATAGCCGGGCAGGAACAGAATTAAAACCAGGACTACGACTGCAAAAAGCCAAAATGCCTTTTTAATTATCATCCCCGGGATTTCCAGAGCACTCCGGCATAGACTGCCTTTTTGCCCAACTCTTCCTCAATACGCAGCAACTCGTTGTATTTACAAATCCGGTCGGTGCGGGAAAGCGAGCCGGTCTTAATCTGGCCGGCGCCGGTGGCGACTGCCAGATGCGCAATGGTGGTATCCTCGGTTTCACCGGAACGGTGCGAGATAACTGCGGCGTATTTATTCCTGCGGGCTATCCCGATTACTTCCAGGGTCTCTGAGAGCGACCCGATCTGGTTAACCTTTACTAGTATAGCATTAGCTATCTTTTCGGCAATACCTTTTTTAAAAATCTTAGGATTGGTAACAAAGATGTCGTCGCCGACCAGCTGCGATTTGCCTGCTAGCGCCGCGGTCATCTCCTTCCACCCCGACCAGTCGTGCTCACAAAGGCCGTCCTCAATTGATACGATAGGATACTTCAGGAGCCAGGCGGCGTAAAGCTTAATCAGGTCTGCGGATTGCTTCCCTGAATTCTCGAATTTATAGCTGCCGCCCTGATAGAAAGAACTGGCGGCGCAGTCCAGGGCGAGATAAATATCTTTGCCGGGTTTGTAGCCGGCGCGTTCAATTGCCTGGATAATCAAAGCCAGCGCTTCTTCGTTGGAAGCAAGACGGGGCGCAAAACCGCCTTCGTCTCCGACAGAAGTAGCTAATCCCTTGAATTTCAGGATTGATTTCAGGTTATGAAAAACCTCGGCCGCGTACCTTAGGGCCTCCTTGAAGGTCGGCGCACCGATGGGCATAATCATAAATTCCTGGATATCAAGGTTATTATCGGCGTGCAGGCCGCCGTTTAAGATATTCATCAAGGGGATAGGCAGGATTCTGGCCTTCTCTGTACCTAGGAATTTATAGAGGGGTTCCCTTTTAAAGAGGGCCTGGGCCTTGGCAGCTGCCATAGAGACCGCAAGTATGGCATTGGCGCCCAGCATTGACTTATTCTCGGTGCCGTCTATCTTCATCAGCAGCTTGTCAATCCTCCGAAAGTCCGGCTGCATCCCTTTAATCTCGGCTGCGATAATGCCGTTAATGTTGCCAACCGCCTTAGTGACCCCTTTACCGAGATATCTCTTCTTGTCGCCGTCCCTTAATTCCAGGGCCTCCTTCTCTCCGGTGGAGGCACCCGAAGGCACTGCTGCCCGGCCGAGGATGCCGTTATCAAGGATGATATCCGTTTCCACGGTAGGGTTGCCGCGGGAATCCAGGATTTCTCTTGCCCAGACCTTTTTAATCTCTGCCATAGCTAAACTCCCCTCTTTAACTTTTTATGAGGACCGTAAGTATATAGAGGATTATATTATACACAGCAAGATACCGCCGTCAAGTTAATATTGGAGGCGCTTTCCTGCTTTCTGCTTTGGAGAAGAAAAGGTTTGACTTGCCTATCCTAATGTGCTATGTTTATAGCCGATATTTTATCAAAAAAACCCCGCTGAAAAAATGCCGAAAAAAAGGAGTTCAGTTTTATGAATTTAAAACGGATATGGTTCTTTCTGGAACTATACTGGATTAGAGTTTTGATTGCCGTATTCGGCTCGATCATGGTAATCATCATGATCCTGCTTATGACGGTTGGTTTGCGGGCATGGCATGAGACGGAATCATACCTGCGGCAGTCGCAGCTGGCGGTAGCGCCGCTGCAACTTTATATGTGGCTCTTCGTCGGGATTATCCAGGGCCTTATCTTTACCTATATGTATTACTGGATTCTCTTTAAGAAGGGCTTCAGCTCTTTTTCGCAGATGGGCAAAAAATCAATCGGGCCGCAGAGGTTAAATATAACCTGGGCCGATGTCATCGGAATGGATGAAGCCAAGCAAGAAGCCCTGGAACTGGTAAACCTCATCAAAGACCGGGCAGAACTCCAGCGCATCGGCGGCAAAATCATCAGGGGCATCCTGATGGTCGGGCCTCCCGGTTGCGGTAAGACATACCTGGCAAAGGCAATTGCCACGGCAGCACACATACCCTTTCTCTCCATATCGGGTTCAGAATTCATAGAGATGTTTGTCGGCGTGGGCGCGGGAAGGGTACGCACGCTATTTAAACGGGCGCGCCACCTGGCAGAATTAAAAGGGGGCTGCATTATTTTTATAGATGAGATTGACGCCGTAGGCGCCCGCAGGGCGCTGGATAGAGGTTTCGGCGGCCAGACCGAGGCAAATACGACCGTAAATCAACTCCTCGTGGAAATGGACGGCTTAAAAGAAAAAGAGCTTAACGTTATCATGATCGGCGCCACCAACGCCCCGGAGTTATTCCTGGACCCCGCGCTCTTAAGGCCTGGCAGATTCGACCGCAAAATCTACGTGGACCTGCCCAATCTTGAAGACAGGGAAAAACTGCTGGCATACTATTTAAAAAGCGTCAAGTATGACGCCGAGAGCGTAAAGATTGACCGCCTGGCCAGAATCACCGTTGATTCCAGCCCGGCGGATATCGCCAATCTTGTCAAGGAAGCGGCACTGATAACTGTCCGTAACAAAAAGCGCCTTATTACCATGAAGGAAATAGATGAAGCGCGGGAAAGGATCGCCCTCGGCATCAAGCGCCGGATTAAACTGCGCGAAGAGGAGAAATGGCAAATCGCCTTTCACGAAGCAGGCCATGCCGTGGTAACCTATCTCTTAGTCCCTACGCAGGATGTCTTCAAAATCACGATTACCCCCCGTGGTTACACCGGAGGAGTGACCTGGACGCCGGAGCGGGAAGAAATATTTATCCGCGACAAGAATAAACTGCTTGGTGAAATAAAGAGCTGCCTCGGTTCTTATGCGGCAGAAAGCCTGAAATTAGGCACAACCACTGCCGGGGTTACCAGTGATTTTGAGCGCGCCCTGTATATCGCCCACAATATGGTCTGGCGCTGGGGAATGGGAAAATCGGGGCTAATCGGCAACTTCCATGTCTTTGATTTTTACAACCGCTTTTCTTCTTCCTCCGCGGTGCTCTCGGAAGAAACCAAGGCCCGCCTGGACAGCGACACGCAGGACATATTGCAGAGTTGCCTCCGGGAAGTCGAAGAGCTGCTCAAAAAAGAAGGCCCCCTCCTTGACCGTCTTGCCAGAGAACTGGTAGCCAAAGATGAATTAAACTTTGATGAAATCGAGGCGATCTTTAAAGAATTCGGTAAAAGCCGGCCTTAAGTTATTTCTGGCTGCGCTCCTCATCGCCGGCTGCTCTCCCGCCGCTAGCCCCACCTATACCAAAGAAGAACTTGAAAAATCCATCCAGGACACCGCTTTAAAAAAACACCAGATTTACTGCCGTGCCAGGCTTAACGGATATACGCTCTGGGTGTACCTGCCGGTAGAAAATATCTTTGCTCCTCTGGAAAAACCCGAAAAATCCCTTGAGCGCTTTGAGGTGGACTACAACAAAGCCACCTATCACGAGGAAGGGGATAAAAACGGCACCCTGAGCATGGAGTACCTCATCCGCCCGGTCCCGGAAAAAGAAACCCCCAATCTTCCTTATCAGTATAACAAGGAGGTTTCGAAAAAAATCAGGGAGGTCAGCGGAGTGGTATTGCGGATGCTGCACGAGAGCGGTTACTCCCGCCAGGAAAAAATCCACTTTTTTTGCCTGGTGGTGGCTGATATAAAAAACGGTTTTGAAATTAAGGAAATAATGTATTACCCCGACCTCAAAAAAACATATTTTCAGGTTTTTTACTCCGATGAATACAGCCACCGCATCATCCAGGATTATAACGTTGCGCCGCAGCAGATTATCGGGGATAAGGAAGGGCTGCACCTGGGGTGGGAGGAAATAACGATGCGGGACTTCGTAATGAAGCAGATTGAACAGCGTTTGAGGCTAAAGTTCAGAAAACCCGAGGTGCGGCAGGAAAGCGATATCGACAAGGAAGTAATCAAAACCGCAACCTATACCATCAAGGCCTATAGCTTCAAAGACTTCACTTCTCTGGAGTTTGATAACCTCTTTAACAATAAGAAAATAGTCCTGACGCGGGAAGGGGTGTGGGGCAAGCCCGCACGCTAAGCGGAAAGTCCGGCCTTCCTTCCTTCTACCTTAATCTTCCCTTCAACATAAAGACTTATGGCTTGGGGATAGAGCTTATGCTCTAACTTGTGGATTTTGGCCTCCACGGACTGTGGGGATTCGTCCTCTTCTATTTTAAGCGCGCCTTGCAGGATGATGGCGCCGTGGTCCAGCTCCTCGTCCACAAAATGCACGGTTACGCCGGTAACCTTAACCCCGTACTCCAGGGCGTCCTTGATTGCGGCGGTGCCCTTGAAGGACGGCAGGATGCTGGGATGGATATTGATGATTCTGTTATGATAGCGCCGCACGAAGGCGGGGCTTAATAGACGCATAAAACCAGCCAGGGCAATGAGGTCAATCTTGTTCTCTTCCAGGTGTTGAATAATCTTATTCTCAAAATCCTCCTTGGTCTGAAAATCTTTTCTCTCCACCAGCACCGCCTTGACCCCGGCGCGCCTGGCGCGGCCTAACACCGCTGCGCCCGGCTGGTCGCAGACAAGTAAAGCGAGGTTCGCCTTTACCCTGCCGCTTTTTACTGCGCGGGCAATGGCGGAAAAATTCGTCCCCCGGCCGGAAGCAAAAACCGCAATATTCATCATCTTGTCCTTATCGTCTTCATCGGGCAGACCTTGACGCATTCGCCGCAGGAAGTACATTTATCGTAATCTATCACCGCTAAATTGTCAACTACCTTGATGGCATCAAACTTGCAGGCCTTTTCGCAGAGCCGGCAGGCAATACAACCTACGGGGCAGACCGCCTTGGTATCGCGGCCGGAATCATGTGAACTGCAGGCGATATACACCTTGTGCTTCAGCGCCACTAAGCTCAGGACTTTTTTGGGACAGATAGCCACGCATTTATTGCAGGACTTGCATTTATGCGCGTCTATCACCGGCAGGCCCTCCGGCGACATCGTGATAGCATCAAAAGGGCAAATCTTGGCGCAGGTGCCAAAACCCAAACAACCCCAGACACAGGCCTTCTGCCCGCCCAAAACCAGGTTCGCCGCCACGCAGTCCTTTATCCCGGCATAGATAAACCTGTCCTCAACCCTGCTACCGCCGTAGCAATGCAGGGTGGCAATCTTCTTGGTATCTTCTTTCAGGGTCTGGCCCAGGAGATGCGCGATCTTCTCCTTCACCGCCTGCTCGCTTACTTTACAGGCAGTCACCGGGAGCTTACCGCTGAGCAATGCCTCGGCAAAACCAAAGCAACCCGCTCCGCCGCAGGCGCCGCAGTTGGAACCGGGCAGGAGCGAATGAATGCGCTCCAGGCGCGGGTCAACCGCTACCGCCAGCCGCTTGGAGGCAATCGCCAGCCCCACTCCGAAGATTGCGCCCAATAACCCTAAAGTTAAAACCGGTATTAATATTTCCACGTAAAATGTGCACTCACTTAAAATTTAAACCCGTTGAAGCCCATGAAACTCAGGCTCATGATTGCGGCAATTACAAAAGCCAGGGGAAAGTCTTTGAGCGCACGCGGGATATCGCAAAGTTCCAGCCTCTCCCTTATCCCGGACATCAAAAGCATCGCCATGGTATAACCCAAACCCACGCAAACCCCCTGAAATACCGAGTAATAGAAGCTCCCTGCCACGGCCTTGTTATTGACAAAAAACATATCCGAATTTAAAACCGCTACGCCCAGAACCGCGCAATTAACGGTAATCAGAGGCAGGTAAATCCCGAAAAAACGGTAAAGCGGCGGGCTGATTCTACGGATAATCATCTCCACCAATTGCACAAAGGTGGCAATGACCAGAATGAAAGATATAGTGCGCAGGTACGTCAGGTGAAAGGGTATCAGGAGGAAGCGGTAAATAAACCAGGTGATGATGGAAGACATGGTGGTAACGAACATCACCGAGAGGCTCATCGCTAATGCGGGCCTAGTCTCCTTGGAAATGGCGATAAAAGAACACAGCCCCAGGAACCTGGAGAGTATGACATTGTAGATGAATACCGCGGAGATAAATATGGTTAAAAATTGCCCCACGTCCATAAGCAACCTAATCCTTCCTGCTCTTAACGACGTTAAAGAAACCCAATAATAAACCGATTACCAGCAGCGCGCCGGACGGCATGCCGAAAATAAATACCGGCTCAAAACCTTTAATTACGGTATGGCTCATAAGCTGGCCGGCACCCAGGAACTCCCTGATTCCGGAAATAAGTATTAAGGCCAGGGTAAAACCTATCCCCATCCCCAATCCGTCAAAAAAAGAATTTATGACGCTTGACTTCTGGGCATAGGCCTCGGCCCTGCCCAGGACAATACAGTTCACTACGATGAGCGGGACATAGATGCCTAAGGCGCGGTCCAGGGCCGGGCTGTAAGCTTTCATCGTCATCTCCGCAATGGTAACAAAGGTGGCAATGACCACGATAAAACAGGGAATGCGGATCCTGTCGGGAATAAAATTTTTAATCGCGGCGATGATGATGTTAGAACCCAAAAGCACAAAGGTCGCGGCAACCCCCATCCCGATGCCGTTTATCACCGAGACTGAAACCGCCAGCGTCGGGCATAACCCTAATACCAGCACAAAGGTGGGGTTCTCCCTGATGATGCCTTTTAAGAATTCCTGAAGATAATTTTTCATCTTGTCCCGTAGACGCGGTTTCTGGTGTAACGGTCAATTATCGGCGTTGCGGCGTTCATCATCAGTATGGCGTAGGATACGCCTTCGGGATAACCTCCCCAGAGCCGTATAATCGCGGTAACCAGGCCGCAGCCTGCCCCAAAAATGATCTGCCCCTTATAAGTAAGTGGCGAAGTCACGTAGTCCGTAGCCATAAAAAAAGCGCCCAAAATTAAGCCGCCGGATAATATATGAAATAACCAGTCCCCGCTGAATAACCCGCTAGGCCCAAAAATATAAGTTAATAGCACGGTGGTAAAAATAAAACTTAAAGGGACGTGCAGCGAGATATAGCCCCTGATTAAAAGAAGCAATGCCCCTAATAAAAGCGCCACAATGCAGACCTCGCCGATACAGCCACCGCGCCACCCCCAAAATAAATCCCATTTTGAAATATACTCCAGAACTTTTCCTTCCTTGAGTGCTGCCAGCGGCGTAGCAGAAGTTACGGCATCATAAGTTGAAGGCCTGGCAAAAGTAGTCATATGCCGCGGCCAGCTCGCCATCAGGAACACCCTGCCTACCAGCGCGGGATTAAAGATGTTCTGCCCCAGCCCGCCGAACACCTGCTTGCCTATGGCAATGGAAAATACCGAACCCGCAATCGGCAGCCAGAAAGGCACGCCGGAAGGCAGGTTATAGGCGAGCAATAAGCCGGTAATAAAAGCGCTGCCGTCTAAAACCGTGATTTTTCTTTTGGTGAGGGATTGCAATACCGCCTCGGTTATCAGCGCCGACAACACCCCCAGCACGATTACCCTTAAAGCAGGGATGCCGAAAATGATAACCCCGGCAATGCCTGCCGGCAGCAGGCTGACAACCACCATCCACATAATGCGGGTGACGGACTCTCCGATATGCAGGTGCGGCGAGGTAGCAACAATTAATTTATTTGACATCTTTAATCAACGCCTTTATCTCTTTGGATTTTTTGGTTACGGCATCGATAACCGCGCGCGAAGATATCGTAGCGCCGGTAACGGCCTGGACACCGCTTAAATCGGCAATACTTTTATTTTTAAACTGCGCCGTGAATGGCGGTTCGGCAATGCGCGCCCCTAAACCGGGGGTTTCATTCTGGCTTATAACCTTGATAGCGACAATGGTGCCGTCTTTTTTCATCCCCGCCATCGTCTCAACCACGCTGGAATAACCTTTCTGGCTGGCCTTAAAGGCAACGCCGGCAAGAAGGCCGTCCTGGCGGTAGGCCTTATAATAAAGGATATCCTCCCCGGATTTCACCGGCTCAAACCTCACTGCCCCGGGGATAACCTCTTTTAAACTTTCCTCCTCCTCGGCCCTGGCCTGGGCGAGGATGCGCGAGCGCGTGAGGCTGTTCATCAGCGCCAGCGAAAGGCTGGCGACCACGCAGATTATTGCCAGGACCAGACCGTAACGCACCATCTCTTTCATTTTACTGCCTCGAGTTTAGCCCTCTTAATGGACTGGGTTAATTTGCGGTTAGCTGGGCAGACATAATTACACAGCCCGCACTCAATGCAATCAAGGGCCTGATAGGATTTGGCTTCCTTCCAGAGCTCCTTTTCCGATGCCAGATTGATGAGACACGGCATCAGCCCCGCCGGACAGGCCCGCACGCAGGCGCCGCAGCGGATACAGAACTCCTCCTCGCGGCCGCGCGCCTCTTTTTCGGTAAGTAAAAGTATCCCGGTGGTAGATTTAATCACCGGCACATCCTGGGTGTATTGGGCAATCCCCATCATCGGGCCGCCGATAATAATCCTGGAGGGCACCTCACTCAAAGGCCCGCAGTAATCAATAAGCTCCTTTATCGGCGTGCCTAAACGCACTAAAAGGTTGGCAGGCCGGGCGAGAGAGCTTCCGGTTACGGTAACCACCCGTTCATACAACGGCTTGCCGTAATAAACCGCCTCGTAAATGGCAAATAATGTCCCGACATTATGCACCACCGCACCGATATCAAAAGGAAGCTTTCCGGAAGGGACCTCCTTACCTAATATATTCCTGACTAGCTGCTTCTCTCCTCCCTGCGGATAAGCGGATTTTAAAACCTTAACGCCGATGCCGCTGTTTTGCCTGCTGACCAATTCCTTAAATTTTGCGATTGCCTCGGGTTTATTGTCCTCAATGGCAATAAATACCTTTTCTACGCCCAGGCATCTGCTTGCTATTTTTATTCCTTTCAGAATCTCCGCTGCCTTCTCTATCATCAGGCGGTAATCTGCGGTAAGATACGGCTCGCATTCTGCGCCGTTGATAATCAGGGCATCCACCGGCTGGGGAGGATTAAGTTTGATGTGGGTGGGAAACGACGCCCCTCCCATACCCACGATTCCGGCTGCAAAAATTATCTCTCTTATCTCGGCGGGAGAGAGCTTCCCCGTTTCCTCTTCTGTCCTTATCTTAAAAGCATCTTTCGTATCTTGGCCGTCGCTGTCAATTACCACTGCCTGGCACCTTCCCAGGAGCGGATGCGGCCAGTCCGAAACGGCGGCGACCTTGCCTGATACCGAGGCATGGATGGGTGCCGAGACATGCGCCTGGACGCTTGCGATACGCTGACCGACGAGAACGCTGTCGCCGGGCTTTACCTCGGGCACACAGGCCTTGCCCAGATGTTGCGACATGGGCAGATAAACCCGCTTCGGCTGGGGCAATGCCTCAATGGCCTTGTCTTCGGTATAATGTTTGCGTTCTTCTAATCTAACCATGGAATTTTACGGTGGTAGATAAAATTTACGATGCCCAAAACCCCGAAGATGCAGCCCACTACTACTAATATTATAACTTCAGAAAATCTCTCGGCAAGGATACTGCTTAAAAACATAAAAAGCAGAAACCCCAGGTGCATGATGATTTCCAGGGAACTGAAAATCTTGCCCATCATCTCGTTGGCGCTGACCTTGTGGATAATGGTATTGGAGGCGATCATAATCGGGGAAATCAAAAACCCCAAAGCCAAAGCCAGGCCTGCCGCAACCCGAAAATCCGGGTAACGGCTGATAATCAGGGCAAAAACAACGAGCATTATACCACTTAATATCAGGGACGCAAATATAGTTTTGTAATGGGAGAGCCGCTGGCCGAAACGGCCGTAAAGCATCGAACCCATAAAGAGCCCAATACCCAGGAACATAATCAAAAGGCCGAGGTCCTTGGTTGCGGAATGCAGGGTCTTCTGCACGAATACGATTAAAACCACATAAACCGCGCCCAGCGCCGACCATAAAAGGAATATCACTCCCGCGGTAAAACGGATTTCCCTGTGCCGCGTAAAATACAGCAATCCGTCCTTGAGCTCCTGCAATACCGACTTGCGGATTACCTCCACAATTTCCTTGCTGACCCGGCGTAAATCCATCGCGACCTTGGCTTTGGTTATAATCAGAAAAATAAACCCCGCCGAGATAAAAAAGCTCAGCGCGTCCAGATAAAATCCGCCCTTTGCGCCCAACCACTCTACTATAACGCCGCTGATGCCAAAGCCTAAAATTGCCGCAATCATACCGGTGGTGTTAACCAGGGAATTCGCCATAAGCAGGTCTTCTTTTTTCACCAGGTCCGGCACGATGGCTAATTTCGCGGTAACGAAGAACCTGCCGATAGAAAAAACCAGGAAGATGATGATGTAGATTGGAATGAAGCTTTTAAGGGAAAAAAGGAAAAAGGGGATGGTAAAGACGAGGGCGGCGCGCAGTAAATCACAGGTGTACATAGTGCGGCGCCGGTCCCACTTATCCACGTAGACCCCGGCAAGGGGGCCGATGACAAAAACCGGGATGATGGTAAAAGAAAGGATTTTAGCAATACCGATGGTGGAGCCCTGCGCACGGGAATAGACAAAGGCAATCAGGGCCATCTGGTCTAAACGGTCGCCCAGCTGCGAGATGATCTGGCCCACCCACAACAAGAAGAAATTACGGTTCCTTAAGACTTCCCGGAATCTAGACATTAAAATTGGTTTTTATTTTTCCCTACATACTACATGCTAACTACTACCTACTAAATAAAGCCGGCGAAGGGAATTGAACCCCCGACCCGCGCTTTACGAAAGCGCTGCTCTACCAACTGAGCTACGCCGGCATTTTATGCTCTCATTATAGCAACTTCTGGGGATTAGTCAATCCAAGACCCCAGGCCTATCCCTTTGTATTTTAATAAGTTAAAGCTTACCGACAAGCATCAGGCCGCCGATAGCTATAAAAAGGACCGCCCCGGCGTAACGGATGAGTTCCGGCTTAAGATGCCTGCCTAAGAAAGCGCCGGCAAGGACCGAAATCAGGGTAACGATAATATAAGCGCCCACCGAACCCAGCCATACCGAAAGGGGCTTGCCGGATTTAGCGGACATACCGATGCCTACCAGTTGGGTTTTATCCGCAAGCTCTGCGGTAAATATCGCGGCGAACGTCATTGCGAATACTTTCCAATCCATTATTCCTCCTTGTAAAGGGTATTTAAGCAACTAAAAATTCCTTTGGTACAGGGTAATATTATAGGGGAAATCCAGCCGGTTGTCTATTTAATAGAGCGGCTGGCTTTAAGGTGGGCTTGCGAAAGATTATCAACTTGCAGATAAAATCTGCTTTATCTCATCCACGATGGGAATCTTGCCGGAAATTTTGACCTGGCCATCAATGATAACCCCCGGCGTAAACATTACGCCCTTCTTGGCAAACTCTGCCACATCAGTAACCTTAGTGACCTCAGCGTTCATTCCTAATTGTTTTAGCGCCTCACGAACATTTTTCTCCGTAGTTATACAGCGGCTGCAACCCGGACCCACGACTTCAATTTTCATTCTTGCCTCCTTTTAAAAAATAAAATTGCCGAAAAACCAGCCTACCAGCGTGCCTAATACCATCACTAATAATATATAAACAGCGGCTTTCTTAATCCCGAATACCTTGGTAATAGCCAGCATATTCGGCAGGCTCATCCCCGGACCGGTTAATAAAAGCGCCAGTGCCGGACCTTTGCCCATACCTAATTTCATAAGCGTGTCTACGAATGGCGCCTCGGTCATCGTAGCAAAATACATAATTTGGCCCAATACCGTAGCTAACCACGATGCCCGTATTCCGGAGCCGCCTAACCACTTCTGGATAACCTCCTGCGGTAATAATTTTCCGATTACGCCTACGATAAACACCCCCAGCAATAATAAAGGGAAGATAATCCTGACAAACCACCAGCTTTCTTTTAGCCATTTTTTAATCTCATCAGGGGCTTTTACCTTAAAGGCATATATAAACATGATTACGGAAGCAATCAACCAGACAATCACTTTATGCAAATAAAGGCCTTTTTGAATAAGGTAATTAGGGCCTAATAAAGAAACGAGAATCAATAATAAGAGAAATACGTCTTTTTTAGAGATAATCTCTGCTTTTGCGTCGCTCTTATATTGCCTTCTTTTGCTCTCTTCTTTTCTAAAGACAAGACTCATCATTATACCTACCACAAAAGCCATAGAAAAAGCCGCGATAATACGGCTGGCTACCATTTTTGCCCCTAAAATGCTTCCGGTATAGATAACCGCCAGGATATTCGCTGCCGGCGCTACCCACAGAAAGATAAATGCCGGACCTATCCCTGCCCCCTGATAATAAATACCGCTGGCAACGGGTATTACCGTGCAAGAGCAGGCGGCGATAAAAAAACTGGCAAAGGAGGCCAGAGAAAATGATTTAAGTTTATTAGTCGCGGAACCGAGATATTTGATAATTGCCTCTTTGGAGATGAAACTCACCATTGCCCCTGCCAGTAAGAATGCCGGGATGAGGCAAGTCAAAACATGCAGGGCAATGTATTCCTTCAGTGCCGATAATCCGGCAAAAATCAGACTTAAAAACATCACTTTCTCCTTATGACCTTGCAGCAGCCGCCTTCAATCCTTATTACCTTGATATTAACCAGGGCGTCGGCAATCTTTTTATGCGCCGAGGTCTCAATTCTTGAGAAGGTGGGCCGAGAAACTTTCATCTTTTTTGCGGCATCTTCTTGTTTGAGCCCTTCAAGACAAGAAAGCCTTACTGCTTCAAATTCATCCAGGTTTAAGGATACCGCTTCTAATCTGCCTAAAGGCTTGCAGCGCGGCTTAAAACACCGCTCGCCCGGTAAACACTTAATCCATCTTGTCTTTTTCGGTCTCATATCCTTCAGTTATGAACTTATGTTCATATCTATGATATCATTACCCGTGTGCAAGTCAAGCTAAAAAATAAAAAACCCTCTGTAGTATTTTTACTACAGAGGGTTAAAAAGCCGAAATAAGCGCAAAGAAAAAATTAGATGTATCTGTCTATCGCTTTCAAAATCTTTTCTGCGGCTTCCTTATCGGCCTTGACTCCTCCTACCCGAATCTCTACCTTGCTGGAATTTTCGGTGAGCTTGCGGACATCAACCCAAATCTCCCTGCCGTCACTATATACGCTCTTAAACTGTGCGACGTCTGCTTCCTTTGTTTCCTTGATGATATCCAAATCAAGCGATTGCAAACCCTTTTTAGCGCCGGTAACGGCCCGATCATAAGGTGCCTGGAACTCCTGCGACAATTTCCCGGACAGCCAGACTTTAGTCCCTACGCCGCCGGCTGCGCCTGCCAATAAGGCAACGCAACCATAGATATTCAATAACAGCAGCCCCGCGAAAACAAACACCGCTATCTTTTTAAGCATCTCCGCTTCCTTTCGTTTTGGCTCCCCACCTGGTTTAACTTCCGAACTTCCGCTCTAATCTTACCAAATCATATTCGCGGTTGCAAGAAGAAAAATTTATGATGGAGTAGCCCGCGCGCCGTCCCTCATTCATACCTCAATGCCTCGATCGGGTCGAGCCGTGAGGCCTGCCTTGCAGGCCACAGGCCAAAAACAACGCCTACGATTACGGCAAATGCAGTGGCAAGGGTTACCGAAAACGCGGAAATCCTGACCGTCCAATCTGCAAAAATCGTAATTAAAGTAGCCGTGGCGCTGCCCAGAAGTATCCCGAAGATTCCTCCGATGGCAGCCATCAATACCGCTTCCACCAAAAACTGCATCATAATATCTTTATTCGTCGCCCCTATTGCCTTGCGCAAACCGATTTCGCGCGTACGCTCACTCACCGAAACCAGCATAATATTCATAATGCCTATCCCGCCGACCAAAAGCGAGATAGCGGCAATCGTTCCTAATAGCAAAGACATGGTTTTAGTAGTCGCCTCAAGCGTATTCTTGATGTCAGACATATTGCGTAACTGAAACGAGTCTTGTTCATCTTTCGTAACAAGATGGTGCTGTTTAATTATAAGATCGGTGATGGTATCCTGCGCCGCATTGATTGTGTCCGGACCGGTTGCCTCTACGGAAATTGAATCAATATATTCCTTTCCGAAGACCCGGTACATAGCCGTGGTAATTGGGATAACTACGATATCATCCTGATCGCGGAAGCCGGTTGCACCCTTTGCCGGAAGGATGCCGATGACTTTGAAGTTTATAAGGTTTATCTTTATTGTTTCGCCAATAGGGTCGGCATCTCCAAAAAGTTGCTCTACCACTGTCGCGCCCAATACCGCAACCTTATCCCTGCTCCTAACCTCGTCTTCCGTAAAAAACCTTCCTACCACCGGAACCGCGGCGCGCATAGGGGCATAATTAACGTCATCGCCTTCAACCTGGGTGCTCCAGTTTTTATTTCCGTACACGATCTGGCCTCTTCCGGAGACCGAAGGATTTACCCTTTTTACCAGATCCGAAAGTTTTTCAATTGCCGCCACATCTTGAAAGGTAAAGCGCGTCACTGCTCCCGCTCCCAAAGATACCCCATGAACCCTTGAGGAACCCGGCATTACTATAATGAGATTCGAGCCCAGAGACGCCAGCTGCTTCTCGATCGACTCTTTTGCCCCTGTCCCAACGGCAAGCATAGCAATCACGGCAGCAACTCCGATTAATATGCCCAGGATTGATAAAAATGACCGCATCTTATGCGATACCATTGCCCCGCCCGCCTGGCGCAGGTATTCCAGGAATTGTGTCTCTCTGGCCTTTCTCTCTTGCCTGGATAACACCACGTCAATTATCTTATCCACCTGGCTTTCCTCGATAGGTTTTAACGCCGCTCCCTGCGTAACATCGGAAATGACCTTACCGTCAAAGACGCGGATAATGCGCTTGGCATGAGCGGCAACTTCATTTTCGTGGGTGACGACGACAATGGTCTTGCCTTTTCTGTTCAAGCCCTCCAATATCGAGATGATTTCCTCTTTGCTTTTTGAATCCAGGTTGCCTGTCGGTTCATCCGCAAAAATGATTAGCGGGTCATTGACTAATGACCGGGCAATGGCTACCCGCTGCTGCTGGCCTCCGGAAAGCTCATTGGGCCGGTGATGTATCCTGTCTGCAAGCCCCACCTCTTCAATCTTCTCTTTTGCCTGTTCCTTCAGATGCCGCTTGCCCGCGTACACTAAAGGGAGTTCGGCATTTTCCAAAGCGCTCATCCGGGGTAAAAGATGGAATTGCTGAAAGACAAAACCTACCAGGCGGTTGCGTATCGCGGCTAATTCCACGTCCGAGAGGACGTTGAGTTTCTTCTGCCCCAGATAATACTCGCCTGAATCCGGCCTGTCGAGGAGACCCAAGATATGCATAAGCGTAGATTTACCTGAACCCGAAGGCCCCATAATCGCCACAAACTCTCCCGGCGCGATCCTTAAGGAGACATCCTGCAGGGCATTAACCTTGACTGTCCCCATTTGATACGTTTTGAAAATGTGTTTTAGCTCGATCATTATCAGCGACGCCTGGGCATGAAGGGGTTGCCTGTGGTGCTGCTTTTGGGAAGAACGTACTTTTTTGATTTCTCCAGTATCCGGTCCTTCTCAGTAACCCCCGAGATGACCTCTATGTTTTTATCGTCTGTTATTCCCAGTTCTACGCGCACCTTTTGCGGTTCTTTGCCGTTAGTCCTGTTTACTAAAACATAATTATTTCCGTTTTCCTTATATACCGCAGCCGCAGGAATTACTAAAATGTTTTTCTTGTCCTGGGTTATAAAATCCACGGAGGCGTTCATGCCGGAACGGAAAAAAGGCGGTACTTCCTGCGGGATGAGGTCAACCGGATAAATAGTAACATTGTTTACGGTTTGCGATTCATAGTAGATATGTTCGACCCGTGCCTGTATTTTTATATCCGGGTACGCATCAAGCGTAATGATCGCTTCCATATTGTTGCTGATTTTTCCGATATCCGTTTCATCGACCTGCGCGCGGACAATCAGATGGTCTGACAATACCACCACTGCGTCAGCGGTGGTGACTGTCTGTCCCGGTTGCGTAGTCGCGACAATCACCTCTGCGTCAATGGGCGCCGGCAGCGGTATAGGTTTATAGACCCCTTCCCAGTATTGTAAAGTTTCTTCTCCTTTACCCCTGGCGGCATCCAGTAAAGCTGCCCTCTCGGTTGAGCTCATCCAGGCCAGGATTTGCCCGGTTTTTACCTTATCTCCTTCCTGGACTAAAATTTTTTCAATCCTGCCGTTAACCGGCGGCTTTACTTCCAGCCGGTTTTTCGGAAGGACTGTTCCCGTACATGATATAATAATTCTGATGGTGCCGATACTCGGAGTTATCTCTTTTGCAATTTCATCAGAGGACTTCTTAAGTTTTAGCCGTGTTACAGCAAAGCCGGCGACAGCGAAAATAACCAGAAGGATAAAAAATAATTTTAGTTTATTTTTGCGCATATTCTAATGTCTCTCCTTTCGCATAAATCCAATTTGCTTCGGCAAACAGGGCATTGCCTAAAGCATCTAAGTAATCCTTTTTGGCTTTCACTAAATCATTCTCGATGATAATCCAGTTATCGAATGCAATAAAGCCCGTTGAGTATTGCGCCTCTGCTATTTTAGAACGTTCGTCTGCCGCCTCCAGAGATTTACGTTGCACTTGGACTGTTTCCAGGGCATCCTGTAAAGCCGCCCAGTACTGCTCGAGAGCGACGATAATGCCGTCCCTGGTGCTTCTTTCATCGGCCTCCAATTGATTATAGGCAGCTTTTGCTTTAGATACCTCGGCCAGCCGCAAACCCCCTTCAAATATCGGCATCGTCAAACCCAATCCTAAATTCCAATTGTCATTTTCCGGCGGCCAGTGCGCACTTTTCTTATTGGCTCCGGCACTGCCGGAAAGCGCGGGAGCAAAATCGGCATAAGCGGATTTAATATCAAAGGCTGCGGCATTTCTCTTCGCGAGGGCCTGCAGCAAAGAAGGGTTATTTTTGGCTAATGCCTCCAAATCCGGTCTTTCTTTAGCGCTATCGCCCACTACAAAATCTCCCTTTACCGACATCGGCTTAAATTCCCGGCGGCCCATTTCTTTAGTCAACTGCCGCCTGGCCAATTCTACATCGCGTTTTGTCTGGGCAAGCTCAAAACTTGCCTGGGCCATATTTGCCTCTGCCGTAAGTTGCGCGCCTTTGTGTTCTAAGCCGGATTCATAACGCAGGGTTATCAACATCAGGTTGTCTCTCCTGATTTTTAAAATTTCTTCTGCCACTTGTATTAATTCCTGCGCTTTTAAGAGATTTATGAAGGCGGTGCGTAAATTCAGTCTCACCTCGGAGGAGATAAAACGGTAATTCTGCTCGGCGGCCCGGATATTTTCTTTAGCGGCATTCACCTTATTCAGGGTCTTAAAGCCGTCAAAGACTAACTGTGAGCCGGTGACGCCGTAGGTGTAAGTATCGGTAGTAACCTTGTCTGCGCTCGCGGTGGAGGCATCCAGATTAGCGTCGATTTGCGGATAGAGGGCGCTGGCAGTGATGGATTTTTCCGCTTTCTGCTGGTTGAGACTCTCTACCGCAGAAATCAAATCGGGGTGGTTCTTCTTTGCCTCGGCAAGGCAATCCTGCCAGGTCAGGATTTCTTCGGCTTTGGCCTGCGGTATGAGAAAATAGAAAAAGCAGAAAATTAAAGAGAAAAAAATGAGTTTTTTCATTATTTGGCTTTTTCTTCTTTAATCTTTGCCAGCATTTCACTCATATGGCTGAGGAATTCATTTAAGCGGTCCGCCGGGATAAGACCGATAGGCCCTTCCGGCTTCGCAATGACAATAAGCTTATCACTACTTTTAATATGATATAACTTTCGCACTTCCGCCGGTATTACAACCTGCCCTCGCTCTCCGACCGTTACCGTCCCGTATACCTTCGGTCCCTGGAATTTAAGCATTTCCATGCCTCCTTTTATGACACGTAATTTATGAATAATATGTTTTATATGATTTACATAAAAAGTATAACTAATTATATTAACTTTGTCAAGGTCATTTTATGCTTCCTGCGAAATTTTTTGCCCCCCAAAAGCAAATAGCCCTATTGGTACCAATAGGGCTATTCTAAGATTGGCTCTCCTTCGTGGACGAACGCGGTTGGTTAAACTCCCCTCTTATATTTGCTCAAGATAATATGAAGCATTTCTCGCACATCCTGTTTCATTTGGTCCATGTCACTACGAAGTTGCTTGCTGATAATTCTTTCTACTTCTGCCTGTGTAGCAGTAAGTTTAAGAAGTTCTTCCTGTTTTTTGATGCGTTCGGCTGTTTCCCTCTTTAACTCCACCCATCTGCGCCAGGCGAAGATAGTTAAAGTGATACTTAAAGTTAAAAGACCAATAATGATTTCATCAACATAAATTATCTTATTAGGATGCTTTTGCAGGAATTTTACAATTACTATAAACACATCGAAGAAATATGAAAGGACAAGTACAAGAACAGTAACGGCGATAACTAAAACCAAGTCCCTAACCGCCCTGGAAGGCCGGAGCTCTATATTCTTATTTTTGGTTTCTTGTGCGTCAGCCATCTTTTGTTTCCCTCATCCTGACCACAGTGTTTCTAGCGGGTAAACAAAACCCTCTACACTATATTTTAGCACAGAGGGTTAAGAAGTCAATTATTCCCCCGCACTTGCCTGCGGCAAGTGTAAACTCAGACTCTTCTTGTCCTCGCTCCTCCGTAAATTTTGGCAAAAAAAATGGCACCCCTAACTGGGTGCCAAAATTTACTC